>CAXTMX010000009.1:0-5468 GCA_964245585.1 uncultured Sphingomonadaceae bacterium | reverse complement strand
GGCCAAGTGGGGCCGAATCGGGGCGGACGCAAGGGCGCAAACCGACTAAGCTTAACAATCCTGTTCGCACTGAGCCTGTCGAAGTGCTCTTCCTTTTCTCGCGGAATCAAGAAATGAGGGGCTTCGACAGGCTCAGCCCGAACGGATGAGCGGGGATTCTATGGTCGCGCACGTCGCCACGGTCGCTTTTCTCGGGCTCGAGGCGCGCGCGGTCGAGGTCCAGGTCCAGCTCGCGCCCGGCTTGCCCGCGTTCATCGTCGTCGGGCTGCCCGACAAGGCGGTGCGCGAGAGCTGCGAGCGCGTCCGCGCCGCGATCGCCGCGATCGGCCTGGCGCTGCCGCCCAAGCGGATCACGGTCAATCTCTCGCCCGCCGATCTGCCCAAGGAAGGCTCGCATTACGATTTGCCGATCGCGCTCGGCCTGCTCGGCGCGATGGGGGTGATCGACGCCGAGACGCTTGCCTCCTACGTGGTCGTCGGCGAGCTCGGCCTCGACGGGCGGGTCGCGGCGTCGCCCGGCGTGCTGCTCGCCGCGCTCCACGCCTCGGAGCGCGAGCTCGGGCTCGTCTGTCCGGCGGCGCAGGGCCCCGAGGCGGCGTGGGCGGGGCGGATCGAAATCGTCGGCGCGCCCGATCTGCTGGCGCTGCTCAACCATTTCAAGGGCGCGGGCCAGCTGCCGCCGCCGGTTCCCGGTGAGGCCGAGGTGGAGCGCGGCGGCCCCGACCTCGGCCAGGTCAAGGGCCAGGAGACCGCCAAGCGCGCGCTCGAGATCAGCGCGGCGGGCGGACACAATTTGCTGATGGTCGGCCCGCCGGGCGCGGGGAAGTCGCTGCTCGCCGCCTGCCTGCCCGGCATCCTGCCCGATCTGACGCCGGCCGAGGCGCTCGAGGTGTCGATGGTCGCCTCGGTCGCCGGCGAGCTGCGCGACGGCCGGCTGATCCGCGCGCGCCCGTTCCGCGCGCCGCACCACAGCGCGTCGATGGCGGCGCTGGTCGGCGGCGGGCTGAGGGTCCGGCCCGGCGAGGTCAGCCTCGCGCACCTCGGCGTGCTGTTTCTCGACGAGCTGCCCGAATATCAGCGCGCGGTGCTCGATTCGCTGCGCCAGCCGATCGAAACCGGCCGGGTCTCGGTCGCACGCGCCAACGCGCACGTCACCTTCCCCGCGCGCGTCCAGCTGGTCGCGGCGATGAACCCGTGCCGCTGCGGCCACCTCGGCGATCCCGCGCTTGCCTGCGCGCGGGCGCCGCGCTGCGCCGCCGATTATCAGGCGCGCGTGTCGGGCCCGCTGCTCGACCGCATCGATCTCCACGTCGAGGTCCGCGCGGTCGCCGCCGCCGATCTCGTGCTGCCGCCCCCGGCCGAAGGCTCGGCCGAGGTCGCCGCCCGCGTTGCCGCCGCGCGCCAAGTGCAGACGGCGCGCTATGCCGGCCACGGCATCCGCACCAACGCCGAGGCGGACGGTGCGCTGCTCGACGCCGTCGCCACGCCCGATGCGCCGGGCGGCAAGCTGCTCGCCCAGGCGGCCGAGGCGATGCGGCTGTCGGCGCGCGGCTATCATCGCGTGCAGCGCGTGGCGCGCACCATCGCCGATCTCGCCGGCAGCGACGGGGTCGGCCGCATCCACGTCGCCGAAGCGCTCAGCTACCGCCGCCAACCGCCGCGCAACTGAACGGTTGCCAAGCGGAATTCCGCCGATAGTCTTCCTCAGCCGTTAGGGGCCGTGGGGGAGACAATTTATGGAATGGGCGCTCATGCCGTTCAGGCGCTACGCGGAGTTTTCGGGCCGCTCGCGCCGCAAGGAATATTGGTCGTACATATTGCTGACCTTCGTCGCGGTGATCGTCCTGTCGGTGGTCGAGACCGTCGTCGGGCAAGGCCGCAGTGTCGGCGGGATGTACGGTCCGCTGACCGCGCTGTTTCTGTTGGGCACGATCATTCCGAGCATCGCGGTCGCCGCCCGGCGCCTGCATGACCAGGACAAGTCGGCCTGGTTCCTGCTGCTGGGCCTTATCCCGCTGGTGAACCTGATCTTGCTGGTGTTCATGTTCCTCGACGGCACGCCCGGCCCGAACCGCTTCGGTCCCGATCCCAAGGCGGGCGAGCGCGTCGTTTCCTGAGCCGGTTGCGCATCCGCACGGCAGCGGTGTAAAGCCCGCCGCCGTGCGGGCGTGGTGAAACTGGTAGACGCGCGGGACTCAAAAAGGGGTTTGTTTAGTTCCATAGAACTTTTAAGTTTCTTGTGCGAACACAGGCACTTATGAGCGATCCGATCGGCTCTCCCGGAAAGGCCGAAAATTGGCTAGGAGCCACATAGGAGCCAAGCGGCGAATGGCCTGGGCTGATTTCGTCCCTGCTCTGACCGCTCGGGGACGGGAAAACGATATGTCTCGGAGCTACCGATCATTAGCATTGCTTCCTCGTCGCTCGATTATAGCTGCCCGCTGAAGTGAATGAGTAGCGGCCTGCGATTGTCGCACCTGTGCATGATGGCTTGCGGTGCGAAACGCCTTTCCATCGAACAGCTTGCGCCCGAAAGTCGGGCGTACAGCGGAACGTAAAGCTGCCGGCTTGGTTGGCTATAACAGCTAACCCGTCGACTTCCGGTTGGCCGATCCAGCCGAGGTATGCCGATGTCGACCGATCACCGCCTGAAGCTCGTCGCCCAGTTCGACCACCAAGTGACGGGTGTCGCCGCGACCGCCGACGGCCGTATCTTCGTGAACTTCCCGCGCTGGACCGACGACGCGCCGATCTCGGTCGCGGAGGTGCTGCCCGACGGCGGGCTACGGCCTTATCCCGACGAGACGTGGAATAGCTGGCGCAACGCCAAGGCGAACGACATGCCAGTCACCGACTACTTCGTGTGTGTGCAGTCGATCGTGCCGGACGGTCAGGGCAACCTCTGGGTGCTCGATCCCGGCGCGCCGGGCAACGAGAAGATCCTGCCCGACGCGCCCAAGCTGGTGAAGATCGACCTCGCCTCGAACCAGGTCGTCAAGACCATTCTGGTAGCTGACGATGTCGCGTTGCAAGGTACCTACCTCAACGACATCCGCTTTTCGCCGGACGGCGGGACGGGCTACATCACCGACAGCGGCACTAGGGGCGCGATCATCGTCATCGACCTGAATAGCGGCAAAGGCTTCCGGGCGCTGGACGGACATGCTGCGACCCAGGTCGACAAGAGCGTCACGGTCGAGATCGACGGCAAGCCACTGCTGCGGCCTGACGGTCGCCAGCCGATGTTCGCGGCGGACGGGATCGCCCTCTCGCAAGACGGCAAGACGCTCTACTGGCAGGCGCTGACCGGGAAGACGCTGTACTCGATCCCGACTGACCAGCTGACACCCGACGTCAGCGAGGACGAGCGCGCGGCCGCGGTCGAGAAGGTCGCCACGACCCACGTCGCCGACGGCTATTGGATTAATCGCGATGACACCTTCTTCCTGACCTCGCCGACCGACTGCTCGGTGACCAAGCTGGTGGGCACGAGCGTCGAGACGGTGCTGACCGACGAGCGGCTGCGCTGGCCCGATACCTTCTCGGAAGGGCCGGACGGAACGATGTACCTGACCGCGAGCCACATCCAGGACACCGTTTGGTTCACGCCCGGTGCCCCACCGTCGATCAAGACGGAGCTCTTCTCGTTCGACCCCAACCAGTAAGGCGATCCATGACCTACCTCCGCTACGCCCCCGACATCGAGACGCCGGAAGCCGACGAGCAGCAGACGATCGACGGCATCATCCAGGGCATGACGCAACAAAGCGAAACGGTTGAGGAGCGCGAGCACCACGCGGTGCGCGCCAGTCATGCCAAGAGCAGCGCGTGTGTCGTCGGCACGATGACGATCGCCGACGACCTCCCGCCCGAGCTGGCGCAGGGGCTGTTCGCCACGCCCGGCAGCTACGACGTCGCGATCCGCTTCGCGCAGGGACCGGGCGAGACGCTGGGCGATCGTGTCTCGACCCACCGTGGCATCGGCATCAAGGTGTTCGGCGTCGACGGCGAGAAGCTGCCCGGCCACGACGCGCCGACGCAGGACTTCGTGCTCGCGACCGGCCGCACCTTCCCGTCCGGCACCGCCAGCGGCTTTTTAAGCGATGCGAAGAAGATCGGTGCGGCCACGCCGATGCCGGAAGGCGTCAAGAGCGCGGTGTCGTCAATGGCGCGCAACTTCAACAAGGTGCTGAGCATGTTCAACACCGCCTACGCCAAGGCCGATTTCTTCGGGCATCCGTTCAGCCACCCAATCGGCGACGACTATTTCAGCCAGGCGCCGATCCGCTTCGGTGACTATGTCGCCAAGATTGGTGCGTTCCCGGCGTCGCAGGCGCAGGATGCGCTGCTCCAATGGCAGCTCGATCCGCATCAGGATGAGGACGGCTTCCGTCACGCCGCGACCGACTATTTCCGCGAGCACGAGGCCGTGTTCGAGCTGCGCGCGCAATTGTGGGCGAATGCGGAGACGCAGCCGATCGAGGACGCCTCGATCGAATGGCCTGCGCAGGACAGCCAGTACCGCACCGTCGCCACGATCCGCATCCCCGCGCAGGAGGCGTACAGCCCGTCGCGCGTGCGTTATTTCGACGAGGTGATGACCTTCCGTCCGGCGCACAGCCTGGCAGCGCACCAGCCGCTCGGATCGGTCATGCGGGCGCGGTTGCAGGTGTACCGCGCGCTGTCCGCTTTTCGGCACCGCGAGAACGGCATTGCGGAAGAGAACATCGCCGACTTCGCGCAGATCCCGGCATGAAAGGAACGGCCATGGCGACCCTACCCGGTGCGCAATCCCGCGCCGCCCAGCCGATCGGCACCGTTCCGACGACGCTGACGATCAACGGCGAGATCCGCTCGCTCGCCATCGAGCCCTGGACCTCGCTGCTCGACCTCCTGCGCGAGGGCGAGGATCTGATCGGCACCAAGAAGGGGTGCGATCACGGCCAGTGCGGTGCCTGCACGGTGCTGATCGACGGTCGCCGGATCAATGCGTGCCTCAAGCTGGCCGTGACGCTGGACGGGTCGGAGATCACCACCATCGAGGGGCTCGGCCAGCCCGGCAAGCTGCATCCGCTCCAGGCCGCGTTCATCGAGCACGACGCCTTCCAGTGCGGCTACTGCACGCCGGGCCAGATCTGCTCGGCGCAGGGCCTCATCAACGAGGGCCACGCGCGCTCGCGGCTCGAGGTGCGCGAGCAGATGAGCGGCAACATCTGCCGCTGCGGCGCCTACACCAACATCGCCGACGCGGTGCTCGAAGTGCTCGGAACGGAGCGCACACGATGATCCGGTTCGATTACGACCGCGCCGAGGATGTCGCGAGCGCGGTCCGAGCCGGGACAGGCGACCGGGTGCGCTATCTCGCCGGCGGCACCAACCTGGTCGACCTGATGAAGGAAAATGTCGAACAGCCGTTGCGGGTGGTCGATATCGGCCGTTTGCCGCTGCAGGACATCACCGATCTGGAC
>CAXTMX010000008.1:43594-57046 GCA_964245585.1 uncultured Sphingomonadaceae bacterium | reverse complement strand
GCAATATGTCGCGGATCGTCTCGACGAAGCTGCCGACCGTCCACAGCCCGAACAGCGCGCCGAGCCACAGCAGCGAGCCCGTGCGCGCCATCAGCACGTCGGCGATCGGCTTGGCGAGCAGCTCGCGCACGCTCGGCGGGAGCATGTGGAGGAACGAGGCCACCGTCCGCATGCTGTCCTCGGTCCTTCCGAGCAACTGCGCGAGCGCCGCGGTGACGATGAAGAACGGGAACAGCGTCAGCAAGGCGAGATAGGCCAGGTTCCCGGCGTGAATGAACCCGTCCGAATAGACGCCCACCGCGACGCGCTTGGCGATCTGCAGCGCATAGGCGCGCGTTTCGCTCCGCTTGCCCTGGCGCTGCTCGCGCCGCGCGCGCGCTTCCGGCGATTCGGGCGAGAGTTCCTGCATGTCAGGGCTAGACGCCCAGGGATGCCCTGGGGTTGCGTGACCTGTCGTCGTTCCAGCCTTCGGCAAACGCCTTGAGCGCGGCATCTTCGCCCGGCAGGTCGATCATCAGCGTGACCAATTGGTCGCCGCGCCCGCCATTCTTCTGGTGGAAGCCGCGCCCCTTGAGCCGCAGCACCTTGCCCGACGACGACCCCGGCGGCACCTTGAGCATCACCGCCCCTTCAGGCGTCGGCACCTTGATCCCCGCGCCCAGCACCGCCTCGTCGAGCCGCACCGGCAGATCGAGGCGGATGTCGTCGCCGTCGCGCACGAAAAAGCGGTGCGGGCGGACCTCGATCGTCACTGTCGCGTCGCCCGCGCCGCCGGGGCCGGGCTCGCCCTTGCCCGGCAAACGCAGCGAAGTGCCGGTCTCGACGCCGGGCGGCAGCTTCAGCTCGATCGCACTGCCGCCGGCGAGCGTCACGCGCTGCGGCGCGAGCGTCGCGGCATCCTCGAACGCCACCACCAGCCGATAGGCGGCGTCGGCGCCGCGCGGCGCCGCGCGCTGCCGCCCGCCGAACGGGCCGGCGCCCGCGCGGCGTCCGCCGCCGCCGAACAGATTCTCGAAGATGTCGCCGAAATCGGCGGTGTTAGCCCCCGCCTCGAACGGCGCGCCGCCGGGACCGGCACCGGGCCGAAAGCCCCCGCCCGCGCCGTTGCCGCCGAAGCCGAACGGCGCCTTGGGATTGCCCTGCTCATCGAGCTCGCCGCGATCGTAGCGCGCGCGTTTGTCCTTGTCGGACAGCAGGTCGTACGCCGCGGTGACGTCGGCGAAGCGATCGGCCGCCTTGGGATTGTCGGTGTTGCGGTCGGGATGAAGCTGTTTGGCGAGGCTGCGATAGGCCTTCTTGATCTCGGCCTCGCTCGCGCCGCGCTTCACCCCGAGTTTGGCGTAGAGATCCATGCCGCATCAGATGTGCGAGGATGGGGCTTGGCGCAAGGGGGGCATGAATACTGGGCCGTTCGCCCCGAGTAGCCATTGAGCTTGTCGAAATGGCGTATCGAAGGGCCCTTCGATACGGGCCTTCGACTACGCTCAGTCCCTACTCAGGGCGAACGGATGGGGGTTTAGTGCCACCTCCTCGAACGGCGCGACGTCGACCGAGACGTCGATATCCTGCCCGCTCTGGCCGACGAAGATGCCATCGATCGGCGCGATGTCGGCATAGTCGCGGCCGATCGCGGTGACGATATGGTCCGAGCCCATGCCGATGCCGTTGGTCGGGTCGAAGCCGATCCAGCCGCGCTTCGGCCCGCACCACAGCAGCACCCACGCGTGCGTCGCGTCGGCGCCGATCAACCGCTCCTTGCCCGGCGGCGGGATGGTGCGCAGATAACCGCTGACATAGGCGGCGGGCAGCCCGGCCGAGCGCAGCCCGGCGATCATCACCTGCGCGAAATCCTGGCACACGCCGGCTTTCTTGCCGAACGCCTCAGCCGGCGTCGTATTGGTCTCGGTCGCGGTGCCGTCGTAGCGGAAGCCGTCGAGGATGCGGTTGGTCAGCTCGAACGCCGCTGCCACGATCGGCCGGTCGGACGCGAGGCTTTCGCCGCACCAGGCCGCGATCTCGGGCGTCAGCGCGATCATCGGCGAGGGGTAGATATAATTGGCCGGCGAGGTCATCGACAGATCGGCGATCTCGCGCACCGCCGCGGCGACCTCGGCGATGGTCGGGTCGCCGGGCTCGGCCACCGGCATCGGCCGGTCGACGCGCAGCTTCGAGCGTGCGGTGATCACCAGCTTGGTCACCGCGGTGTCGACCACCATGCGCTGGACGTGCCCGACATACGCGACCACGCGCGACGGGCTAAGCGCGCTCGGCGGCTCGGTGTCGAGTTCGAACCCGAGCACCTGCTGCCCGTCCCAGTCGATCGGCTGTAGCCGCAGGTTGCAGCGCGCATAGCGCATCGGCGCGCTATAGCTGAAGGTCGTCGCGTGGGTGATCTCGTAGATCACGCCAGCCTCATCGTCCCCGTCGAGCGCACCGCTTCGCTGCCCTGGAGGAAGTAGCGCGTGCCGATCGCGTCGGACAGCGCGTAAAGCCGGTTCTCGATCCCGAGCATCGCCGCGACGCTAATCTCCTCGGCCTTGGCCACCGAGACGGTCGCGACCAGCGCATTGGCAAGCGCCATCGGCTCCTCGGGCATGCCGTCGTCGCGCAGCGTCGGCAGCGCCGCGAGGTGCGCGGCGATGCGCTTGACCTGATAGGTCAGCGAGCGCGGATTCCACGGATCGAGCGCGATCAGGTCGCGCACCGCCGCCAGGCCCACGCCCTCGGGATAGCGGAAGCGGTAGCTGATCTGGCTGTCGCTCAATTCGAGCAGCGTCGCGAGATCGTCGAGCGTGGCGTCGTCGGCGGCGAAGGTGCGCGAGATGCGGCACACTTCAGCCGAGCGCTCGAGCCGCCGGCCGAGATCGTGGAATCGCCAGCCCGAGGTGCGCACCATATTCTCCGCCGCGAGCCCGGCGAGCGCGGAGAAGCGCTCCTGCAGCAGCGTCGCGCGGTTGAGCATGCTCGCCGCGTCGCTGTTCGGCAACGGCTCGAGCGGCGCGTCGAGCAGCCGCCAGACGTCGGCCGACAACCGTTCGCGCGTGCCCTCGCCGATCCGCCGCGCGGTCGCGAGCAGCGAGCGCACGCTGGCCCATTCACCCGCATCGTCGAGCGCGGTGCGCACGAGCAGCGGCAGATCGCGGCCTTTGGCCTTGGCGGTGCGCGCGGCCGCGCCCGACGAAATCAGCAGGTCGGCGAGATGATCGGTCGTGGTCGATCCGACCGCGGTGCCGCCGTCGGCATCGATCGTCCCGCCGAGCGCCGCGCGCACCAGCCGCAGATGCGCCTCGCCGCGCTCGAGGTAACGGCCGAGCCAGAACAGATTGTCGGCCGCGCGGCTCTGCAGCGTGCCCGGATTGCGGCGGATGTGGATATTGTCCGGCGTCAACGACCGCGCGTCGTCGATCGGCCCGGCGATCACCGCGACGTCGGCCGAGGTCGCGCCCTCGCCCATGATCACCGCGCGCACGTCGGATTGGTCGCCGATCCGCGCGAAACCGCCCGGCATCACCTGCCAGCGCCCGTCAAGCGCACGCGCCGCGAACACGCGCAGCGTGAACGGGCGCGGCGCGATCGCCCCGTCGACCACGCTCGGCATCGTCGACAGCCGCACCACCTCCTGCCCGACATAATCCTGCGGCCGCGCCGCCAGCCCCGCGAGCAGCTCGGAACGCGCCGCCTCCGACAGGTTGGCCCCGAGCACCGCCGCGCCATCGGCGAGCCCCGCCACGCCGATCCCGAACGCGGGGGCGATCAGCAGCCGGTCGAGCCGCTCGATCACCTCGGCGCATTCCTTCGGCTGGCCGCACCACCAGGTCGCGATGTTCGGCAGCAGCAGATCGACATGGAGCAGCCGACGCGACAGCTGTGGCAGGAACGCCGCCATCCCCGGCGATTCGACGATCCCCGCGCCCGGCATGTTCGCGACGACGGTGTTGCCCGCGGCCATCGCGTCCATGATCCCGGGCACGCCGATCGAGCTGTGCGAATCGAACGCGAGCGGATCGAGCCAGCGCGCATCCATCCGCCGCCACACCGCATCGACGCGCTTGAGCCCGGCGATGGTGCGGACGAACAGCCGATCCTCGTGGACCGCGAGATCCTCGCCCTCGACCAGCAGCATGCCCATGTAGCGCGCGATATGCGCCTGCTCGGCATAGCTCTGGCTGTACCGCCCCGGCGTGAGCAGCGCGATGCGCGGCTCGGTGCGGGCGCAGACGGTCGACAGGCCCTCGCGGAACGCGGTGAAGAAGGAGGCGAGGCGCTGGACCTCGAGCCGGTTGAGCAGGTCGCCCATCACCCGGCTCAGCGCGAGCCGGTTCTCGAGCGCATAGCCCGCGCCGCTCGGCGCGCGCGCATGATCGGCGAGCACGCGCCACTCGCCGTCGGGGCCGCGCGCAAGGTCGGCGGCATAGATGTGCAGCCAATGGCCGCCGGTCGGCGCGACGTTGATCATCGCACGCTGGAGATGCGGGCTGCCGGTGACCACCGCGGCGGGCAGCAGCCCCTCGGCGATCACCGTCTGCGGCCCGTAGAGATCGGCGAGCAAGCGTTCCTGCAGCTCGGCGCGCTGCGTCACCCCCGCCTCGATCAGCCGCCAATCTGCCTCGCCGATCACCAGCGGCAGCGGCGACAGCGGCCATGAACGCTCCTCGGCGTCGCCGGGCAGGCGGAACGCGGTGCCGAGCTCGTGCGCCTGACGCGCGACGCGCTCCTGCGCGCGGGCGAGATCGCCGCCGGTCAGCGCCGCGATCCCCTCGAGCATGTCGCGCCACGCGCCCCCGCCCTGCGCCAGCGACGCGTGCATCACGTCGCCCGCGCCCGCCTGCGCGGCATAGGACGCGATCCACCCGTCGACCCAGTCGGATGAAGGCGGGGCCGCGGCGGTGGCCATTACGCCACCCTGCCCCCACAACCGTTCGCCCTGAGCCTGTCGAAGGGCTCTCCTTCTCTTTCCCTACGAAAGAAAGAAAAAAAGGGCTTCGACAAGCTCAGCCCGAACGGTGGGGGGAAACCCATGGGGTCTACCGCGGCGCCGGCGTGCGCAGGTCGAGCGTCATCGGAAACTCTCCCCCGGGCTCTTCCGCCGGCATCGGCACCGGCCCCGGCGTATGGCCATGATCCTGGAAGCGGGCCTTGCGGCGCGCCTCGGCCTCATAGTCGTTGACCGGCACGTCATCGTAGCTGCGTCCGCCCGGATGCGCCACATGATAGACGCACCCGCCGAGCGAGCGCCCATTCCAGCGGTCGAGCAGGTCGAACGTCAGCGGCGCGTCGGCCGGCAGGCGCGGGTGGAGGCAATTGGCCGGCGCCCACGCCTTGTAGCGCACCCCGCCGACCGCCTCGCCCGGCGATCCCGTCGGCGTCATCGGCACCGCGCGGCCGTTGCACGCGACGACGTGGCGGCCGGGCACCAGCCCCGACGCGCGCACCTGCAGCCGCTCGGTCGAGCTGTCGACATAGCGCACCGTCCCCCCGATCGCGCCGGTCTCGCCGAGCACATGCCACGGCTCGAGCGCATGCGCGATCTCGAGCCGCACCCCGCCCGCGACGATCGAGCCGTGCACCGGGAAGCGGAACTGGCGCTGCGCCTCGAACCATTCGGGATCGAAAGCATAGCCCGCCTGTGCGAGATCGGCGAGCACGTCGCGGAAGTCCGCCCACACGAAATGCGGCAGCAGGAAGCGATCGTGCAGCGCGGTGCCCCAGCGCACGAGCTTGCCCTCCTGCGGCTCGCGCCAGAACCAGGCGGTCAGCGCGCGCATGAGCAGCTGCTGCGCCAGGCTCATCCGCGCGTCGGGCGGCATCTCGAAGCCGCGGAACTCGACGAGGCCGAGCCGGCCGGTCGGCCCGTCGGGCGAGAACAATTTGTCGATGCAGATCTCGGTGCGGTGGGTGTTGCCGGTCACGTCGACGAGCAGGTTGCGGAACAGGCGATCGACCACCCACGGCGCGGGCGTGTCCCCCTCGCCCGGTTTCTGCACCTGCGCGAGCGCGATCTCGAGCTCGTACAAGCCATCGTGGCGCGCCTCGTCGATCCGCGGCGCTTGGGATGTCGGGCCGATGAACAGGCCCGAGAACAGATAGCTCAGCGACGGATGGCGCTGCCAGTAGAGCACGAACGACTTGAGCAGGTCGGGCCGGCGGATGAACGGCGAATCGGTCACGCTCGGCCCGCCGAGCACGAGATGGTTGCCCCCGCCGGTACCGATCGAGCGGCCGTCGACCATGAACTTGTCCGCGGTCAAGCCTTCCTCGCGCGCGAGTTCGTACACGCCCTCGGTGATGTCGCGCGCCTCGGCCCAGGATGCGGCGGGATGGATGTTGACCTCGATTACGCCGGGATCGGGGGTGACGCGCAGCACGTTGATCCGCGGATCGGGCGGCGGCGGATAGCCCTCGATCCGCACCGGCAATTTCTTCGCCTCGGCGATCGCTTCGACCTCGGCGACGAGCTCGAGATAATCCTCGAGGCGTTCGGTCGGCGGGATGAACACCGCGAGATAGCCCTCGCGCGGCTCGACCGTCATCGCCGTGCGCACCGCGCCCTGGATGATCTTCTGCTCGGCAATCTCCTGCGCGCTGCCGTCGGCGGGAGTGACCTTCTCCATGCGCTGCTCGCGATAGTCGGGCAGCGGCTCGCGCGGCTCGGTCGTGTCGCGCACGTGGAGATACGGATAGTCGGCCGGCGGCACATAGGGCAACGCGCCGAGCGGCAGGCGATAGCCGAGCGCCGCATCGCCGGGCATGACGAACAATTGCCCGCGGCGGACCTGCCACTTCTCCGATTTCCACCGTCCCTTCGGGATCGGCGGGACCGGCGAGGCGGCCGCCTGCCAGCGCTGGATCGGCAGGACATAGCCGACCGGCTTGCTCAATCCCCGCTCGAACGCGCGCACCATGCGCGAGCGCTCCTCGGGATCCTCGATCTTGGGGTCGGTCGGGTCGGCGTTGGCGGGGAGCTCCGCCTCCTTGACCGCCCAGGCGAGCCCGTCCTCATAGGCCGGCTGGACATGATCGGCCGCG
Source organism: uncultured Sphingomonadaceae bacterium (assembly GCA_964245585.1). Lineage (GTDB taxonomy): Bacteria > Pseudomonadota > Alphaproteobacteria > Sphingomonadales > Sphingomonadaceae > Solisphingomonas. The sequence continues at coordinate 50,020 of CAXTMX010000008.1, read as the reverse complement.
ACCCCCAGGCTCTGCGCCATCGCCCCGAGGAAATCGCCCGCCGCGCCCGCGTCGACCGGGGCGAGCGCGCCATTGCCGGCGATCAGGCCCGCGTCGCGCCACAAGGGCACGCCGTCCTTGCGCCAGTAGACCGAATAACCCCAGCGCGGCAGGCTCTCGCCCGGATACCATTTGCCCTGGCCGTGATGAAGCAGCCCGCCGGGCGCGAAGCGATCGAGCATGCGCCGGATCAGCCGGTCGGCGTAGAGCGCCTTGGTCGGGCCGACCGCATCGCCGTTCCACTCGGGCTCCTCGCCGCCCTCGACCGCCACGAAGGTCGGCTCGCCGCCGGTGGTCAGCCGCACGTCCTGCGCGACTAGATCGGCGTCGACCCGCGCGCCCAGCGCGTCGAGCGCGGTCCAGCGTTCGTCGGTGAACGGCTTGGTGATGCGCACCGCCTCGGCGATGCGGGTGACGTGCATCTCGTGGTGGAAATCGACCGTCGCCGGCTCGACCATCCCGGTGATCGGCGCGGCCGAGCGGTAATGCGGTGCTGCCGCGAGCGGGATGTGCCCCTCGCCCGCGAACAGCCCCGAGGTCGGATCGAGCCCGACCCAGCCGGCGCCGGGCAGATAGGCCTCGGCCCAGGCATGGAGATCGGTGAAATCCGCGACTGGCCCCTTGGGCCCCTCGACCGGCTCGACGTCGGCCTTCATCTGGATCAGATAGCCCGAGACGAAGCGCGCGGCGAAGCCGAGCCGGCGCAGCAGATGGACCAGCAGCCAGCTCGAATCGCGGCACGATCCGGTGCCGAGGCTGAGCGTCTCTTCGGGACTCTGCGTCCCCGCTTCCATCCGGATGACATAGCCGATGCGCTGCTGCAGCGTGGCGTTGAGATCGACCAGGAAATCGATCGTGCGCTGGTTGCGCCCGGCGAACTCGGCGACGAACGCGTCGACCAGCGGGCTGTGCGTCTCCTGCTCGAAATAGGCCGCAAGATCGGAAGCCAGCTCGGGCTCGTAGATGAACGGCGACGTCTCGGCATAGCTTTCGACAAAGAAGTCGAACGGATTGATCACCGCCAAATCGGCGATCAGGTCGACCGTGACGCGGAACTCGGTCGTGCGCTCGGGGAAGGTCAGCCGCGCGAGCCAATTGCCGTGCGGATCCTGCTGCCAGTTGATGAAATGGTTCTCGGGGACGATCGACAGCGAATAATTGTTGACCGCGGTGCGGCTGTGCGGTGCCGGCCTGAGGCGGATCACCTGCGGGCCGAGCGCGACCGGGCGATCGTAGCGGTAGCCGGTGACATGGTGCAGCGCTGCCTGGATCATGGCCGGCAGTAGGGCACAGCCGGTTGTGCAGCGCAATAGGGATAGGTTGGAGTTCGCCTACCCGCCGTCACCCCGGCGAAAGCCGGGGTCTATGGACGGCGTCCGCTCTCGACTTGAGTCGTGCCGCATCCATGGATCCCGGCTTTTGCCGGGATGACGAAGTGAAACCAATAACGCTAAGGAGCGGCATGACCACCGACCCCCACGCCTTGTTCGACGCCTGGTTCGCCGAGGCGCGCGCCAGCGAGCTCAACGATCCCGAGGCGATGGCGGTGGCGACCGCCGACGCGCAAGGCCGCCCCTCGTCGCGCATGGTGCTGCTCAAGGGCCACGACGCGCGCGGCTTCGTCTTCTACACCAACTTCACCAGCCGCAAGGCCGACGAGCTCGCCGCCGACCGGTTCGCCGCCGTGCTGTTGCACTGGAAGTCGCTGCGCCGCCAAGTGCGCATCGAAGGCCCGGTCGAGCGCGTCGCCGACGTCGACGCGGACGCTTATTTCGCCAGCCGCTCGCGCGATTCGCAGCTCGGCGCCTGGGCGTCAGACCAGTCGCGCCCGCTCGACGCCCGTGCCACCTTCGAAGCGCGCTACGAGGCGATGCGCGGGCGCTTCGCCGGCGGCGACGTGCCGCGCCCGCCGCACTGGGGCGGCTATCGCGTCGTGCCCGAGCGCATCGAATTCTGGCAGGACCGCGCCCACCGGCTGCACGAACGCCGCCTGTTCACGCGCTCAGGCGACGGCTGGAGCGAGGGGCTGCTGTATCCCTGACGCCACGTCGGCGGATCATAACTCCCGTTCGTCCTGAGTAGGGACTGAGCTTGTCGAAGGCGCGGATCGAAGGATCCTTCGATACGCCATTCCGACTGCGCTCAATGGCTACTCAGGACGAACGGCTTGGTTGAGTTGACCGCCGCCTCCGCCGCCACGGTCTCCTCGATCCATCCCCCGCCGAGCACGCGCTCGCCCGCATAGAGCACCGCCGCCTGCCCCGGCGCGACGCCATATTCGGGCGCGGCGAAGCGCAGCCACTCGCCGTCGAAGCGCGCCGGCACCGGCTTGGCCAGCGAGCGCACCTTCGCGGTCAACGGGCCCGCATGGCCGCCTAGCCGGTTGAACTCGGACAGCCGCGCCCCCGCCACGGCCAGCGCCGACCGCGGCCCGACTACCACGCGCCGCGTATCGGGTTCGAGCCGCAGCACATAGAGCGGCGCGGCGCTGCCCCCCGGCAGTCCGCGCCGTTGGCCGACGGTGAAATCGACCAGCCCGTCATGCCGCGCGAGCACGCGGCCCGCCTGGTCGACGATCTCCCCGCCCTCGCCCGCGGCCGGACGCAGCTTGCGGATCACCGCGGCATAATCGCCGTCGGGGACGAAGCAGATGTCCTGGCTGTCGGGCTTCGCCGCATTGCCGAGGCCGAGCTCCGCCGCCATCGCGCGCACCGCGCCCTTCGCCATCCCGCCGAGCGGAAAGCGCAGATAGTCGAGCTGGTCGCGCGTCGTCGCGAACAGGAAATAGCTCTGGTCGCGCGCCGGATCGATCGCGCGGTGCAGCTCGGGGCCCAACTCGCCGGCGACGCGGCGGACATAATGGCCGGTCGCGAGGCAATCGGCACCGAGATCGCGCGCGAGGCCGAGCAGGTCGGTGAACTTGACCCCCTGGTTGCAGCGCACGCACGGGATCGGCGTGCGTCCCGCGACATAATCATCGGCGAAGCGATCGATCACGCCGGCGCGGAAGCGGCTGGCGTAATCGAACACGTAGTGGGCGATGCCGAGCCGGTCGGCGACGGCGCGGGCGTCCTTGATGTCCTGTCCCGCGCAGCAGCTGCCGCTGCGCCCGGTCGCGGCGCCGTGATCGTAGAGCTGGAGCGTGACGCCGATCGTCTCGGCCCCGCTCGCCTGCGCCAGCGCCGCCACCACCGAGCTGTCGACCCCGCCCGACATGGCGACGACGATCCGCGCGTCGCGGGCAGGGCGAGCGAGCTGGAAGTCGGCGGCGGGCAGAGGAGAAGCCATCCTGCGCGCATAGCTGCGATCGCGTCAGGGAGCAAAGATCGCTGGTTTTACGGTAAGTTCAGCATTTTTGATTACCCCCGTCCGGCAAGCGAGAGGATCGGGCTGAAGTGGATCTGAGTTTTCCCATGAACGACGGGACGCGCGGTTTCCAGCGCGCCGTCGCGCTCGATTATGCGATGCTCGTCGCCGGCGCCGCCAGCCATCAGTCCGCCAGCCGCACCGCCACGATCGCCGCCCGCATCCGCGCCCCGGCGCGGCGTGGTGGGGACCCCGTCGCCGCGCTTGCCACTCTCGTCCTGGGGGATCGGGACTGGGCCGCCGCTGCCGCCGCTTTGGCCGGCAGCTTTCATCCGCAGCTGGCCGGTAAGGCCGCACTAACCAACATGAAGTTGCCCTTTACCTTCGCATTTTAGCCTTCCTTCAATGCCGGGGGGCTAAGCATCGCAATACGGGGGAGCGACCGTAAGGCCATGGCCAAGTTTGGGGTTAGACATGATCGAGAACCAGAAGATCCGGCCGGCACAGGTGATAGGACCGCTCGGCGAGCCGTTGACGCTCGATTCGCTTCCGCCGCCCAACACGCGGCGCTGGGTCGTGCGCCGCAAGGCCGAAGTCGTCGCCGCGGTCAACGGGGGGCTGCTCTCGGTCGACGAGGTGTGCGATCGCTACAGTCTGAGCCTCGAGGAGTTCGCCAGCTGGCAGCGTGCGGTCGATCGGTCGGGCATGCCCGGGCTGCGCGTGACCCGCATCCAGCATTATAAGTCGCTCTACGAACGCCAGCAGAAATATTGATGCGCGGAGCCGCGGCGATCCTTGCCCGCGGCCACCAGCCTCCGACGCCGGAACCATCATCGTTCCTGAAGCGTATCAAGCGCGGATCGTCGACGTCGGCACACGGCTCGTCGGCCGCAACGGAGGAGGAATACCATGGATTTCATCATCTGGCTCGTCATCGGCGGCGTCATCGGCTGGCTCGCCAGCATCGTCATGCGGACCGATGGTCAGCAGGGCATCATCCTCAACATCGTGGTCGGCATCATCGGTTCTTATATCGGTGGTTTCCTGTTCGGCGCGCGGCTCGGCGGAGGAACGTTAGGGGGCCTGATCAGCGCCTTTCTTGGCGCGGTCATCCTGCTCGCGATCATCAATCTAATTCAGCGCGGCCGGGTTCGCTGAAGCTCCAGGCCGGTCCCGCGCGGCGGGGCCGGCCATCGGTTATTCGAGTTCGAACGTGACCGAAACGACGACCCCGAGCTTCTGCTCGCCCGCCTCGATCACAGTATCCGCCGCTTTCCCGCGCACGGCCATCGCCATCATCGGGCGCGGCGGCGACGGACTATCTCCTCCCGTCTCGCTGATCGACACGATCCGCCTAACCTTCAAGCCAGTCGCGCGAGCATAGAGTTCGGCGCGCGCGCGGGCCTTGCCGATCGCGGCGACCCGCGCCTCGTCAAGCGCCGCTTCCGGCTTGTCGACGGAGAAATCGGGACCGTTGATCTGATTGACGCCCTGCGCCACCAGCGCGTCGAGGATCGCGCCGGCCCGCGCGACGTCGCGGAACTGGACCGCGACCTGGTTCGACGCCTGGTAGCCGATCAGCACCGGCGGCTGATTCTCGACGTAGCGATATTGCGGGCTCAGGTTGATCGATGCCGTCCTGATGTCGCGATCAGCGACCCCCGCCTGCTTGAGCGCCGCGATCGCCGCGCTCATCTTGCGCGCGTTGGCGCTCATCGCCGCCCCGGCGGTTGCCGCCTGGGTGACCACGCCGGCCGAGATCGTCACCAGATCGGGCACGCGGTTGACCTCGCCCTCGGCGGAGATGTCGAGCCGGGTGCCGGCGATCGGCGAATCGGCCGCTGTCGCGGCGGCGGGAACCAGCGTCGCCGCCCCGAGCAGCGCGGCGACAGAATGGGCAACGGTCATCGATCGACTCCTCTGCACGGCGCGAAACGACGCACGCCGACGCTTCAAGCCGACGCCGCCTGGACCGGCGCTGAACCGTGGCTTCAGCGCGGTTGCCGGCCCCGAATCGCCACGCGGTAGATGATCAGGATCAGGATCGCGCCCAGCGTCGCTGCGATCCATCCCGCCGGCTGGCCCTGCGCATAGGCGCCGGTCGCCTGGCCGATGAACCCGGCGAGCAGCGCGCCGGCGATGCCGAGCAGGATCGTGACGATGAAGCCGCCCGGATCGCGTCCGGGCATGATCAGCTTGCCGAGCACGCCGGCGACCAGACCGATCAGAATCCAACCCAAAAAGCCTCGTTCCATGCTGCGTCTCCTGGTTACCCGCCTATCGTCGTCGGTCCGACGGCAGATGACAAGCGCGGATGTTCCCCTGTCGCGGTCCGGCGTGGCGGGGCCGCGGAAAATGCTCTAGACGATGCCCGCGAGCCTTACGCACCACCGGTGAGCGGAACGACGTGATGAATATCGACAAGCGCGTGTGGAACGCCGACGAGACCGATGCCGCCGATCCGCCGGGGCCTCCGCCGGGGCGGACCCGGCGGAACATCCTGCTCGCGCTCGGCGCGCTGATCCTGCTCGCTCTCTTCGGCTGGCTGACGTTTGGCCGCACGCCCGCGGCGCCTCCGCCCGAGCCGCTGCCGTCGGTCACCGTGATCGTCCCCGGTCGCCGGCCGGTGATCAACCAGATCACCACCACCGGGACGCTCGGCGCGCGGCGCGAGATGCCGGTCGGCGTCGCCGGCGAAGGCGGGATGATCGCGCGCGTGCTGGTCGAGCAGGGCCAGTGGGTCGCCGCGGGCCAGGTGCTGGCGACGATCGATCGCTCGGTCCAGGCGCAGCAGACCGGCCAGATGGGCGCGCAGGTCGCGATGGCCGAAGCGGACGCGCGGATCGCGCAGGCCGATCTCGATCGCGCGCAGAAGCTGCTCGCGCGCGGCTTCGTGTCGAAGGCCGACATCGACCGCAAGAGCGCGACGCGCGACGCGATGCGCGCCAAGGTCCGCGTGTCCCAGGCGCAATATGGCGAGATGAACGCGCGCATGGCGCGGCTCGAGATCCGCGCGCCGGCGGCCGGGCTGGTGCTGGCCCGCGCGGTCGAGCCCGGCCAGATCGTCGGCCCGGCCAGCGG
>CAXTMX010000008.1:17344-43584 GCA_964245585.1 uncultured Sphingomonadaceae bacterium | reverse complement strand
GCGCGCCAAGCTCGCCGAGCAGGATCTGGCGCAGCTGCGCGTCGGCGTGCCCGCCACCGTCACCCCGGTCGGCAGCGGGACCGGCTTCAACGGCACCATCTGGCAGCTGGCGCCGACGATCGATGCGGCCACCCGCCAGGGCGAGGCGCGCATCGCGCTCGCTTATGATCGGCAGCTGCGCCCCGGCGGCTTCGCCAGCGCGACGATCACCAGCGGGACGGTCGAGGCGCCGCTGCTGCCCGAATCCGCGGTGCAGAGCGATGCCGCGGGCAATTTCGTGTTCATCGTCGACGCCGGGAGCACGGTCGTGCGCCGCGCGGTCAAGACCGGCAGCGTGTCCGAGCGCGGGATCGCCATTCTTGCCGGATTGCAGGGCGACGAGCGCGTCGTGGCATCGGCCGGCGCGTTCCTCAATCCGGGCGAGAAGGTCAGGCCGGAACGCCAGGCGGCGCGCTGAGCGGCAAACGACATGAACCTGCGCAACATCTCCTCCTGGTCGATCCGCAATCCGCTGCCGCCGATCATCTTCTTCGTCGCGCTGACGCTGGCCGGCATCGTCGCGTTCATGGGCATGGACGTGAACGACAATCCCGACATCGATTTTCCCGCCGCGACGGTGACGATCGCCCAGCCCGGGGCCGCGCCGACCGAGCTCGAGACGCAGGTCACCCAGCGGATCGAGGCGGCGGTGCGCGGCATCAGCGGCGTCGACGAGATCAATTCGACCGTCAGCGAAGGCAGTTCGACCACGATGGTCCAGTTCGTGATCGGCACCCCGGTCGATCGCGCGGTCAACGACGTGCGTGATGCGGTCGCCCAGATCCGGAGCCAGCTGCCCGACGGGATTCTCGAGCCCCAGGTCGCGCGGATCGACATCTCCGGCGGCCCGATCGCTTTTTTTTCGGTCGAGAGCGTCGACATGTCGCTCGAGCAGCTGAGCTGGCTCGTCGACAATACCATCGCCAAGCGCCTGCTCGGCATCTCGGGCATGGCGCAGGTGCTGCGCGGTGGCGGCGTCAGCCGCGAGATCCGCGTGAGCCTCGATCCCGCCCGGATGCAGGCGCAGGGCATCACCGCGTCGCAGGTCAACAATCAGCTGCGCCAGACCAACCTCAACGCCGCCGGCGGCCGCGCCGAGATCGCCGGCGCCGAACAGTCGGTGCGCGTGCTCGGCAATGCCGACGACGCATTCAATCTCGGCGAGAAGCAGATTGCGCTCGCCAGCGGCCGGACGATCAAGCTCGCGGACATCGCGGAGGTGCGCGATTCCTATGCCGAGCAGCGTTCGCTGGCGAAGATGAACCGCCGCCAGGTGCTGAGCTTCAGCATGACCAAGGCCAAGGGCTCGTCGGACGTCGCCGTCTATGACGCGGCGATGAAGGAGCTGGAGAAGATCGGGCGGGAAAATCCGCGGATCCGCTTCACCCAGCTCTACAACAGCGTCGATTACACGCGCGGCCAATATTATTCGGCGCTCGAATCGATGGCGATCGGCGCGGTGCTGGCGGTGTTCGTCGTGTTCCTGTTCCTGCGCGACTGGCGGGCGACCGCGATCTCGGCGATCGCCATCCCGCTTTCCGCCATCCCCTCGTTCTGGCTGATGCAATTGCTCGGCTTCAACCTCAATGGCCTCAGCCTGCTCGCGCTGAGCCTCGTCGCCGGAGTGCTGGTCGACGACGCGATCGTCGAGATCGAGAACATCGTGCGTCACATGCGCATGGGCAAATCGGCCTATCAGGCGTCGATCGATGCCGCCGACGAGATCGGCCTCGCGGTCGTCGCGACAACCTTGTCGATCGTCGCGGTATTCTTGCCCGTCGGATTGATGCCGGGGGTCTCGGGCCAATTCTTCAAGAATTTCGGTCTGACCGTGGTCGCCGCGGTGCTGATGAGCCTCGCCGTCGCGCGGATGATCACGCCGATGGTCGCCGCTTACTTCCTCAAGGCGCACGGCCAGGCGTCGCACGGCGAAGGGCCGTTGATGGATCGCTACATGGGGCTGCTGCGCTGGTCGCTGCGCCATCGCTGGAAGACGGTGGCGATCGGCGGCGCCGCCTTTGCCGCGACGATCTTCGCGTTCGGCACGCTCGACTTCACCTTCCAGCCGACCGTCAACACCGACTACAGCCATATCAAGATCGAGATGGTGCCCGGCTCGACGCTGGGCCAGACCGAGGCGATGGCCGACCGCGTGGCCGCCCTCGCGCAGCGTGCGCCCGAGGTCCGCGCAGCCTTCTCGCGGATCAACATCGGTGCGGCCGACATCTACATCACGCTCGATCCGCATCGCGACCGCACCAGCGTCGAGTTCGAGCGCGCGCTCGCGCCCCAGCTGCGCGCGCTGCCCGACGCGCGCGTCAATTTTCAGTCCTCCGGCGGCGGCCCCCCGGGAAGCGGACGCGACATCACGATCATGCTCGTCGGCGACGATCCTGTCCGGTTGAGGACGACGGCGATCACGATCGCCGGCGAGATGGGCACGCTTCCCGAGTTGCGCGGGGTGCGCCTCGACGGCGAACTTCGCCGGCCCGAGGTGACGATCCGTCCCCATTTCGATCTTGCCGCGAGCCTGGGCGTCACCACCGCCGCGCTGAGCCAGACGATCCGCATCGCCACGCTGGGCGATATCGACCAGAACGTCGCCAAATTCTCGCTGGCCGACCGCCAGATCCCGATCCGCGTGGCGATCGACGAATATGCCCGGCGCAGCCTGTCGACGATCGAGAACCTGCCGGTGCCGACCGCCAGCGGCGGATCGGTGCCGCTCAAGGTCGTCGCCGAGGTCAGCTTCGGCGCGGGACCTTCGCAGATCGAGCGCTACAATCAGGCGCGTCGCATCCTGATCGGCGCCGATCTCGCGCCCGGCGCGGTCAAGGGCGCGGTCGATCCCAAGATCGACGCACTGCCGGCGATCCGCCACCTTCCCGCAGGCGTCGCGAAGGTTCCGTTCGGCGACGCCAAGTGGCAGGCCGAGATGATCAAGAACTTCATCCTCGCGGTCGTCGCGGGCATTCTGCTGGTCTTCGCCGTGCTGGTGCTGCTGTACAAGCGTGTGATGCCGCCGTTCGTCAATCTGGGCTCGCTGCTGCTCGCGCCCCTCGGTGGGGCGATCGCGCTCCATCTCACCGGCAATCCGATCTCGATGCCGGTGCTGATCGGCCTGCTGATGCTGCTCGGCATCGTCGCCAAGAATTCGATCCTGCTGCTCGATTTCGCGATCGAGGAGATGGGCAAAGGGATCGCCAAGGAGGCCGCGATCCTCGACGCCGGGCACAAGCGCGCGCAGCCGATCATCATGACGACCGTGGCGATGGTGGCCGGCATGCTGCCGATCGCGCTGAGCTTTTCGGGCGACGGCAGCTGGCGCGCGCCGATGGGCATCGTCGTGATCGGCGGGCTGATCCTGTCGACCCTGCTCACCCTGGTGATCGTGCCCGCGGGCTTCAGCCTCGCTGACGATGTCGAGAAATGGCTCGGCGCGCGGCTCGGCCCGCTGCTCACCACGGGCGGCCAGGGAGCGGCGCCGCCGGCGCCCCAGGCGGCCGAATGAAACTTCTGCCCGTACCGGCCTTTTCACCGGCATGACCGTGCTGGCCCGCGTCGGGCTCCACCGTTTCAATCCCGCGCAAGGCGGGGTGCGCGGCATGCGCCTCGCCGCGACCGGGTTGCTCGTGGCGATGGCCGCGCTCTACGCGCTCGCCCGCGCGCTCGAGCATCGCGGCAACGGCTGGGGCTTCGTCCGCGCGTTCGCCGAGGCAGCGATGGTCGGCGGCATGGCCGATTGGTTCGCGGTCACCGCGCTGTTCCGCCACCCGCTCGGCCTGCCGATCCCGCACACCGCGATCATTCCGCGCAACAAGGACCGCATCGGCGACAGCCTCGCGCTGTTCCTGCGCGACAATTTCCTCACCCCCTCGGTGGTCGCGCGGCGGATGCGCGGGATCGATCTCGCCGGCGCCGCCGGGCGCTTCCTCGCCAGCCCGGCCGGCGCGGGTGGCGGGCGCCTGCGCCGCGGCGCCTCGCGCCTCGCGGCCGACATCCTCGGCGCGCTCGATCAGGAGCGGCTCGGCGGGATGGTCAAGGGCGCGGTCGCCGCGCGGCTCAAGGCGCTCGACGTCGCGCGCCCGCTCGGCCAGGCGCTCGAGGCGGCGATCGGCGCGGACCGCCACGTGCCGATCCTCGACGGCATCGTCCGCTGGGCCGGTCGCACGCTCGAGGCCAACGAGGCGCTGATCCGCGCGATGGTCCACGAGCGCGCCGGCGCGATCCTGCGCTGGACCGGGCTCGACGAGACGCTCGCCACCAAGATCGTCGATGGCCTCAACCGTTTGCTCGCCGAAATGGCCGAGGATCCGCGCCATCCCTTACGCGCCAAGGCCGAGGAAGGCCTCGCCGCGCTCGCCGCCGATCTCCAGCACGACGCGGCGACCCGCGCCAGAGTCTCCGCGCTCAAAGAGGAAATCATCGCCAACCCCGCGGTCGTCGCCTGGATCGACGGCCTGTGGGAGGGCGCGCGCGCCGCGATGCTGCGCGCCGCGCGCGATCCCGAGGCGGTCACCGCCGGCCGCCTGGGCGAAGCGCTGCGCCAGCTCGGCGGCACGCTCCAGCAGGACGCGCGACTCAAGTCGGCGATCAACCAGTTCGCCCGCCGCGCGACGATCGGCGCGGTCGCGTCCTACGGTGACGGCATCGTCCGCCTGGTGTCCGACACAATCCGCGGCTGGGACGCGGCGACGGTGACGACGCGGCTCGAGGCGGCGGTCGGGCGCGACCTGCAATATATCCGGATCAACGGCACGCTGGTCGGCGGGCTGGTCGGGCTGGGGCTGCATCTGGTCGACGTGCTGGGAAAGGCCTGAACCGTCCTCTACTGCGTCGAAGCGAGCGATTCGTAACGGTCGCTTAAGGTCTCTTTCCTATCTCTCGCATTCACGCCGAGGTGTGACGGAGACCCCATGAAGAAAGTTTGCAAAGCCGCGGTCACGATCGTCGCCGCCTGCGCCGCTTCGATTCAGGCCGTCGCCGGAATGTACTATGTACCGGTCGGCACGCCGATCCACCTGGCGACTTACACCGATCTCAATACCAAGCATGTCCATAGCGGCGACCGCTTCTATCTCACCGTCAGCGAGCCGCTCGTCGTCAAAGGACAGGAGCTTATCCCGGCGGGTTCGACCGCCGTCGGCGAGGTCGGGGCGATGACTCGCAACGGCCATTTCGGAAAATCCGGTAAGCTCGCTGTGCGGGTCCTCTATATCGATACGCCGCAGCGTCGCATCGACCTCTCGGGGGAAGCTAGCGCACGCGGCAAAAGCGGGACGGCCGCGGTTATCGGCGCCTGGGTGGCGGCCGGCGTAGTCGCGGCGTTCGTCGTACATGGCACGAACGCCAAGATCAGGGCCGGCACGCCGGTGACCGCCTATCTCGACGACGACCTGCACTTCTACGCTGACAATTCCGCGTATGACTCGCTGGTCAGCGGCTATGGCCCCACGGCGTACAACGGAAGATAACTGAAATCGGGGTCGGCACTCCCAAAACGAGAAAGACCGCCGGGGCATTCCTGCCCCGACGGCCTCGCTACATGGTCAGCGGCCGGAAGTGCCGGCCCGGGAATATGCGCTGCTAGGAGCGCGCCTCCCGAACGGACTGAACCGACCCCCAAGCTGAACCATGAGACATCGGATCACCTCCTTTCGCTAAATGGACGACACGCGGAAGATGAGTCATCGCGGGGCTTCGCACAAGTCTTGAATGCAAATAATTTCTGGCTAGAATCTTCGCTCCGCGCCGCCGCCCGGCCGCGCGCCGCGGTTCAGTGCCGCTTGAAATATTGCACTTCGCGCTCATGCTTTTCGGCCGCCTCGCGCGTCTTGAACGTGCCGAGGTTCTTGCGCTTGCCGCTGTCGTCGGTCTTGCGCGAGTAAAGGCGGTATTCGCCCGATGCGAGCTTGCGAATCATCGTCGCCTCCTTCTGCGAACGCCCGAGAGAACCCGCCATGCCCGGCACCGGTTCCTAGCCGCGGCAGTCCTCGATCACGCGCCCGACCTCGGGCCAGGCTGGGATCACCAGCCGCGGCGCGCCTGCCAGCGTGACGACGAACCGCCCGCGGCTGAACGCAAGCTTGTCGAGGTTCGGGTCGATCGCGGGCAGCGTCGCGGTCACCGCCGGCGGCTGCCCGGCAGCCTGCGCCGCCGGCACGGCGAAGCTGGCGAACGAGGTGAGGAAACCGATCCTCGGCGAAGCGGCCGGGGTGGCCCCGCCCCCGCGCGAAAAGACGATCCTCCGCGCCGCGAGGTCGCAGCGCATCGCGAACAGCGCGATCCCGCCCGGCGGACCGAACTGCGCGACCGACCCCGCCGCGCCGTCGATGCGGTAGAACCACATCCCCGGCGTCAGCGGCACATCGCGCCAGTCCTCGCCGACCGGCCCCGCCGGCAGCGCCTGCACCGGCGCCGCCGGGCGCGGCTGCTGATCGGGCACCGGCGCGCGCTTCTCCGCGATGCAGGCGGAGAGGAGCACGAAAATTGCTAAGGCTACGGGATTACGCAAGCAGATCAGGCGGCGCGCGGAATGATGCGATCGAGCTCGGCACCATGGCTACGCTTGAATTCCTCGACGTCATAAAGAACCTGGAGCCGCAGAAAAAAGCCGTCCGACATGCCGAAATAGCGGCCCAAGCGCAGATCGAGATCGGCGTCGATCGGGAGGCGCGCATCCAGCAGCGCCGTAAGCCGATCCGGATCGATTCCGGCTGCCCGGCCGATCTCGTCCGCATCAAGCTCGCTGCCGATCAGGAAATCCTTGCGCAGGACATCGCCCGGATGCACATTGGGCAGCCGCTCGTCACCCGCGATGATAGTCCTCGATCCGGACACGTTCGGCACCTCCATTCGACCAGCGGAAGCATATCCGCCACTGGTCGTTGATCCGGATGCTATAGTCGCCTTGCCGGTTGCCCTTCAACTGTTCCAGTCGATTACCTCGTGGAACGCGAAGTTCGTCAAGCCTTTCGATGACGTCAAGCTGACGGAGCTTGTGTCGTGCGGTTGCTGAATATCGGGCGGAAGAACGCGGCTGCCGCGACCGTCCCAGACGCGTTCGGTCTCGTCATCTGCAAAATCGCGGATCATGGACGGCCCTTATCGTGCGAAATGTGATTTCGACGGCGGCCTCGTCCAACTCTGATTAGAACAGATCAAGAATCCTTGTCAACGCGCGCTACCCCCGAACTTCCGCTGCGTCTTCCCATACCGCATCTTGCGCGTTCCCGGCTTGCCCTCGGTCGCGCGCCCGTATTTCGGCGCCTTGCTCTCGCCCGGCGGAAGCCCCAGCTCCTCGGCCTCGAGCGCGCGGATCTGGTCGCGTAGCCGCCCGGCCTCCTCGAACTCGAGATCGGCGGCGGCCTTGCGCATCTGCTGCTCGAGCCCCTCGATATAGGCGCGCAGATTGTGGCCGACCATGTGCGGCCGATCCTCGTCGCCGGTGTCGACCGTCACCTGGTCGCGCGACGAGAGATGCGCGATCACGTCCGAGATATTGCGCTTGATCGTCGCCGGCGTGATGCCGTGTTCGGCGTTATATGCCTCCTGCTTCTCGCGCCGCCGCCCGGTCTCGGCCATCGCGCGCTCCATCGATCCGGTGACGCGGTCGGCATAGAGGATGACCTTGCCATCGACGTTGCGCGCGGCGCGGCCGATCGTCTGGATCAGCGAGGTCTCGGAGCGCAGGAAGCCCTCCTTGTCCGCGTCGAGGATCGCGACCAGCCCGCATTCGGGGATGTCGAGCCCCTCGCGCAGCAGGTTGATCCCGACGAGCACGTCGTACACCCCGAGCCTGAGGTCGCGGATCAGCTCGATCCGTTCGAGCGTCTCGACGTCGGAATGCATGTAGCGGACCTTCAGGCCCGCCTCGTGGAGATATTCGGTCAGGTCCTCCGCCATCCGCTTGGTCAGCGTGGTGACGAGCGTGCGATAGCCTTGCTTGGCGGTCTCCTTGCATTCGAACACGAGGTCGTCGACCTGGCTGTCGATCGGGCGGACCTCGATCGGCGGATCGATCAGCCCGGTCGGGCGGATCACCTGCTCGGCGAACACGCCGCCGGTCTGCTCCAGTTCCCATGGCCCGGGTGTCGCCGAGACGCACACCGTCTGCGGGCGCATCGCGTCCCATTCGTTGAAGCGCAGCGGCCGGTTGTCGATGCAACTCGGCAGGCGGAAGCCATATTCGGCGAGCGTGATCTTGCGCCGGTGATCGCCGCGCGCCATGCCGTTGACCTGGCCGATCGTCTGGTGGCTCTCGTCGACGAACAGCAGCGCATTCTCAGGCAGATATTCGAACAGCGTCGGCGGCGGCTCGCCCGGCAGACGCCCGGTCAGAAAGCGGCTGTAATTCTCGATGCCCGCGCACGATCCGGTCGCCGCGATCATCTCGAGGTCGAAGTTGGTGCGCTGCTCGATGCGCTGCGCCTCGATCAGCTTGCCCTCGGCGACCAGCTCCTTCAGGCGTTCGGCCAGCTCGAACTTGATCGCCTCGGTCGCCTGCTTGAGCGTCGGCCCGGGCGTCACATAATGCGAATTGGCGTAGACCCTGACCTCCTTGAGCGCCGCCGATTTCTTGCCGGTCAGCGGATCGAACTCCGCGATCTCCTCGATCTCGTCGCCGAAGAAGCTGACCCGCCATGCGCTGTCCTCGTAATGCGACGGGAAGATCTCGAGGCTGTCGCCGCGCACGCGGAAATTGCCGCGCGCGAATGCCTGGTCGTTGCGCTTGTACTGCAGCGCGACGAGCTTCCTGATGATCTCGCGCTGGTCGACGGTCTGGCCCTGCTTGAGATCGAAGATCATCGCCGAATAGGTCTCGACCGAGCCGATGCCGTAGAGGCACGATACCGACGCGACGATCAGCACGTCGTCGCGCTCGAGCAGCGACCGCGTGGCGCTGTGACGCATCCGGTCGATCGCCTCGTTCACCGAGCTTTCCTTCTCGATGTAGGTATCGGAGCGGGGCACATAGGCCTCGGGCTGGTAATAATCGTAATAGCTGACGAAGAACTCGACCGCATTGTCGGGAAAGAAGCTCTTGAACTCGCCGTAGAGCTGCGCCGCGAGGATCTTGTTGGGCGCGAGCACCAGCGCCGGGCGCTGGAGCGACTCGATCACCTTGGCCATGGTGAAGGTCTTGCCCGATCCGGTCACGCCGAGCAGCACCTGGTCCCGCTCGCCGGCGCGCGCCGCGTCGACCAGCTCCGCGATCGCGGTCGGCTGGTCGCCCGAGGGTTCGTAGTCGGAAACGATGCGGAACGGCTTGCCGCCTTCGGCTTTGGGCGGACGCTCGGGTCGATGGGGAATGAACGACCGGCCGGTGTCGGGTTCGTCGAGGCTGGTACGAATCTGGATGACCATGCCCGACATATGGGTCTTGGGGGCGCTTTGTTCCAGCGCTACAAGGCGCGTCGAACAGGATGGGAGAGCGACGATGAACGGCATTCGCATGATGACACTGACGGCATTGCTGGCGCTGCCCGGCATCGCGCACGGCCAGGCCTCGGGTGTCCAGCCCGGCCAGTGGGAAATCGCGGTGACGGTCCAATCGATCGACATGCCCGGCGCGCCTCCGGGGATCGCGCAGATGATGGCCGGCAAGACCACGAAGGTGAAGCATTGCATCACCCCCGAGGAGGCATCGCGCGGGCCGCAGGACATGCTCAAATCGAACAAGTCGTGCAGCTTCACGCGCTATTCGATGGCCGGCGGCAAGCTCAGTTCGCAGATGGTGTGCAAGCAAAGCGGCGGCACGATGACCGCGACCAGCACCGGCAGCTTCACGCCGACGAGCTTCACCGCCAACGGCCGCTCGGTCACCACCGGCGGCGGCATGCCGATGACGGTGACCGCGACGACCGTCGGCAAGCGGATCGGCGATTGCCGCAAATAGACCTCGCCGCCTATCTCGCGCGGATCTGCCTGCCCGGCGCCCCCGCCGCCGACGCGGCCGGGCTGGCGGCGGTGCAGCGCGCGCATCGCCTCGCAATCCCGTTCGAGAATCTCGACGTGGCGCTCGGCCGCGGCGTCAGCCTCGATCCCACCGCGCTGTTCGACAAGCTGGTCGCGCGCCGGCGCGGCGGCGACGGCCTCGAGCACAATCAATTGTTCGGGTGCGCGCTCGACGCGCTCGGCTTTGCCGCGCGGCCACTGCTCGCGCGCGTCTGGCTCGGCGTCCGCGATACGCCTCCGCTGACCCATCCGCTCTGTCTCGTCACTATCGCCGGCGCGCAATGGATCGCCGACGCCGGGTTCGGCGGCGGCTACACCCCGCCGCTGCGGCTGATCGAGGACGAGGCCGCGGCCACCAGCGACGGCGCGCACCACCGCCTGCGCCGCGACGCGACGCAGGGCTGGATACTCGAGCGCGACGGCGGTGGCGGCTTCGAGCCGCAATACAGCTTCACCCTCGCGCCGGTCTTCCCCGCCGACCTCGCGCTCGCCAACCACTGGACGGCGACCGCGCCGGGCACGCGTCTTACCACGCTGCGCATCGCCAGCATCGTGCTGCCGAACGGCTTCGCCTCGCTGGTCGACCGCCGCTACACCCGCGCCAATGCTTCGGACCGCACCGAAAGCGACATCGCATCGGCTCGCGCCTATCGCCTGCGGCTGTCGCTGCTGTTCGGGATCGATCTGAGCGCGGAGGAAGTAGAGAGACTCGGCTTATTCCCCTCGACCCGGCCCCGTTCGGGCTGAGCTCGTCGAAGCCTTTCCCCAAACCGAAGAAAAGCACTTCGATAGGCTCAGTGCAAACGGCCCCGGGGGGGGGCGGAACGCGAAGATGGCATCACTTCGCCATCTCCGGAATGTCCCACGGCGCGCCGGTCTTCATGACCACGAAGCGCCCCTTCTCAGGCAGCCCGCGCGCACGCAATTCTTCCTTGAGCAGCCGGGGGGGAAAGTCGATCGCCTCGTCGGACAGCTGAAACGTCCCCCAGTGGATCGCCATCGCGCGCGTCGCGCCGAGCTGGACGAACGCGTCGACCGCCTCCTTCGGCCCGATATGGTTGCCGCTCATCATCGCCGCCGGCCGGATCGCCCCGATCGGCAGCAGCGCGAGCCGCACCGGCCCGTGCCGGCGTGCTTCGGTGGGCCACTTCATGTCGCCCGGCCCGGTATCGCCGGCGAAGAACAGATTGCCGCCGGGCAGCGTCACGGTGAAGCCCGACCAGAGCGCGCGGTTGCGATCCTTGCCCCAGCGCGAGCCCCAATGGTGGACGCGCTCGACGATCACGTCGACGCCGGGCTTCACCTGCACCCGCCCGCCCCAGTCGCGCGCCACCGCCTTGATCCCGTGCCAGCCGAGGATCGTGTCGTTGCCGAGGCTGGTGACGATCAGCGGCCTGTCGCTCTGCCACAGCATGCTGAGCGTCGGCAGGTCCATATGGTCGTAGTGGTTGTGGCTGACGAGCACGACGTCGATCTTGGGCAGGTCGGCGAACGCCACCCCCGGCGCGCGCACCCGCCGGGGGCCGAGCAGCGAGGGAAACGGCGAGACGACGTCCGACCAGACCGGATCGGTCAATATGTTGAGCCCCTGCGTCTGCACCAGCACGGTCGCATGGCCGATCCAGGTCGCGCGCATCATCGTCGCGGCGTGCGCCTGCTCGCGGCGATAGCCCTTGCGCGCCGCCGCCGGCGGACCCGGCACGCGCGGCGCCGGGGCCGTCTGCTCGACGGGCACGTCCGCGGGCCACGCCGCCCGATCGCGGCGCAGCAGGAAACCGGCCATCCGCCCGAACGAGAACCCCGCGCCCTCCTGCGTTGCCGGCGGATCGTCCGGATTGAAGAAGTGCTGCCCGTCGAAATGGTCGGACTGCGGTCCGCGGTAGTAAGTCCGGTCGAGGAACGGCGGGACGACCACCGGCACCAGCAATGCGATCACCAGCACCGTCAGCACGATCACCGCAATCGCCTTGAACACCCGCCGCATCCGCCACTCCCAGCCTCGATCGACATCGGATAACGCTTCGCCGACGATATGATCCCACGCGCGCGGCGAAAGGCCGCGCCGCTCGCTTGTTCAGGCCTGCGTCAGCCGGTATCGACGAGGGAACAGCGCGAGGAGCTTCGAATGCCGATGAGGATCATGGGATCGCAAATCGTTCTCGCCGCGACGCTGCTGGCGGCGGGCGCGTCGCTGTCGGGCTGCACCGACGGCGCACATCCGCAGAGCGGCTGGAACAATCAATGGTACCGCAAGGGCCAGACCCCCGAAGAGATCGCCGAATACCGCAAGAAGCATCCCGAGCGCGGGCGTCGCGAAGGCTCGGCGCCCTCCGACGACGGCGCGATCACCGGCGCGGGCGGCATGGGCGGCGCGGGCGGCGGCATGTAGGCTGAAGCGGTATTGCGCTCAGGCCGCCGCGGCGCGCGCCGCCAGGCCCGCGTGATGGCTTGCCACCCAGGACGCGAAGTCCTCCGCCTCGAGCGGCCGCGCGAAGAAATAGCCCTGCACCTCGTCGCATCCCATGCCGGCCAGCATAGCGGCGGCGGCGGCCGTCTCGACGCCTTCGGCGACGACGCCGAAGCCGAGCTGGTGGGACAAAGCGATCATCGAGCCGACCAGCACCTGCTCGCGCTGGCTGTGGACGCTTAGCCCGAAGATGAACGACTGATCGATCTTGACGACATGGGCGGGCAGCTTCTGGAGGTAGGCCAGGCTGCTGTGGCCGGTGCCGAAATCGTCGATCGCCAGCCGCACGCCGTGAGCTACCAACGCCCGCAGCCGCGCCAGCGCCCTGCCCGGATTCTCCATCACCGCGCTCTCGGTCACTTCGAGCTCGAGCATCTCGGCCGGTATGCGATGCTTGAGCAGGCAGAGCTGCACCGCCTGCACGAAATCCTCCTCCTCCAGATTGGCGACCGAGACGTTGATCGACAAGGGCAGGGCCAGGCCGCCGACGTGCCACGCGCGCAGCTGGCCGAGCGCCATGTCGAGCACCCGCGCCGTCGTCGCCCGCGCGAGCGACGTCTGCTCGATCAGCGGAATGAACTCGGCGGGGGATACGTCGCCCAGGGTCGGATGCCGCCAGCGCAGCAGGGCTTCGGCGCCGACGCAGCGGCCGGACGCCAGCCCGATCCGCGGCTGAAACACCATCCGCAGCTCGTCCGGCCGCTCGAGCGCCGTACCGAAGCCGTTGATCAGCGCAAACTGGCGATGATGCGAGCCGTCGTTCGATGCCGAGTAGAGGCCGATCGCTCCGTCGGACCGGCGGCCGTCCTGGGCGGCGCCGTGCGCGGCCCGCAGGACGTCGCGCGGGCTGGTCTCACCCAACCGGAACGGCATGACGCCGAGCGCCATGGTCGTGACGAAGCGCACCGTCGAAGCAGCCCGCAGATCGGCGAAGGCCGCGGCAAGCATCGCCATATATTCCTCCTCCCCGACGTCGGGCGGGGAAAGGAAGGCGAATTGCGTCGCCGCGACATGATAGAGCGTCTGCTCCGGGCCAAGCGCGGTGCGGACCATCCGGCCCGCTTCCTTGACCACGTCATCGACATAGGCCGATCCCATGACGCGCATCAGGCTGTTGATCTGCTCGTGCCGCGCGAGATCGATCAGCACTCCCAGGCGGCGCTGGCCGGGATTGTCGCGCGCGAGATCGTCCAGGTCTTCGAGGAATTGCGTTCGATTGGGCAGGCCGCTCAGCGGATCGATGCGGCCGAAGGCATGCTGCAACTCGATCTGCGCCATCACCATGGCAGCCAGATCGCTGAGCGCGGCCATCTCCTGCGGCGTCGCATCGCGCGGCTCCGTGCCGAGCACGCACAGCGATCCGAGCCCGTGGCCGTCGGTGGTGACCAGCGGAGCGCCCGCATAAAAGCGGATGCCGGCCTCGGCGAGCCCGCTATCGGCGTAGCCCGAATCAGCGAGGAAATCGGGGATGACGAGCGTTTCGGTGGTCTCGGCGACTTGCGCGCAGGGCGCCTTCCGGCGCGGAATGGACAGGTGATCGAGCCCGACCCGCGATTTGAACCATTGGCGATCGCTGTCGGTCAGCGACATCGCGGCGATCGGCAGGCCGAAGATCTGGCTTGCCATGCGCGTGATGCGATCGAAACCCTCGCTCGGCGGCGTGTCGAGGAGATTGAGCTGAAGCAAGGCGTCGAGACGGGCCGCTTCGTCGGACGCGAAGGCCGCGTCCGGCGGCGTCGCTGCCGCCAACCCGCGGGCCGCCGCGGCGGGGCCTTTCGCTCGGCGCATCGTCACGCTCCCACTATCGTCCCGCCCCTGTGCTGCTCCTTACTGATTAATAGTCTACCATCTGTCCGTGCCGCGTCTCACACCTTCTCGAGCAGCCGCTCGCGCGCGATCTTCTCGCGCCACACCAAAGGCGCCGTGTGGTGAACGCTCTCGCCCGACGCATCGACCGCCACCGTCACCGGCATGTCGCGCACCTCGAATTCGTAGATCGCCTCCATCCCCAGGTCCGCGAACCCGACCACCTTTGCGCCCTTGATCGCCCGCGCGACGAGATAGGCCGCCCCGCCGACCGCCATCAGATAGGCCGACTTCGCCTCGGCGATCGCCGCGATCGCTGCCGGTCCGCGCTCGGCCTTGCCGACCATCGCCAGTAATCCCTGGTCGAGCATCATCTTGGTGAACTTGTCCATCCGCGTCGCGGTCGTCGGCCCGGCCGGCCCGACCACCTCGCCCTGCACCGGATCGACCGGCCCGACATAATAGATCGTGCGGCCGCGGAAGCTGACCGGCAGCTCCTCGCCGCGCGCCAGCATGTCCTGGATGCGCTTGTGCGCGGCGTCGCGCCCGGTGAGCATCCTGCCGTTGAGCAATAGCCGGTCGCCCGGCTTCCACGTCGCGACCACTTCGGGCGTCAGCGTGTCGAGGTCGACGCGGATCGATTCCTTCGACGGCGTCCATGCGACCTTGGGCCAGTCCGCGAGCTTGGGCGGCTCGAGGAACGCCGGCCCCGATCCGTCGAGGTGGAAATGCGCGTGGCGCGTCGCGGCGCAATTGGGGATCATCGCGATCGGCTTCGAGGCGGCATGCGTCGGCCAGGTCGCGATCTTGACGTCGAGGATGGTCGCGAGCCCGCCCAGTCCCTGCGCGCCGATGCCGAGCGCGTTGACCTTGTCGAAGATCTCGATCCGCAGCCGCTCGACGTCGGTCTGCGCGCCGCGCTGCTTCAACTGCGCCATGTCGATATCGCCCATCAGCGATTCCTTGGCGAGCAGCATCGCTTTCTCCGCGGTCCCGCCGATGCCGATCCCGAGCATGCCCGGCGGACACCAGCCCGCGCCCATCTTGGGCACCATCTCGAGCACCCAGTCGACGATGCTGTCGCTCGGGTTGAGCATCGCGAACTTGCTCTTGTTCTCCGATCCCCCGCCCTTGGCCGCGACCGTCACCTCGACATGATGCCCCGGCACCATCTCGACGTTGAGCACCGACGGCGTATTGTCCTTGGTGTTGGTCCGCCCGAACGCCGGATCGGCCACGATCGACGCGCGCAGCCGGTTCTCCGGGTGGAGATAGGCGCGGCGCACCCCCTCATCGACCACTTCCTGGAGCGAGCGGCTACTCTCCAACCGGCACTCCTGGCCCCATTTGACGAACACGGTGACGATCCCGGTGTCCTGGCAGATCGGCCGATGCCCCTCGGCGCACATCCGGCTGTTGGTCAGGATCTGCGCGATCGCGTCCTTCGCCGCCGGGCCCTGCTCGGCTTCGTAGGCGACGCCCAGCGCGCGGATATAATCCATCGGATGATAATAAGAGACATATTGCAGCGCGTCGGCGACACTCTCGATCAGATCGGCTTCGGTGATGGTGATCATTGGGCCCCCGCTTCTTCGCTTCAGACTCGCTCTATCGCGTTTCGATCCCAGCCGAAACCTTCGCGACGCGCCGGAAATCCTGATCTTTTGCCGCTGTCCAGCCCCGCCTGAGCCCTGCCGCTAAAATTTTGCGCTTGCGCCGGCGCGTGGCTCTGCCACTATCCATTGTGTTGGCATTCGGGGGAGGCCACTAGATTGAGTTATCGCCGCCGCATCCCTATCTTGCGGCGAGGAAAACGACGGCCCTGTGGATCACGGGGACGAACGGATTCATGCGGTCACAATCCGCCCCCCGGTGCTACGGTCGGGACATGGCTCCCGAGTCGAACGTAATGAGAACAGGGAGCCGGCGGCGATGGACCTTTCAGGCAGCGAGACGAGCATGAGCAACACCGATACCCTCGAAGCGCCTGCTGCGACGAGCGTCTCGGGCCCGGGCGCGCGGCCGCAGCCCTATCCGGTCGAGGTCGATCACAGCCGCGATGCGCTCTTGACCGATTTCGGCAAGGAGACGCTCAAGGACCGCTATCTGCTCCCCGGCGAGAGCTATCAGGACCTGTTCGTCCGCGTCGCCTCGGCCTATGCCGACGATCAGGCGCACGCGCAGCGCATCTACGACTATATCTCCAAGCTGTGGTTCATGCCCTCGACGCCGGTGCTGTCGAACGGCGGCACCGGGCGCGGCCTGCCGATCTCTTGCTATCTCAACTCGGTCCCCGACAGCCTCGAGGGTATCGTCGACACCTGGAACGAGAATGTCTGGCTCGCGTCGCGCGGCGGCGGCATCGGCACCTATTGGGGCAATGTCCGCGGCATCGGCGAGCCGGTGGGCTTGAACGGCAAGACCAGCGGCATCATCCCGTTCGTGCGCGTGATGGATTCGCTGACGCTCGCGATCAGCCAGGGGTCGCTGCGCCGCGGCTCGGCCGCCTGCTATCTCGATATCTCGCACCCCGAGATCGAGGAGTTCCTCGAGATCCGCAAGCCCTCGGGCGACTTCAACCGCAAGGCGCTCAACCTCCACCACGGCGTGCTGTTGACCGACGCGTTCATGGAGGCGGTGCGTGCCGGCGCGGAATGGGCGCTGACCTCGCCCAAGGACGGCTCCGAGCGCGCGCGCGTCGATGCGCGCGCCTTGTTCCAGAAGCTGGTCGAGACCCGCCTCGCCACCGGCGAGCCCTATATCGTGTTTATCGACCAGGTGAACCGCAACATGCCGCGCCACCACCGCGAGCTCGGCCTCAAGGTCACCACCTCGAACCTGTGCTCGGAGATCACGCTGCCGACCGGCAAGGACCATCTCGGCAACGATCGCACCGCGGTCTGCTGCCTGTCCTCGGTCAATCTCGAGACGTGGGACGAGTGGCACGGCGAGAAGGGCTTCGTCGAGGATATCATGCGCTTCCTCGACAATGTCCTGCAGGACTATATCGACCGCGCCGAGCCCGGCATGGAGCGCGCCAAATATAGCGCGGCGCGCGAGCGTTCGGTCGGCCTCGGCGTGATGGGCTTCCACAGTTTCCTGCAGGCGCGCGGCATCCCGTTCGAAGGGGCGATGGCCAAGAGCTGGAACCTGCGCATGTTCAAGCACATCAGCCAGGGCGCCAACGAGGCGTCGATGCTGCTCGCCACGACACGCGGCCCCTGCCCCGACGCGGCCGACCGCGGCGCGATGGAACGCTTCAGCTGCAAGATGGCGATCGCGCCGACTGCGTCGATCAGCATCATCTGCGGCGGCACCAGCGCGTGCATCGAGCCGATCCCGGCGAACATCTACACGCACAAGACGCTGTCGGGCAGTTTCTCGATCCGCAATCCTTATCTCGAGAAATTGCTGATCGCGAAATCGAAGAACAGCGAGGCGGTGTGGAACTCGATCCTCGAGCAGGGCGGATCGGTCCAGCACCTCGATTTCCTCACCCCCGAGGAGAAGGACACCTACAAGACCAGCTTCGAGATCGACCAGCGCTGGCTGCTCGAGCTCGCCGCCGATCGCACGCCGTTCATCGACCAGGCGACCAGCCTCAACCTGTTCATCCCGGCCGACGTCGAGAAATGGGACCTGCTGATGCTCCACTTCCGCGCGTGGGAGCTCGGCATCAAGTCGCTCTATTACCTGCGCTCGAAAAGCATCCAGCGCGCGGGCTTCGCCGGCGGCGTCGAGGCCGACAACACCATCGACCTGCGCCAGATCGAGGTCGAGGCGAAGGATTACGACGAGTGTCTCGCGTGTCAGTAAACCAAAGCCCTCTCCTCTATGGGGAGAGGGTTGGGAGAGGGGCCGTCCGCTTCAGGCGGGCGGCGCGCAGCGATAACCCTGCCCCTCTCCCCGACCCTCTCCCCAGAGGGGAGAGGGAGTTTAGCCTACGCCTCTTCTTCCATCGACACCGCGACGTTGGCGTTGGCGCTCAACCGCACCTTGTCGCCTTCGACGCCGGCGATCAGCCCGGTCGCGATGTAATGGTGATGCCCCTGATGCGAGCCCTCCCCGCTGTCCTTCTTGGTCAGCTTGATCCGGTCGCCGTCGACATGATCGACCGTGCCGACATGCACGCCGTCCGCGCCGATCACTTCCATATGTTCCCGAATGCCACTGGTATCGGCCATCGCTTCGTCTCCTCATGCGTTGAGCCCATCAAACGCACGAAACCCGTTTCGGCCCCCGCCGATTTCGCCTTTTCCCGCTAAGGACCGCGCAAATGTCCCTGCTCACCGCCCGCGCCCAGTACAAGCCCTTCGAATATCCGTGGGCCTATGAATTCTGGAAGCGCCAGCAGCAGATCCACTGGATGCCCGAGGAGGTGCCGCTCGGCGAGGATTGCCGCGACTGGGCGCAGAAGCTGACCGATCACGAGCGCAACCTGCTCACCCAGATCTTCCGCTTCTTCACCCAGGCCGACATCGAGGTGCAGGATTGCTACCACGACAAATACGGCCGCGTGTTCAAGCCGGTCGAGGTCAAGATGATGCTGACCGCGTTCAGCAACATGGAGACGGTGCACATCGCCGCCTACAGCCACCTGCTCGACACGATCGGCATGCCCGAGAGCGAATACGGCATGTTCCTCCAGTATAAGGAGATGAAGGACAAGCACGATTACCTCGCCACCTTCGGCGTCGACAGCGACGAGGATATCGCGCGCACGCTCGCCATGTTCGGCGGCTTCACCGAGGGGCTGCAATTGTTCGCCAGCTTCGCGATGCTGATGAACTTCCCGCGTTTCAACAAGATGAAGGGCATGGGCCAGATCGTGTCGTGGAGCGTGCGCGACGAGAGCCTCCACTGCGAGGGCATCACCAAGCTGTTCCACGCCTTCTGCGCCGAGCGCGACTGCCTGACCAAATCGGTCAAGGACGACATCATGGACGTCTGCCAGAAGACGGTGCGCCTCGAGGACGCGTTCATCGACCTCGCGTTCGAGATGGGCCCGGTCCCCGGCATGACGCCCAAGGAGATCAAGCGCTACATCCGCTACATCGCCGACTGGCGGCTGGGCCAGCTCGGCATGCCCGCGATCTACATGATCGAGGAGCACCCCCTCCCCTGGCTCGCGCCGCTGCTCAACGGGGTGGAGCACGCCAACTTCTTCGAGACCCGCGCCACCGAATATTCGAAGGCGGCGACGCGCGGCAACTGGAACGAGGTGTGGGACTCGTTCGACAAGCGCGGCGCGGCGAAGAAGGCGCCTGCGGCGAACGAGGACGAGGGCCACGGGGACATGTTCTCGCGGGCCGGGGTGGCGGCGGAGTGAGCTAACCCTCTTCTTGAGGGGAGGGTTGCACAGACTAGGCAGCTCGCTGCTAGTCGCTGGGTGACGGCGAACGACAAAGCAGAAGGAGCGTGCTATTGCCCGTCATCTTTCGCCACGACGGTTACCGCTTCCATTTCTTCTCCAACGAGGGCAATCCGCGCGAGCCGCTGCACGTCCATGTCACGCAAGGCCGGCTCACGGCCAAGTTCTGGCTTCATCCCGAGGTCGACGTCGCCTACAACAAGGGCTTTCCAAGGCGTGTCCAAGCCGAGTTGAGTGCGATCATTGAGGCACGGCGCAAAGAGATCGAAAGGGCCTGGCATGACCACTTCGCCTGAACCGACCGCGATCCGCTTCGACGAATACAGCTTCTGGGTCGATCTGGACGACGGCCGCACGCTCGGCATCCCGCTCGCCTGGTTCCCGCGCCTGCTCCACGCGACGCCCGCGCAACGCGAAGCGGCGACGCTAAGCCGCGCCGGCCTGCACTGGGAGGAGATCGACGAGGATATTTCCATCGCCGGCTTGCTGGCCGGGCGCGGAGACCAGACGATGTTCCCGAAATCGAGGGCGGCGTGACGCGCATATCGAATATCCAAGGCGGCTGCGCGCGGCAATTGGAACCAGATGCGGGACAGCCTTGATCGCTTTGCTGGTTGTGTCTGCATGCAGCAAAGGCACTTCTGCTGAAAAGCAATATGAAATCGTAAGTCAGCGTGGACGCGCGGCTCAGAAATGCGCGCAAGCCAGGGCTATGAAGGCCGCTTACCTAGAAAATGGTAATAGTGATCAATATGCCGACTGGCGAGAAACGGAAAGCTCGATTGCAGCCTCGCAAGAATCTATGAGGAAGCTGTCGGCCGGTAGGCTCATAATTTATAATTCTGAACTTGTAGCTATATAGCAAATCCCGCCGCCGCTCTTGCGACGACGGGCTTGCCTAACCACGTTCAGCTCAGAGCCGGCAGCGCGCCTTCTTGCCGTGGCGCAGCATGTACATGTCGGTGTGCGGATCGTAGCTGCGGTAGCGCTTCTGGCAGCGCATCATGTGCGTGTTCCACGCCATCTTCTTGCCGCGCCAATGCGACGGCGGACCCATGTCGCGGCCGCCGTTCATGCCCATGCCGGCGTGGTCGTCCATCATCGCGCCGCGATGGTCCATGCCGCCCATGCTGCCCTGGTTCATATCCCCATGGTCCATCCCGCCGCGGTCCATGCCGCGCGGGCCGGGGCCGTTCTGCATCCCGCCGCTCTGCATCATTCCGCCATTCTGCCCGGCCGAGCTCGACATGCCGCCGCCGTTCGTTCCCATTTGCGCCAGCGCCGGCGCGGCGGCGAGCCCCGTCAGCGCGATCGCGATCGTCATGGCCTTGTTCATCGTCTCTCTCCTGGTTTCGAGGGTGCAACGAGCCGCCGGCCCGATCGGGCCCGTCCGCGCGCCGAATGTCCGCCCCACGCATCCCAACCGCGCGCGCCGCGTTTCCCCCTCATGCCCTCCAGCGTCATCCGCGGCTTCGCTTACGACCCCGCCGAGCAGCGCCTCGACATCACCTTCGTCACCGGCCGGCGCTACGCCTACCACGACGTCCCACCCGAGGTGGCCGAGGGGATGCGGCGTGCTTTCTCCAAGGGCGAATATTTCAACGCCGCGATCCGCGACAAGTACCGCACCACGCGCAGCCGCTGATCCGGCGCGCTTGTCCGCCGCCGCCGACGCGGGAACCGCCGCCGCCGCGTGCTCGTTCAAGCGGCATCCCATCAGGAGACAGACGATGTCCCACATCCCCACTGCCGCCATGCCTCATGCCGTGAAGATCGATCAGCCCGCCGTCGATGAGAGCATCCTCGCCCGCATCCCGTCCGGCCTGCGCTCGACGCCGGCGCTGGTCGCCGCCGGCGCGGCGCTTGCCGTCGGGCTTGCCGCCGCCGCCTTGCCGCTGCTACGCCGTCCGGCCAAGCCTGCGCCCAAGCGAAAGCGCAAGATTGCCGCCGCCTGAGGCGGTACACCCCAAGGCGTTAACGCTTTGCCGCACACGGATTGCATGAGATGGCAGGCGTTAAGCCTTTCTTAACTGTTTGGTCACAGCGTCGGCGTATGCGCATCGCCGTCCCCCTGTTCGCCGCCGCGGCGCTTGCCGGCTGCACGCCGCGCACGCCCCCTCTCTCCACGACGCCGCCGCCCGCTGCTGCCGCTCCGGCCGTCGCGGCCGCGCCGAGCGGTGTGCTCGCCGATTGGCGCGTGGTGATTACCGCCGCCGACCGCGATCGGCTCGATCGCGCCGATGCGGCCTGGAAACAAGGCCTGGCCGAGGCGCGCGCCGGGCGTTTCACCAGCGCGATCCGGGAGGAGGGTCCGCTGCTCGATCCCGCCGCCGCGCTCGAACGGCCCACGCCGCCGCCGGGCCGCTATCAGTGCCGCGTGATCAAGCTCGGCAAGCTTCGCGACTCGCCCGCCCCGTACATATCGTATCCGCCCTATTTCTGTTATCTCGAAGCCGACGGACCGCTAACCACCCTGGTCAAGGAGACCGGATCGGAGCGACCGACCGGGCGCGCCTGGGAGGACGGCAGTACCCGGCTGGTGTTCCTCGGCGCGATGATCCGTGGCGACGAGACGAAATCGCGCGCCTATGGCGACGATCCCAAGCGCGATCTTGCCGGCTTCGTCGAGCGCGTCGCCCCATTCCGCTGGCGGTTGGTGATGCCATGGCCGCACACCAAGTCGGTCATCAACGTGATCGAGATGGTGCCCTACACCGATCCGCCCAAGGAAGTCGCGAAGTAGCGCCGCGCAGCCGGAGGATGCTCAGGGCTTGGACAATTTGTCCGAGCGCCAGCCCTTCTCCTGATGCATCGTCGTCGGGCCGTTGTCATGCCCCGCGTCGAGATTTTCCTTCCACGCCGCGTCGTTGCCGTCGGGCGACAGCGGTGGCTGCTCGCTCGTGGGACGCGGCGTCTCGACCTGATCCGCGGGGATGAAATCCTTGTCCTTCGGCATAGCCTGGCTCCTGTTCGAACCGCATGTGCAACGATCAACGGGCCACGCGCGCTTTGTTTCCGCAAGCGCCGGCTAATCCTTCCTCAACCGCCGCGCGCTAGGATCGCGCCCAAGGAGTCCGCGATGTCCAAGACCACCGCTTTGCTCGCCCTGGCGCTCGCGCTCGCCGGCTGCGCCAAGCCGCATGACGCGGCCAAGGATCTCAACCAGCTCGACGCCGAGCTCGTCGACAATACCGTCAGCGACGATCCCGCGCTGCGCGGCGCGCTCGAGGACCAGATCATGGTCGATCCGACGCTTGCCCGCCAGGCCGGCCCCACACCCGACGCCGGCCGCGCGCCGCTGCCCCCCGCCGACGCGATCGCGCGCCAGGACGCCCCCGCCGTCACCGGCCTGGTCCACGCGCCCGCTCCCGCGCCGTGCCGCGGCGAAGATTGCCGCCCCGGCGAGATCACGCTCGGCGAGCTCGCCCGGGCGCAGGCCGCACGCGGCGCCGGATCGGGGGCGTGCAACCCCGATCTCGCCTACAGCTTCGCGTGGGCCGCCAAGCTCCCGCCCGAATTCCCGGTTTATCCGCAGGCGCAGGTCGCCGAGGCGGCGGGCGGCGACCTGCCCGGCTGCCACGTCCGCGTGGTCAGCTTCGCGACTCCCGCGGCGCGCCAGGCGGTCACCGATTATTACTACACCCGCGCGCGCAAGGCGCGCTATTCGGCCGAGCACACGGTGCGCGGCGGCGATCACGTCCTTGCCGGCACGCGCGGCGGCGACGCTTATTACCTGATCCTCGCCGATCGGCCCGGCGGCGGCACCGCGGTCGACATGATCGTCAACCGCGCGCGCTGACTGGCGGAGCGCGCCCCCAGCAGCTAGAGGCGGCGCCATGCCTCCTCTGCTCCTCGTCATGGCCGGCGGTGCGATCGGCGCGGGCTTCCGCTTCCACGTCGGCCGCGCCGCGCTCCAGCACATGGGCCCGGGCTTCCCCTGGGGCACCTGGCTCGTCAACCTGGTCGGCGGCTTCCTGATGGGCGCGCTCGCCGGGGTGCTCGCGCGCTCCGACAACGCCAGCGGCGAGCAATTGCGCCTGTTCCTCGGCGTCGGCGTGCTCGGCGGCTTCACCACATTCTCCGCGTTCAGTCTCGAGGCGTTCAACATGCTCGCGCGCGGCGATCATCTGCTTGCCGCCTCCTATGCGGTATCGTCCGTGGTGGGATCGATCCTGATGTTGATCGTCGGCGTCTCGCTCGTCCGCGCGCTCGCATGAAGGTCGACACCAGCGCCCATGCCGACGACGTCCGCCAGTTCGCGGTCGCGCCCGACGACGACGGCATCCGCCTCGATCGCTGGTTCAAGCGGCACCTGCCCGACGCGAGCTTCAACCTCGTCTCGCGCTGGGCGCGCACCGGCCAGCTGCGCGTCGACGGCAAGCGCGCCACGCCCGGCGACCGCATCCTCGCCGGCCAGACGATCCGCGTTCCCCCCGCCGACGCGCCCGACCCCGCCGCCGCCAGGCCCAAGCGCGAACGGCCCCCGCTGCCGCCCGAGCAGATCGACTATGCCCGCGAGCTGGTGATCCACCAGGACGGGCAGGCGATCGTGATCAACAAGCCCCCCGGCCTCGCCACCCAGGGCGGCACGGGCACCCACACCCATGTCGACGGGCTGCTCGACGCGCTCCAGTTCGACGCGGAGAGCCGGCCCAAGCTGGTCCACCGGCTCGACAAGGACACCAGCGGCGTCCTCCTCCTCGCGCGCACCGCGCGCGCCGCGGCGTTCTTCGCCAAGACCTTCGCGAGCCGCACCGCGCGCAAGGTCTATTGGGCGCTGGTCGTCGGCGTGCCCTCGATCGACGACGGCATGATCGAGCTGCCCCTGGCCAAGCAGCCCGGCACCGGCGGGGAAAAGATGCATGTCGACGAAAAGGAAGGCAGCCCGGCGCGCACCCGCTACCGCGTGATCGAGCGCGCCGGCAACGCCGCCTGCTGGGTCGAGCTCCAGCCGTTCACCGGGCGCACCCACCAGCTGCGCGTCCACATGGCGGCGATCGGCCATCCGATCGTCGGCGACGGCAAATATGGCGGGCAGGCCGCGTTCCTGACCGGCGCGATCAGCCGCAAGATGCACCTCCACGCGCGCCGCCTGCGCGTCGACCATCCCGACGGCGGTCGCATCGACGTCACCGCCGCGCCGCCGCAGCACCTCTCCGACAGCCTCGCGCATCTCGGCTTCAACCCGATGCTCGGCGACCTCGAGATCGATGAGGTCAGGTTCAGCGAAACCCCGGAGGGCAAGCGCAAGGCGATCGGCGCCGCCGCCAAGGCGCGCCGCAAGGAGCGCAAGGGCGAACGCCGCGGGCGGGGGCGAGGATGAGCCGCGCCAGTTCCCCCTCTCCCCTCCGGGGAGAGGGCCGGGGAGAGGGGCAGGATGCTCTATTTTGCCCGTCCGCCCCTGATCACCACTTGGCCCCTCTCCCAACCCTCTCCCCGGCGGGGAGAGGGCTTCGATGAATCGCCTTGCCGTCTTCGATTGCGACGGTACGCTCGTCGACAGCCAGGCGGCGATCGTCAGCGCGATGGAGGATTGCTTCGCCGAGAACGCGCTGCCTGCCCCGACGCGCGAGGCCACGCGCCGCGTCGTCGGGCTGAGCCTGGTCGAGGCGATGCGCGCGCTCCATCCGATCGGCGCGCCCGATGGCCACGCCGCGCTCGCCGAATGCTACAAGCGCGCGTTTCACCGGCTGCGCGCGCGCGGCCAGGCCGCCGAGCCCTTGTTCGACGGCATCGCCGCGACGCTCGATGCGCTCGATCGCGCCGGCTGGCTGCTCGGCGTCGCCACCGGCAAATCCGATCGCGGGCTCGCGCTGTGCCTTGCCGGCCACGCTCTCGACCGCCGCTTCGTCACGTTCCAGACCGCCGACCGTCATCCGTCCAAGCCGCATCCGGCGATGCTCGAGGCGGCGATCGCCGCCGCCGGCGCAGCGCCCGAAACCAGCGTGATGATCGGCGACACCAGCTACGACATGCTGATGGCCAAGGCGGCCGGCGTCTATGCGATCGGCGTCGCCTGGGGCTATCACCCGCCCGACGAGCTCAGCGCCGCCGGCGCCGCCGCGATCGCCGAGGTGCCGACCGATCTGGTGCGGCTGCTGGCGGGGCGCTAATCATCCTTCCCTCAACCCGTTCGGGCTGAGCCTGTCGAAGCCCTCTCCTTCTTCCTGCAAGGAAGGAAGCACTTCGAAAGCTCCGTGCGAACGGGATATGTGAAAGGTACTCATGACCCCCGACGAACGCCTCCGCCTCGAACGCCAGCGCTTCATCCTGCTCAGCGCGATGCGCGCGGGCGGGGTCGTGATCATGCTGCTCGGGCTGTGGCTGTGGTTTGGCGAAGTGATCGCGTCCGGAGAAACGGTAGGGCCGGCGATCTTCATCGTCGGGCTGATCGAATCGATGGTCCTCCCCGCCGTGCTCGCGGCGAAGTGGCGGACGCCGCCGCAGCCGTGAAGCGCTTCTACGCGACGGCCACGATGACCTCCGACGGCGCGATCCTGCTCGACGGCCGCCCGGTGCGCACCCCGGCGCGCCGCGCGCTGACGCTGCCGACGCCGGCGCTGGCGCTGGAGGCCATGACGCAGGGCGCCTCCGCCATCA
>CAXTMX010000008.1:0-17334 GCA_964245585.1 uncultured Sphingomonadaceae bacterium | reverse complement strand
GGGCGAGCGGGTCGATCCGCGCACGATGCCGCTGACCGGGCTCGCCAACGCCGCGATCGACCGCGTCCTGCCCGATCCGCCGGCCTTTGCCGCGACCCTCGCCGCTTATGCCGAGACGGACCTGCTGTGCTATCGCGCGGACGGCCCGGCCTCGCTCGTCGCGCGCCAGGCTGCCGCGTGGGATCCGCCTCTCGCCTGGGCCCGTGCGCACTACGGCATCGATTTCGCGGTCACCGCCGGCATCGTCCACGTCGCCCAGCCGCCGCAAACCGTCGCGCGTCTCGCCGCGGCGCTCGGCGCGCACGACGGCTTCGCGCTCGCCGCGCTGTCGCCGCTCGTCACGGTGTCGGGCTCGCTCGTGCTCGCGCTCCAGCTTGCCGCCGGCGCGATCGATCGCGACGCCGCCTTCGCCGCGGCGATGCTCGACGAGCTGTGGCAGGCCGAGCAATGGGGCGAGGACGCCCTCGCCACCGCCGCACGCGAGGCGCGGCGCGAGGATTTCGACGCGGGAGCGCGCTTGCTTGCGCTGCTTTGAATGGCCAGTCGCGAAGACCCCGCACGATGTAATCCTTCCGTCCCCGCACCCGATGCGCTAGCTTGGAAAAGGGGCGGTGAGGATAGGACGATGATCCGATTTGCTAAGTTCGCCGCCGCCGCGCTGGCCGCCGCCCCCGCGCTGGCCGCGCCCCCGGTCAACGCCTATAACCAGCGCATTCTGCGGATGGACGACGCCACTCGCAACGGCGTGATGCGCCGTGCCGTCACCGACAATGGCGAGCGGTGCGGCCGGCTCGATCGCGCCGGCTATCGCGGCCGCTACCGCAATCTCGAGATGTGGGCGGTGCGCTGCACGCCCGGCGGCGACTATGCCGTGTTCATCGGCCTCGACGCCTCGGTCCAGGTCCGCGCGTGCAACACCTTGCGCGAGCTGCGCCTGCCGTCGTGCGAGGCGCCGCGCCCCCGCACGCCGCCGCGGTGACCGATCCCGCCGCGGCGCCGGCGCACGGCCAGACGATCTATCGCCATCGCTGGGCGACGCGCCTGTGGCACTGGATCAACGCGCTGGCGCTGTTCGTCATGCTGATGAGCGGGCTGATGATCTTCAACGCGCACCCGCGGCTCTATTGGGGCAAATATGGCGCCAATGCCGACGCCGCCTGGCTCGAGATCCGCGGCGATCCGGCGCGCGGCTGGCTGCGCGTCGGCAAGCTCAGCGTGCCGACCACCGGCGTGCTCGGCCATTGGACCGACGCCTCCGGGCGCCTCCAGACGCGCGCCTTCCCCGGCTGGGCGACGATCCCGTCTTATTACGATCTCGCCGGCGCGCGGCTGTGGCACCTCGCCTTCGCCTGGGTGCTGGTCGTGCCGGGCCTGCTCTATTGGCTATGGAGCTTCGCCGCGCGCCACGTCCAGCGTGATCTCGCGCCGCGCCGCGACGAATTGCGCCCGCGTCACATCTGGCGCGACATCACCGATCACGCCAAGCTGCGCTTTCCTACCGGCGCCAAGGCGCGCGACTACAACATCCTCCAGAAGCTCAGCTACCTGGGCGTCCTGTTTGGCCTGCTCCCGCTCGCGGTGCTGACCGGCCTGACGATGTCGCCCGCGATCAACGCCGCCTGGCCGTGGCTGCTCGATCTGCTCGGCGGGCGGCAGACCGCGCGCTCGCTCCATTTCCTCGCGGCGATCGGCCTCGCCGGCTTCACCTTCGTCCACCTGGCGATGGTCGTGCTGGCCGGCCCGGTCAACGAGGTCCGCTCGATGATCACCGGCTGGTATCGCCTGCCGCAGGACCGTATGCGATGATCGGCCGCCGCCGCCTGCTTGGGCTGGGCGCCGGAAGCCTGTTGCTGTCGGGCTGCGACAGACTGACGCGCTCGCCGGCCGTCACCGGCCTGCTGTCCTCGGCCGAACGGCTGACGATGACCGCGCAGCGCATCGTCGGCGACCGCGCCGCGCTCGCACCCGAATTCGCCGCCGCCGACATGTCGCCGACCTTCCGCACCAACGGCAACGTCCTCCCCGCCGATCCTGCCTATCAGGCGCACGCCGCCGCGGGCTTCGCCGACTGGCGGCTGATCGTCGACGGCCTCGTCGCGCGCCCGCTTAGCCTCTCGCTCGCGCAGCTCCGCGCGCTTCCCGCGCGCACCCAGATCACCCGCCACGACTGCGTCGAAGGCTGGAGCGCGATCGGCCGGTGGACCGGCACCCCGCTCAAGCTGCTGCTCGACGCCGCCGGCCTGCGCTCCGCCGCGCAGTACCTCGTGTTCCACTGCGCCGACAGCTTCGGCGCCACGCCTTATTACGAGAGCATCGACCTGATCGACGCGTTCCACCCGCAGACGATCCTCGCCTGGGGGATGAACGGCACCACCCTCCCCGTCGGCCACGGCGCGCCGCTGCGCCTGCGGATCGAGCGCCAGCTCGGCTACAAGCAGGCCAAGTTCGTCATGCGCGTCGAGGCGGTCGCCAGTCTCGCCGCCGTCGGCCGCGGCAAGGGCGGCTATTGGGAGGATGTCTCCGGCTATCAATGGTATGCGGGCATCTGAGCGAACCTCCTTCGCCGTCATGCGTTTCATCGGCGCGGGGCTTGATGGAGGACGAGATGCCGCAGGGCGACAAGAGCAGCTACACCGACAAGCAGAAGCGCAAGGCCGAGCATATCGAGGAAGGTTATGAGAAGCGCGGCACCCCCAAGGACGAGGCCGAGCGCCGCGCCTGGGCCACCGTCAACAAGGAATCGGGCGGCGGCAACAAATCCGGCTCGGGCCGCGGCAAGCCGGACACCAACGTCTCGTCGCGCGCCGGCGGCCGCAACAGCCACGGCGGCGCCTCGAGCCGCAGCGCCGCCGCCAAGAAGGGCTGGGAGACGCGCCGCCGCAACGCCGGCTAGCCCGCCCAGTCGGACACCACCTCGTCGTACGCCGGGCGCGGCCGCTCCTCGAGCTCGCGCTCCGGCGTGCCGATGAACAGGAACCCCGCGATCCGCTCGGGCGCCGCGCCGAACGCGTCGCGCACCCGCTCGGAATAGCTCGGCCACCCCGTCAGCCACGCGCCGGCGAAGCCGCTCGCCTGCGCCGCGTGCAGCAGGTTCATGCACGCCGCCCCCGCCGACAGCTCCTGCTCCCATAGCGGAATCTTGGCTTCCTTCGGCGAAAACAGCGCCACCACCAGCGCCGGCGCTTGAAGCGCGAACTGCTCGGCCGCCTCGATCTCGCGCGGCCGCGCCTCGGGATCGGCGTCGCGGCACGCCGCCGCCATCACCGCCGCCAGTGCCGCGCGACGCGCGTCCGGCACGATCACGAACCGCCACGGATGGAGCTTGCCATGATCGGGCGTGCGCGCCGCCGCGGCGACGATCCGCCGCAGCTGCGCCGCGTCCGGCCCGGGGGCGATCATGTCGCGCGGCTTGGCCGAGCGCCGCGTCTCGAGTGCGCTGAGCGGCGTGGAAAGATCGTTGAACATCGTCGCGCGCTACCAGACCGTGTTGCGTCCGCCAAGCGACGCCATCAGGGCAGCGGCACCACCATCACCCGCGTTACGGGCGCGTCGCTCGCAGCGATCTGGACGGTATAGGCGCCGGGCTTCACCGCGAAATCGACGACCTTGCGGATGCCCGAGCAAGCCGGCCCGTGGCCGTGCGCGACCGAGGCCAGCGCCACGCCGCCGCCGACCAGGTCCACCCAGGCCGCATTGCCGAGCGCCACCCGATAGGTGCCGGCGCGCGCGATCGTGACGCGCAGCATGCCGCCGAAGCTGGCGCGGTCGCTCGGTTTGCCGGGACGCGCGGCATAGGCGAGCCGATCGGTCGGCGTCAGTTGCGCGTCGGCCGCCCGGCCGAGCGCGAGCGTCGCTCGGCCGAGCTGTCCCGGCGCCGAGGCGGCGACGATCGGCTGCGAAGCGGACCAGCCGGCCAGCGGCGGCGGCAGCCGAGCGGCCTCGGCAGGGCAGGCAGGATCGGCCTCGGCGGCGCAGGCCACGCCCGCCGCCAGGCTCGTTACCAGGGCGCAGGCGAGCCCGCGCAAGAAATATCCCATGCCACTGTCCCTGCCGACGGAGTGCTGTATATGGCCATATATAGCGATTCGCGAACAGGCAATCGCCATCACGCAAGGGGGAAACATGCGCGCCGCCATCGCCGCCGCCACTGCGCTGATCGCCGCTGCTCCGGCGCAGGCGCAGGACGGCAAGGGTTCGGACAACGTGTTCGGACTCGGCCAGATCATCGTCACCGCTCCGCGGCTCGAGGGCTTGTCGCTGCGCGGATCGACCCTGTCCGCCGAGGCGATTTACACCTTCAACCGCAACACGCTCGACGACGCGGCGAACCTGATCCCCGGCGTCTCCTCGTCCAATACTGGCGGCTCGCGCAACGAGCGGCTGATCTTCGTGCGCGGCTTCGATCGTTTCCAGGTGCCGCTGTCGATCGACGGCATCCGTGTCTATCTGCCCGCCGACAACCGGCTCGACTATGGCCGCTTCCTCGCCCCCGACATCGCCGAAATCCAGGTCGCCAAGGGTTATGCTTCAGTGCTCGACGGCCCGGGCGCGCTCGGCGGCGCGGTTAACCTCGTCACGCGCAAGCCGACCAAGGCGCTCGAGGCCGAGGCGCGCGGCACGCTGACCCTCGATCGCGACGCCGATTATGCCGGCTACAACGCCTTCGCCTTGCTCGGCACGAAGTGCGACCGCTGGTACGCGCAGGCGAGCTACACGCGCAATTTCCAGGATCATTGGGATCTCGCGGGCGGCTTCGACCCGACCGCCAACGAGAACGGCGGCGCGCGCGATTTCAGCCGAACGCGCGACTGGCGCGTCAACGCGAAGCTCGGCTTTACCCCCAATGCCGCCGACGAATATTCCCTGAGCTACACGCGCCAAGAGGGCGTCAAGAACGCCCCGCTCCACGTCACCGACCCGATCACCAGCCAGCGCAACTGGTCCTGGCCCTATTGGAACATTGACAGCGTCTACTTCCTCTCGACCACCGCGCTCGGCGAGCGGGCGACGCTGAAGACCCGGCTCTACCGCAACAGCTTCGACAACCTGCTGCGCTCGTTCGACAACCGCACCCAGACGACCCAGACGCTGCCCCGCGCGTTCAACAGCTATTATGCCGACAAGGCCTATGGCGGCTCCGCCGAACTCTCCGTCGCGCTGACCCCGGCCGATACGCTCGCCGTCGCGGTCCATTATCGCCGCGACGAGCATGTCGAGTATCAGCAGATCTTCCCCTCGGGCTTTACCGAGCCGCGCCAGAACAACCTCGAGGAAACCTACAGCAGCGCGATCGAGAACCGCCTCGCGCTCTCCCCGACCCTCGCGCTTACCGCCGGCGCGAGCTTCGACTGGCGCGATCTCAAGCGCGCCGAGGAATATGGCACGCCGCCCGGCGGCGGCGCGCAACGCCTGTTCAGCTATCCGCTGGCCAACTCGAGCGCGTTCAACTGGCAGGGCCGGCTGGTCTGGACCCCCGCCGCCGAC
This sequence comes from uncultured Sphingomonadaceae bacterium, assembly GCA_964245585.1. Taxonomy (GTDB): domain Bacteria; phylum Pseudomonadota; class Alphaproteobacteria; order Sphingomonadales; family Sphingomonadaceae; genus Solisphingomonas. Next base: position 11,850 of record CAXTMX010000008.1, on the reverse strand, counting down.
ACCAGCGTCCAAGCCAGCGTCTCGCGCCGCACGCGCTTCCCGACGATCTTCGAGCGCTTCAGCACCCAGTTCGGCACCGCCGCGTCCAACCCCGGCCTCGCCCCCGAGCGCGCGACCAACTACGAGCTTGGCGCAAGCCACGCCTTCGGCCCCGTCCACGCCGAGGGCGCCTTGTTCTACAGCGACATCGATGACGCGATCGTCTCCGTCCGCCCCAATGCCGCCAGCGCAACCACCACGCGCCGCGAGAATCTCGGCCATGCGCATTATTACGGCGCCGAGCTGTCGCTCACCACGCGCGTCATGCCCGGCCTCCAGCTCGGCGCAAACTATACCTACATCCACCGCAAGTTCGCGATCGCCCCGCTCGCCGGCAGCACGCCCCCGGCGGCCTTCGCGCTGACCGACGTGCCGACGCACAAGGCGTTCGTCTATGCCGACTGGACGCCGCTCGCGCGCCTGCACATCGTTCCCAGCGCCGACATCGCGTCGAGGCGCACCACGCTCGCCGCGACCAATCCGCCGCCGGGCATTCCGTTCTACTATCGCACCGGCAGCTACGTGCAGGCCGCGCTGCGCGTCGATTATGCGCTGACCGAGCGGATCGACGTTGCGGTCGGCGCGCGCAATCTGTTCGATGACAACTACCGGCTCGTCGACGGCTTCCCCGAGCCAGGCCGCAGCTTCTTCGCCAGCGTCAGGGCGCGCTACTGAACTTCCCCGAGACGCGAGCGCCGTCGCGGGGCCGTCGCCGCGCCTAGCCCTCGTCCCCCATCCGCAGCGCGGCGATGAACGCCTCCTGGGGAATGCTCACGCTGCCATACTCCCGCATGCGCTTCTTCCCCTCCTTCTGCTTGTCCAGCAGCTTCTTCTTGCGGCTGATGTCGCCGCCGTAGCATTTCGCGGTCACGTCCTTGCGCATCGCCGCGATCGTCTCGCGCGCGATCACCTTGCCGCCGATCGCCGCCTGGATCGGGATCTTGAACAGGTGGCGCGGGATCAGGTCCTTGAGCCGTTCGCACATGCCGCGGCCGCGCGACTCGGCGGTGCTGCGGTGGACGATCATGCTCAGCGCGTCGACCACCTCGGCGTTGACCATGATCGTCATCTTGACGAGGTCTCCCTCGCGATAGCCGATCTGGTGATAGTCGAAGCTGGCATAGCCGCGGCTGATTGATTTGAGCCGGTCGTAGAAATCGAACACCACCTCGTTGAGCGGCAGCTCGTAGGTGATCTGCGCGCGCCCGCCGACGTACGTCAGGTTCTTCTGGATGCCGCGCCGGTCCTGGCACAGCTTGAGCAGGCTGCCGAGATACTCGTCGGGGACGTAGATCACCGCCTCGATCCACGGTTCCTCGATCGCGGCGATCTGCATCGGATCGGGCATGTCGGCCGGGTTGTGCAGTTCACGCTCGCCTTTGTCGTGCGCGAGCTTGATCTTGTAGACCACCGAGGGCGCGGTGGTGATCAGGTCGAGGTCATATTCGCGCGTCAGCCGCTCCTGGATGATCTCAAGATGGAGCAACCCGAGGAAGCCGCAGCGGAAGCCGAAGCCTAATGCGGCCGAGCTCTCCGCCTCGAAGCTGAACGACGCATCGTTGAGGCGCAGCTTGTAGAGGCTGTCGCGCAATTTCTCGAAGTCGGCGGCGTCGACCGGGAACAGCCCGCAGAACACCACCGGCTGGACGGTCTTGAACCCGGGCAGCGCCTCGGCCGCGGGGCGGCGCGGGTCGGTGATCGTGTCGCCGACCGCGGTTTGCGCGACCTCCTTGATCTGCGCGGTGATGAAGCCGATCTCGCCCGCCGCGAGCTCGGTCAATTGCTCGATCTTGGGGCGCATGCACCCGACGCGGTCGACCAGGTGCTGCGAGCCCTGCGCCATGAACTTGATCTGCTGGCCCTTGCGCAGCGTGCCCGCGACGACGCGCACGAGGATGACGACGCCGAGATACGGGTCGTACCAGCTGTCGACGAGCATCGCCTGGAGGGCCGCGTCGCGGTCGCCCTTGGGCGGGGGGATGCGCGTGACGATCGCCTCGAGCACCTCGTCGATGCCGATGCCCGATTTGGCGCTGGTCAGGATCGCGTCGTGCGCCGGCAGGCCGATGATGTCCTCGATCTCGGCCCTGACCTTGTCGACCTCGGCCGCGGGCAGGTCGATCTTGTTGATCACGGGAACGATCTCGTGATCGTGCTCGATCGATTGATAGACGTTGGCGAGCGTCTGCGCCTCGACGCCCTGCGCGGCGTCGACCACGAGCAGCGCGCCTTCGCACGCGGCGAGGCTGCGACTAACCTCATAGGCGAAATCGACGTGCCCAGGCGTGTCCATCAGGCTCAGTTCATACGCGAGTCCGTCGCGCGCGGTATAGTTCAGGCGCACCGTCTGCGCCTTGATGGTGATCCCGCGCTCTTTCTCGATATCCATATTATCAAGCACTTGCGCGGACATCTCGCGCTCGCTCAGGCCGCCCGTCTGTTGGATCAGCCGATCCGCCAGCGTCGATTTCCCATGATCGATATGCGCGATGATGCTGAAATTGCGGATGCGGTCCAACGGCGTCGTCATGCCGGCGCGTTAGCGGAAAACCCGGTGGCACGTAAGAGCCGCCCGTCGGGGGAGAAAGTCCATTGACGCTTTGTTTACCGTGATCGCTCGATACCGCTCGCGGGAGCGACGTAATGCTGCACAAAGACGTGATGGGGACGGTCCGTTTCGCCGGGGCGGCGCTGCTGGTCGGCGCGTTGCTGCTCGTCCTGGTCGGTCGGCCTGCACCGATCGTGATCTGGGACGAAGGCCGGATCATTCTCAACGCGATGGAGATGCGCCACAGCGGCCTGTCGCCGATCGCGACCTACGATTTCCACCCCGACCTGTGGAACACCAAGCCCCCGCTGCTGGTGTGGCTGATGACCGCGAGCATGGCGCTCCTCGGCCCGGCCGAGTGGACGGCGCGGCTGCCTTCGACGATCGCCTCGCTCGGCACGTTGCTGCTGGTCATGACATTCCTGCACGGGCTGACCCGCTCGCTCGCGACCGCCGTTCTCGGCGCGGTCATTCTGGCGACGAGCGTCGCCTTCTTCGGCGAGCATGGCGCCGGCACCGGCGATTATGACGCTCTGCTCTGCTTCTTCACCACCGCCTACCTTCAACTCCTGTTTTTCGCGGTCCATCGCCGTTGCCCGCCGGCGCGCTGGCTGCTGCTGGCCGGCGGATTGGGCGCAGCGGCGCTGATGACCAAGGGCATCGCCGGCGCGATCCCCGCTGCCGGTTTCGCCATTTATCTGGCCGTGACGGGACGCTGGCGCCGGCTGCGCCAGACCCCGCACTATCGCACGGCGGCGATCGCAGCCATCGCCCCGCTGCTGCTGTTCTGCGCGATCCGCGAAGCGACAGCGCCCGGCTACATGGCGGCGATGCTGTACAACGACGTCAGTGGACGCTTCGGCGAGGCGCTGGACGGGCATGGCGGGCCGCCCTGGTATTATCTCGATGTGACATTCTTCGCCGGGCTGTTCAGCGTCGGGCTGTTCGCGCTCGCTGCGCCGGTCGCGCTCGCCGTCGCGCGCGGACGGACGCGGCAGGGGTTGATCTTCGCGCTGTGCATCGCGCTCGGCCAGTTGATCGTCGTGTCGATGAGCGCGACCAAGCTGAGCCATTATTTCCTCAGCGCTTATCCGTTCGTCGCGATCGCGGTGGCGCTCGCAATCCACGCAGCGCTGCGCGCGCTGGCGGCACGGCGCAGCGCGGACGCGACCCGCTCGCCGCTGGCCGAAATCACGATGAAGCTGATCGTGGCGGTGATCGTCATACGCGGCGCGGCCCTGGCGATCCACGCGCGGCAGGCCGTGCTGCCCGAGCGCGAATATTATTCCCAGGCACGTTACGGCGAGCTGCTGGCGGCTCTCGCCGATCGATCCGAACCGATCATCCTGTTCGACCAGGGCCTGCCGATCCCCGACGACCCGCATTATGCCCCGCAACTCCGCTTCTATGCGATGGCCGCCCGCGAGCGCGGCAGGCAGGTCGAGCAAAGCGCAGACATCGGCCGCATCGCCACCGCGCCGGCCGACGCTATTTTCGCCAGCTGCGATCCCGCCATGGTGCCTGCGCTGCGGGCGCGCGGCGAGACGCTGGCGGCCATTCCCGGGTGCGTCGCCGTTCGCTGAACGCCGTCACTCCGCCAACCGCTGCGCGGTCACGATCCGCACCGGCGCGAGCAGCATCTGGCCCTTCATCGCACCTTCTCCGGCCGTCGGCGAGGTGGGGGCGTCGAGAATGCGCCGGACAATGTCCATGCCCTCGACCACGCGGCCGAACACCGCGAAGCCGAGATTATCGCCGGGCTGCTTGGAATCGGCGTCCATCGACGGGATAGCGCCGACCGAGATGAAGAAGTCTCCGCTCGCCGTGCCCGGCGCATTGCGCGCGAACGAGATCGCGCCGTCAACGTGCGCGAGGCCGGTGCGCGTGGTCGGCTCATGAGCGATCTGCGCGAGCGCGCGCTTGGGATCGCCGCGCACCCCGCCCTGGACCAGCCCATAGCCCGGCCCGACCTTGCACGCGCGATAGAAGGCGATCCCGTCGAATCTCTTCTGATCGACGTAGCGCAGGAAGTTCGCGGTCGAGATCGGCGCGCGCTGCTTTTCCAGCTCGAGCACGATCGCACCCTCGCTGGTCTTGAGCGCGACGCGCACGGTGGCATAGCGCGGCGGCGGCGCCGGAGCCGGCTGCGGCGGCGCGACCGTCTGCGCCGGCGCGGTCGCCGTCAGCCCGAGCAGCGCCAGCAAGACCAATCGGAGCATCTTATCCTCGCCTCTTTCATGCCGGCCGCATGCTGCGGCATGCCGAAAGCATAGCATGCCCGCCGGCGACGCCTGCGCGAAAATTCATCGACGCTGGCGAGACGATCGCCGCGCGCACCGCCGACTTCAGCGCTTGAACGAGACCGAGGGCACCGCTACAAGCCCGCGACTGGCTCAAACCGGCCGGCTGCTGATGCCGCGATCGGACTCCGTCGGGGAGTAGCTCAGCCCGGTAGAGCACTGCCTTCGGGAGGCAGGGGCCGGAGGTTCGAATCCTCTCTCCCCGACCATCTTTCGCGTGACAAGCGGTCCGTCAGACCGGACGTCAGGTTTGTCCGATTGCGCCAACGACGAAGCGCACTCCGCCTGCCGGACCGGATATTGGCTGGGGCGGCAGGATTCGAACCTGCGAATGGCGGCACCAAAAGCCGCTGCCTTACCACTTGGCGACGCCCCAAGGCCGAGCGGCTTATAGCCGGCGCGGTCCCGGATGGAAGCTCAGAACAAGCGCTCGACCCACCCGTGCGGATCGGGCGCATTGCCGCGCTGGATATCGACCAGCGCCGCGCGCAGCCGGCCGCTGACCAGACCCGGCCCGCCGTTGGCGATCGCGAACTCGAGACCTTCGCCGCGGACCGAGCCGATCGGCGTCACCACCGCCGCCGTGCCGCAGGCGAACGCCTCGCGCAGCCGGCCGCTCGCGGCGTCGGCCTGCCACTGGTCGAGCGCATAAGGCTCCTCGCGCACGGTCATCCCCATTCCGCGGGCCAGCGTCAGGATCGAATCGCGCGTGATGCCGGGCAGGATCGTGCCGAGCGGCGGGGTGGTGATCGATCCGTCGTCGAACACGAAGAACAGGTTCATGCCGCCGAGCTCTTCGATCCAGCGCCGCTCCGCCGTGTCGAGGAAGATCACCTGGTCGCAGCCGTGGCGGATCGCCTCGGCCTGCGCGACGAGGCTCGCGGCATAATTGCCGCCGCATTTTGCCGCGCCGGTCCCGCCCGGCGCGGCGCGCGTATAATCCTGCGACACCCACAGCGACACCGCCGGCGCATTGCTCTTGAAATAGGCGCCGACCGACGAGGCGATCACCATGTAGAGATATTCGGATGACGGCTTGACGCCCAGGAACGTTTCGCTCGCGATCATGAACGGCCGCAGATAGAGCGAGCCGCCCTCGATCTTCGGGATCCAGTCGCGATCGGCGCGCACCAGGGCGCGGATCGATTCGAGGAACAGCGCCTCGGGCAGCGGCGCCATCGCCAGCCGTTCGGCCGATTCGCGAAAGCGGCGCGCGTTGGCGTCCGCGCGGAACAGCGAGGCGCCGCCTTCGGGCGTGCGATAGGCCTTGAGCCCTTCAAAGATCTCCTGCGCATAATGCAGCACCGCGCAGGCCGGATCGATCGTCAGCGGCGCGCGCGCATGCACCTTCGCATCGTGCCAGCCGCGCCCCTCATGGTAGGAGATCGTCACCATATGATCGGTGAACACGCGGCCGAAGCCCGGGTTGACGAGCAGCTCGGCACGCGCTTCGGGCGCGACCGCGGCCGCGCTCGGCTCGAAGGTGAAATCGGGGATCGTCCCGCCGCCCATTTCCGCTCCTCGCTCGCCCGCGACCGTCGGAAAACACGACGCCGCGGGTTGCGCACGCCTAGAGCCGATGCCAAGATAGGTCAACATGGCTGGCCAAACCTCCTCCGATCCGCTGCGCGCCGCCTCGCCGCTGTTCCTGCGCGAGCCCGAGATTCGGCGCGGCGTCGAATTGCTTTATTTCGGCTACAGCCTGCTCACCCGCGCGATCGACGAGGGCCTCGCGCGCCAGGGGCTCGGCCGCGCGCACCATCGCGCGCTTTATTTCATCGCGCGCCAGCCCGATCTCACCGTCAGCCGGCTGCTGCGCCTGCTCGGCATCACCAAGCAGTCGCTCGGGCGCGTGCTGACCGATCTCGGCGAGCGCGGCCTGGTCGAGACGCGCACCGGCCCGCGCGACCGGCGCCAGCGCCTGCTGCGGCTGACCCCCGCGGGCAAGGCGCTCGAGGCCGAGCTGTTCCAGGCGCTGCGCGAGCGGCTGTCGGCGGCCTATGCAGCGGCGGGCCAGGGATCGGTGACCGGCTTCTGGGCGGTGCTCGAAGGGCTGATTCCCGACGCGGACCGCGCGCTCGTCGCCGATCTGACGCGCAGCGCGGGCTAGCCTCGGGCGGCCGCGCTCAATTCCGCGCTGCGCCGCGCCGCCGCGGTCAGCGTCGCGCGCAGCAGCCGCTTGAGGATATCGCCCTCTTCGAGGATGTCGAGGCCGGCGCGGGTCGTGCCGCCGGGGCTCGCGACGCGCTCGCTCAGCACCGCGGGGGATTCGTCTGCCTGTGCGGCGAGCACGGCCGAGCCCTCGACCGTCGCGAGCGCGAGCCGCGCGGCTTGCTGCGGCGGCAGGCCGAGCGAGGCGCCCGCCTCGGCCAGCGCCTCGATGAAGCGGAAGACGAATGCCGGCCCGCTCCCCGACACCGCGGTGACCGCGTCGAACGCCGCCTCGTCGTCGAGCCATTCGACCAGCCCGAGCGGCTCCATCAGCTCGGTCGCGCGCTCCATCCCGATCGCGTCGAACCGATCCGAAAACAGCGCGACGACGCCCTTGCCGATGCCCGCCGGCGTGTTGGGCATCGCCCGGATCATCGCCCGCGGTGCCGTCAGCCGCCGCCGGATCGACGCGATCTCGATTCCGGCAATGATGCTGACCACCACCGTCGCCTCGTCCACCGCGGGCCCCAGCGCCGGCACCGCGCTATCGAGCAGCTGCGGCTTGACCGCCAGCACCAGCGTCGCCGGCGCCGCGCCGCCTTGGGGCGGCGCCGCTACCGCGGTCGTTCCGACCGGAAGGTCGCCCGGCTTGGGATCGATCACGGTGACTTGTGCGGGATCGAGCCCCGCGGCGATCCAGCCGCGCAGCATCGCCCCGCCCATATTGCCGCAACCGACCAGCCAAAGCGGGCCAAGGTGGGCCAGCGACATGGCGGCGCTAAGCCTCGCCCTGCGTCTCGATCAGCGCCGCGCTGATCGCTTCCTGCGGCGTCTTATCCGCCCACAGCACGAACTGGAACACGGGATAGAAGCGCTCGCACTCGTCGATCGCGGTCTCGATGATCGTCTCGGCCTGGTCGAGCGACAGCCCAGCGTCCTCCCCGCCGTCGACCAGCGACGCATAGCGGAAGATCAGCAGCCCCGAACTGGCCCACAGCTCGAAATGGCCGATCCACATCTGCTCGTTGATCAGTCCGACCGTCTCGTACAGCGCGGCGCGCTTGTCCGAAGGCACGCGGATATCGGGCAACGCGAGAAACTGCAGGACCTTGTCGTCGTCGCGCCACACGCCGCGCAGCTCGTATTGCGTCCAGCTGCCCTGAACCGTCGCGACGATCTCGTCCTCGCCGCTGCGCTCGAACGACCAGCTATGCGCGCTGAAATAAGCCTCGAGCATGTCGATCGGCGCCGCGGGATCGCGGGCAGTCTCGAATTCCTCGACGGTCATGACGCCCCTTCGCCGCTGCGGTCGCCACGATTCGTGCACGGCGGGCGAGCGACGCGCAAGCGCTATCGCGCGTGCGTCCGCCGAAAGCTGTGGATTAGGGGGCTGGCTGAGGCGCGTTTGCTTCGAGCCGATCGAGCCGCGTCCGGAGCGCATCCGCTTCGTCGCGCGCCGCAGCTGCCATCGCCTTGACCGCCTCGAATTCCTCGCGGCCGACGAAATCGAGGCCGGCGATCCACTCCCGGAAACGTTCCCTCACCGACGCCTCGGCCTCGCGACCGACGCCTGCAATCGTCCCCGCCGCACCGTTGAGTACCTTGGCGAAATCGTCGAAGAAGCGATTTTCGGATTGCATGGTCATTCTCCGCAGCGCGTGTGATGCGAAAATGGGTGTCCCCGTCGCATTGTGCAAGCTCATCCTCCAGGTGGCCCCGGCGCGTGTGCGGCAACGAGGAATTCGACATTGCCTTCGGGGCCGGTGATGGGGCTTGCGACGACGCCCTCGACCCGCCAGCCGTGCCCCGTCAGCCAGGTGCCTACCGCGTCGCAAACCCGCGCATGGACGGCGGGATCGCGCACGACGCCGCCCTTGCCGACCTCCTCGCGGCCGGCCTCGAATTGTGGTTTGACCAGCGCGATCAGCCGCGCTCCCGGCTTGGCGAACGACAGCGGCCGCTCGAGCACCTTGGCGAGCCCGATGAAGCTCGCATCGCATACGATCAGGTCGATCGGCTCCGGGACATGCGCGGCGGTGAGAAGCCGCGCGCTGGTCTGCTCGTGGACGATCACGCGCGGGTCCTGGCGCAGCTTCCACGCAAGCTGATTGGTTCCGGAATCGACCGCATAGACCCGCGCGGCGCCGCCGGCGAGCAGCACGTCGGTGAACCCGCCGGTCGACGAACCGACGTCGATCGCCACCGCCTCCGTCACGGCCCACCCGAAATGCGCCAGCGCATGCGCCAGCTTGACGCCGCCGCGCGACACCCACGGATGATCGCGCCCGCGTACCTCGATCGGGGCATCCGCCGGCAGCGACTGCCCCGCTTTATCGATCCGACGCTCGCCCGAGAACACGAGCCCGGCGAGGATCAACGCCTGCGCGCGCGTGCGGCTTTCGACCAGTCCGCGGTCGACAAGCAGCTGATCGGCGCGTGTCTTCAGGCGCGCGCCTCTTCCACCACGCCGACCGAATTGCGCCGCAGCGCCGCGAGCACGGTCGCGACGAGCGCCTCGGCGTCGAGGCCCGCATCGCGATACTGCTGATCGGGCTTGTCCTGGTTCTGGAACAGGTCGGGCAGGCGCAGCGTGCGGATCTTGAGCCCCGCGTCGAGCAGGCCATGGTCGCTCGCCAGCGTCAGAACGTGCGCGCCGAGTCCGCCGATCGCGCCTTCCTCGATCGTTACCGCCACCTCGTGGGTGCCAAGCAGCCGGCGGATCAGCATCTCGTCGAGCGGCTTGGCGAAGCGCAGGTCGGCGACGGTGGTGGAAAGCCCCATCGCGTCGAGCCGGTCGGCGGCAATCTGTGCTTCGGCGAGGCGCGTGCCGAGCGAGAGGATCGCGACCTTCTTGCCTTCGCGCAGGACCCGGCCCTTGCCGATTTCGAGGCGCCGGGGCGTTTCGGGCAGCGCCGCCCCCGTGCCGTTGCCGCGCGGGTAGCGCACCGCGCTCGGCCCCGTATCGTGCAACGCCATGGTATGGATCATGTCGACCAGCTCGGCCTCGTCGGCCGCCGCCATCACCACCAAATTGGGGAGCGTCGCGAGATAGGTGATGTCGAAGCTGCCGGCATGGGTCGCACCATCGGCGCCGACCAGCCCGGCGCGGTCGATGCCGAAGCGCACCGGCAGATTCTGGATCGCGACGTCGTGGACCACCTGGTCGTAGGCGCGCTGGAGGAAGGTCGAGTAGATCGCGCAGAACGGGCGCAGGCCCTGCGCGGCAAGCCCCGCGGCAAAGGTCACCGCATGCTGCTCGGCGATGCCGACGTCGAACATGCGATCGGGGAATGCCTCGGCGAATTTGTCGAGCCCGGTGCCCGACGGCATCGCCGCGGTGATCGCGCAGATCGTCTCGTCGCGTCGCGCCTCCGCGGTCAGCGCCTTGGCGAACACGCTGGTATAGCTCGGCGGGCCGGGATCGCTCTTCGCCTGCGCACCGGTCAGCACGTCGAACTTCTGCACGCCGTGATATTTGTCGGCCGCCGCCTCGGCCGGGGCATAGCCCTTGCCCTTCTGCGTCACGACATGGACCAGGATCGGCCCTTCCTCAGCGTCGCGCACATTCTCGAGCACGGGCAGGAGATGATCGAGATTATGCCCGTCGACCGGCCCGACGTAATAGAAGCCGAGCTCCTCGAACAAGGTGCCGCCGGTGGCCATGCCGCGGGCGAACTCGTCGGCCTTGCGCGCGACCTTGTGCAGCGGGCCCGGCATCTTGCGCGCGACGCGCCGCGCAAGCTCGCGGATCGACAGGAACGGCCGCGACGAGATCAGCTGCGCCAAATAGGCCGACAGCGCGCCGACCGGCGGCGCGATCGACATGTCGTTGTCGTTGAGGATAACGACGAGCCGGTTGCCCGCCTGGCGCGCATTGTTCATCGCTTCATAGGCCATGCCGGCGGACATCGCGCCGTCGCCGATCACCGCGATCGCCTTGCCCGGCCGGGCGGTCAGCCTGTTGGCGACGGCGAAGCCCAGCGCCGCGCTGATCGACGTCGAGCTGTGCGCCGCGCCGAAAGGATCATATTCGCTCTCGGCGCGCCGGGTGAAGCCCGACAGGCCGCCCGGCATGCGCAGCGTGCGGATGCGGTCGCGCCGGCCGGTCAGGATCTTGTGCGGATAGGCCTGGTGGCCGACATCCCAGATCAGGGTGTCGCGCGGCGTATCGAACACGCGGTGCAGCGCGACGGTCAGCTCGACCACGCCGAGCCCGGCGCCGAGATGTCCGCCGGTGACCGATACCGCCGAGATCATCTCGGCGCGCAATTCCTCCGCGAGCTGGCGCAGATCGTCGGGCGCGAGACCACGCAGATCGTCGGGCGTATCGATGCGGTCGAGCAGCGGCGTGGATGGACGTTCGGACAAGATTACCCCCATAGGCCTAAGCTGCTTACGCCTCCCAGGCGAGCCTGTCGAACCGGATCAGCCGTGGCACGTGGCGCAGCGCCCGCGCACCTCGATCACCGGACGTTCAGGCATGAAGCCCGCATCGCGCGCCGCCCGGCGCACGCCGCCCGACAGCCGGTCGTCGTCGATGTGGGTGGCGCCGCCGCACGAGTCGCACACCAGGAAGATGCAGTCGTGGAGGCAGCCGGGATGCGCGTTGGCGACATAGGCGTTGGCGCTTTCGATGCGCAGCGCGAGGTTGTTCGCGACGAACAGGTCGAGGATGCGATAGACGCTGTTGGGCGCGACGCGGCGGTCCTGCGCGCGCGAGACCGCCTCGGCGATGTCATAGGCCGAGGCCGGGCGCCCAAAATCGGCGAGCGCATCGAACACCGCCGCACGCATTGCGGTCCACTGTTCGCC
>CAXTMX010000007.1:9379-58239 GCA_964245585.1 uncultured Sphingomonadaceae bacterium | reverse complement strand
ATGCTGCGGTTCAGCGATTGCTCGTCGGCTGCAGTCGCAACTGCCTGCTTCGAACGGACGACAAGGGTATGGTGCGGGGAGGTCCGGCAGCCGGCGTGGTGTCGAGCAGCGATCTTTTCGCGGTTCCCGCGCGTGACGTCAGCAGGGTCAGGCTCACGGGAGACGTCTTTGATCAAACCCAATACCGGCGCACGATCATCCTCAAATCTGCGCGCTCAAGGCCGTGGTTTGACGTTGGCTGAGGAAGAAAGATCATGCATAACATCGCCTTAACATGCGGGCTCGTGGCATCCCTGCTCTTGAGCGCCAGGGCGGAAGCCACTCCTGCCCAGAAGATTCCGACCCTCTATATCGACGGGAAGATCTACTCCGGCGCCGGCCGCTTTGTCGAAGCTATGCTGGTCGCCGATGGCCGAATAGATGCAGTCGGCGCGACCGCGGCGTTGCGCAGACGTGCGATTAGAGCAAAGGCAAAATTGGTCGATCTGCGCGGCCGCACGGTGATCCCGGGTATCATCGATTCCCACGTCCACACGCTCTTTGGCTCGATGGCGCTTCACGGCATCAATCTGTCGACACCGGAGCGGTCGCTCGGACCCGATCGTCCCGAAGCTTATGTCGCCGCGCTGAAGACTTTCGCCTTGGCCCATCCGGCCGATCGGATCGTCTTCGCGCGTTCGGAATTCGATACCTCGAACCCTCCCAATCATGAACTCCTCGACCGCGCGGTGCTGGACCGGCCGCTCGTCGTACATCACATTGCCGAGCATGCCCTGTGGGTGAACGCCAAAGCCCTGGCCTTGGCCGGCATAGGCGATAAACCCTATCCTGATCCGCTGATTGAGGCCGGCATCAGCCGCGACCAGGCGGGGCGACCGACCGGAGGCATCGCGGAAGGCTCGATGGTCGTCGTCGAGCGCGCGGTCGCCGCCGCATTGCCTCTGAACGTGAAGCTCGAACTGCTCCGCAAAGGCATTCGCTTCCTCAACTCGTTCGGCATCACGATGGTCGTCAATGCCACGGGCAACCTTGCCGAGGTGGAGCTCTACGGCGCGTTGCGCGAACGCAAGCAACTCGCCATCCGCACGCGCACGGCTTTCGGCGACGTGTCGGTCCCGCACAGCCTGACGCGCCCATTCCTGGCGGACCTGGATACGGCCCGGCGAAAATATCACGATGACTGGGTCTCCGCGAACCTCGTGAAATTCTTCATGGACGGCGGAGACACCGCTGCCGGCCAGCTGTATAGCGAACGCGACTTCAAGACGCTGGTGTCCGAGCTCGATCGCCGTGGCTTCCACGTCATGACCCACGCGCTTCGGCCCGGCTCGGTCCACACGATTCTCAACGTCTACGAGCAGGTCGAGAAGGAAACGGGGAAACGCGATCACCGCTTCCGGATCGAGCATGCGGACCTGGTGTTTCCGGAAGACCTTCCTCGGTTCGGCAAGCTCGCGGTGATCGCCTCGATGCAGCCGTCATTTTGCTGCGACGTACTGCCTGCGTCGCTGAACCTCACTCAGGACCGTTGGCGCTCGTTCCTGTCGAGCGGCGCGCGATTGGCTTTCAGCAGCGACTGGCCCTGCACGTTTCCGCCCAATCCGTTCGTCGGCATGCAGGAACTCGTGACCCGGGATCAGTGGAACGGCACCGGATATGGCGCCGCTCAAGCAGGACGAAGGCGAACCGGCGCCGTCGATCATCCGGAGCAGAGGCTCACGATCACCGAAGCCGTAGATGGCTATACCAGCGGTGGAGCAAAGGCGAATGCGGTCGAGGACCGGCTCGGCACCCTGCAGCCGGGACGGCTTGCCGATTTCGCAATCCTAGACCGTGACATCTTTACGGTGAACTCTTCCGAGATCGGTCAGACGCTGGTCGCCGCTACGGTCGTCGGCGGGAATGTGGTCTACGGTCGGCTGCCGTAATTCGAGGCGGCGGCCCGGGGGCGACGCAAGCCAGCTACCCCGAGTTTCGCTGCCTCCGCGGATGCCGTGCCTCGCGTATCGCAGAAGTCGAGTTGATTTCGGATTACGAAATTTCAATGCACTTGAGAAATCATGCGCGCGCAATCATCGGTAGAATCAGCCATTCCTGAACCAATTGGCACCGTCTGGGAATGCTTTATTGGTGACCCCAACGGGAGTCGCAAACAACGACCATCCTTTTGAAATAAAGCAGTATAATTCCATCTTTCCCTTTTAATACCATCAGAAATACCATCAGCACAGCCGGATTGTATGGCACTGACCAGCTGCTCGCGCCGTCAAGATTGGTAGCACCCCCGGCGCAAGGAAGACCCAGTTTCGGTCGTTCAGCACCGAGCTTCGCCCGCCCGGTATCGGACATTTATTCAGAAGTAGCATTTCCGCTCCAACTGGCCGAAATGTGCCGGTAGAAATGGCCAACCCGGAAGCGGCCATATGTCATTTTCGACGCCCGATTTTCTTCGCCGGTCGCTCTTCTCCCCGGAAGGAGGCGGCGGCTTTGTCCAGCCGGTAGAGTTCAGCAGATCTGCTTGAGCGTAGCAATCAGTCGGAGACGCGCCGGATCGACCCGCGGCTCGATCGCTACAGGTTCGCCCTTCTCTAGCTCGCCGATCCAGCGCGGCATGAGATGACAGGCCTTGCGCTTCTCGCCATTCGCCGCCGCGGTCAGCGTTTGGCAAACCGATGCCAGCATCTGGCCCCATCTCGGAAACCCGCCGAAAGCCATCTGCGGCCCGGCGCCCTTGCAGGTGCGGATGATATATTCTGAATTGGCGCGCTTCTGGTCCTTGCTCAGTTTTTCCGCCGGGTCGGAGAAAATCTCAACGAGGCGGCTGGACACCAGGTCGGCGCGATCGGCCCACTTTCCCCAAGCTTCGGCGGAGGCGTCGGCGAACGCTTGCGTGGGCAGTGCAACAGCCGCCAGCATGGCCAAGCCTATAAATCGCTTCATCATCGTCCTCCCCATAGCTGTGGTTATGATGATCGCATGAAGGTCAGATGCCAAGCCTCGCGCAGGCATCCATTCATTGCATCTTCCGAGCGGTAGATGGTTGTCCGGTTTGCGGAGAGGCGGGAGCGTCCGCATATAGGTACTTGCCGTCCAACAGCCGCGGCCGTAACGACCCACTTCCGGCCATTCACCCGATCTTGCCTACGCCGTAAATCCGACATTCGTTCATGCTAAGGTTAAGCGACGATCAGGTGCCCCGCCTCGGTGGCTTCAGTACGACGATCCTATTCAGTCTCATCGGCCTTGTTACCGCTTTCAGGCATAAGCACGTACCGCAGCACCGCACGTCCGTTCGCTGGAACGCGCGCACGCCACATGATACGTCCATCCTTCGTTCCCAGTTTCTGGCTCGGGTTCGTCAGGCGACGTGACATATTATAGCGTCGGAGAAGCACTTCGACCTCGGCTGCGCTGGATCGAGCGTTGCTTAGTTCGACCTCGTATGTCAGCGGGCGGTCGTCGTCTTCCCGGGCTGCATCTTTCTTTGTCGTCTCGACGAGGTGCTGGGCTACCCGCACGTCAAAAGCCTCGCCGACCACGAGTTCGACATCCTCACCGATCGCACGGTCTTCGATCCGACTCTCGCCAACGAGCATCGGCCGTCCGCCGGCCGTCTCGAATAGCGCGACGCCTCCCGAGGGTAACGGCAAGCCCAGCCCTCGCTCCTTCACATTCGTCATGCGTAGCAGAATGTGAACCGGCTGATCCTCGGCCTCCCCGCCAAGGCTGAGATCGGCTTGATAGGACCGCACCGCAGGCACCCGCTTTTTGACAAGCAACGCAACCTGCTTCTGCGCATTAGACGCTACGGTTACAACCTCCGGGATGCGATACAGCTTCAAGTCACCCAGATCTTCCTGGGTCGCGGTCATCACCGCGACCGGTGATGCCATCCTCAACTCACTGCGACGCATAGCGGTGACGACGATATCTGCGCCATAGTTCGAGTCGTCGGAACTTATCTCCTGCGGAGCGGCGTAAGGAGCGCTGCTGGTGTCGCCACGCGGCCAGCACGACAGCTGCAACTGCGGCAAAGCAATACCCTGCTCCTCTTCGTCTTCGCGATTGGGCTTGCCCGCAATCGCCTGGACGCGTGCAGCGACGAAGCTTTCAGCGTTGCCGTTGGCTAGCGTCAGCCAAGCGAACAAATCCAGGGTATGCCCATCAGCACCCATTTCGGCGACGTAATCGGCCTGCCAGTCGAACGCATCGGCGAGATAGCTAAGCGTTACCGTCACCATCGCCGAACGATCGCTGTGGGTGGTGACAGCCAGCGTCGGTTTCGCCGAAAGGCCTGCGGGTACGCTGCTGTAGCCTAGCGTCTCGGCCAGGCCAGAGCAGCCGAGCGCTTCGATCCCGCTATCGGTACGCAGCACCACGCCGCCCGCCGGCCCCGCCAGCACGACCGCATCTTCTTCTGTCACCTTGCCGGTAGCCCGGTCGGTGCGCTTGAGATGGACGCGGCGGCCAAGCGTGCCATCGATCAGCGCGGCGGGCGAAAGCAACAGGCCTTCCCGGTTCTTCTCGATCACGCCGCCTGGCAAGCCGCTGACAATCGCGCTTACCGGAATGATGCCTTCGGCGACCCCTTCGAACCGCACGATGCTGACCCCCGCGGGCACCGTCACCTGCCGCGTTTCCGTGATGAGCGCGTAACCACCCGGCCAGCCGAGATTGATCGCCTCGCCGCTGCCGCGATCTGGCGCGCGATAGACCGTGACGGAAACGCCGTCAGGCCTGTTCGACGTGACGACCTGCTGAGCCAATGCCGCTGCTGGTAGCAGCACCAACGCCAGCGCGCCCGGCGCCCAGCGCATGCTCAGTAACGCGTGTCGAAGGCGGCGGTGAGCACGGTCTCGCCATTTGCGGGGACGGCGACATGCCAGACGCGCTCGTCCGGTGAGCGCTGCTCGCCCTTGATGCTTTCGCTCGGCACCCGCGTGTCCTGCCAAACATTCTCGAGGCGGCCTGCGTGAGATCGACGGTCACCGCCTTGGGGCTGGCGTTGGTCAGGGTATAGCTCATCGACGTTCGCCAGAATATCGGATTGACCTCGCGAGTAACCTCATACGCGCGCGTCACGCTTCCCGTCACGGTTATGCGGTAGCGTTCGGAGCGCTCCCACTCGTCGCTCGGGATACGTTCATGTTTGACCACCACCGGCTTGACCTTAATGTCGAACGCCTCGCCCGTCTTAAGCCCGATCGACGATCCCATTGGGGTATGCCCGATCGTATTTTCCCCGATAAACTGCGGCACTCCTCTTGCGTCGCGGATATAGACCCGCACGGTTCCGCCGGCAGTTGATCACCTAGGCCGCCCTTGGCCGAATTCGAAAATTTGATGACGCTGTCCGCGCTCTGCGGTTCGCTGAGCGTCGTCATCCACGGGACACGATATTCGTATGCGCGTTCGGCGGCGGCGCCGTGCACATCCAGGAAACTGACCTGTTTTGTCTGCGCATTGGCGATCGTGGTGCGCGCCGGCAGCGGATAGAGATAATAGTCGCCGAGCCGGGCGCGATCGCTGCTCTCGACGCCCGCGCGGCGGATGTTGCGCTGTTCCCGCTCATATCCGCCGCCGTCGCGCCGACTGGGTGAGCCCGCGACCATCACGACATCGGCGTTGGTGAAATTGGTGCCGGTGGTGTTGCTCAGCGTGATCCAGCCTTGCACGTCGATGCGTCCGGTGTCGGGGGCGAACAAGGCGACGTAATCGGCCTTCCACCCGAGCCCCGGGGTTAGATAGCTGAGCGTCAACGGCCGCGTGCCCGCTCGCGCGCTCGCCAGCGTGACCGACAAGGTCGGACGCGCACGCAGGTTTTCGGGGACACGATCGAAGATGACGCGCACGGGCAAGCCGTCGTCCCGCAGCACTTCGATCCGGTTGCCGATCTGCAACACCACGCCGCCGTTGGTCGCCAGAACGGTCGCGACTTCTCGGATCTCGGCGCCGGTCGCGGGATTGGTGCGTACGATCGTGACCTGCTTGCCGATCGCCTTTTCCATGAGCTTGCCCGGCGACAGCAGGTCATAGTCGAAATTCTGCTCGACGATGCCGATGCCGTCGCCTGTTAGGGACACGGTCTCCGGGCGGATCTGGGCCGAGACGTCGGGAAATTCGATGCGCGCCCGCCCGGCCGGCATGCTAAGCTGCCGCACATCCTGCACCAGCCCCAGATTGTCGTTATAGATCGTCACCGCAACATCGCCCTGCGCGCTTTGCGCTAAGGCGGGGCCAGCGACGAACACACCGAATGCAAGATAGCCAATTTTCATCAATACTCTCCCCCGCGCTCAGTCATGCGCCAGCGTGACAGCACGGGAAAGTGAAGATATTGGACAAGGTTGCGCAAGTTGTCGACGCAACTAATTTCTTTAGCGGCGCTCGGCTGACGATCGACCGTTATGGGGATGTGCCCCTTGCGTGTGACGGCTTGACCCATTCCCGGACGTCCAGGCCGCCTATAGCATTTTTCGAAACCAGACACTCATTTAGCTTCCGTTTTGCGCTCGGCTTGGCCGGAATGAGCCGGCTGGCTCCTTCCGGATGGTAAAGCTAACAAGCGCACTCTGACGAAGAAGTTGCCTTAGGTGGCGGCGTTACGCGTCATCAGCCGGTTTCTGGCATGTCCGCCATCAGTCCCATCGTGACATAGTCAAGCTTACCAGTTCCCAGCACCGGCAGCGCATCCAATTTGCGCACTTCCTTCGGTATCGCGAGTTCTGTAACGCCGTTCTGCTTCGCCCACGTAAGCAAGGCGCGGGCACTGGCCATCGGCGCGGTGGTGAACAGCAGTAGTTGCTCGCCCTTGCGCGGGTCGGGCCGCGCCACGACGGCATGATCGAAGCCCGGCCAGGCCGCGGCTGCATAATCCTCGACCGCGGGCAGCGAGATCATCTCACCGCCGATCTTAGCGAAGCGCTTGGCGCGCCCCCGGATGGTGACGAAGCCCTGCTCGTCGATGGTGACAATGTCGCCGCTGTCGTGCCAGCCCTCGGCGGGCGGCTGGAGCAGCCCTGGCGCGTCGGCCTTGTAGTAGCCGGCCATGACGTTGGGGCCGCGGATCGATAAGCGCCCTCCCTCGGCAATGCCGGGCACCGGATCGAGCTGCGCCTCGATCGACGGGAGCAACCGGCCAACCGATCCGGCACGAAAATGCATCGGCGTGTTGACCGCAATCACCGGGCCGGCCTCAGTCGCGCCATAGCCTTCGAAGATGCGCAGCCCGAAGCGCTCGGCGTAGGCTTGCCTCGTCGCATCGCGCACCTTCTCCGCGCCGGCGAAGATGTAGCGGACGCTGTAAAAATCGTAAGGGCTGGCCATGCGCGCATAGCCCGCGAGGAAGGTGTCGGTGCCGAAGAGGATCGTCGCGTTGGCATCGTAGGCAAGCGCAGGAATGATGCGGTAATGGAGCGGGCTCGGGTAGAGCAGCGTACGGATACCGTTGAGGATGGGTAGCAGCGTGCCGCCCGTGAGTCCGAAGCTGTGGAACACCGGCAGCGCGTTGAGCACGACGTCGCTCGAGTTGAAATCGATCCGCGCCGCCAGTTGCTGGCAGTTGGCGACGAGGTTGCGGTGACTGAGCGCCACGCCCTTTGGCAGTCCTTCCGAGCCCGAGGTGAACAGGATCGTCCCGGGCGCTGCGGGATCGATGCGCAGCCGCGCGTGGCGCGCGCGGGCAAACCGGCTGGCGAGCAAGGCGCGCAGCCTGGCCACCTTGCCGATGCCGGCGGCGAGATCCTCCAGATAGACGATCCGGCGCCCCGCGCCGAGCGCGGCGGCGACGTCGCCGAGCTTTGCCTGGTCCACGAAGGCGTGGGCGGTGACGATAGTACGGACTGCCGCCGCCCCGCAGGCCGCGTTCAGACTGGCGAGGCCGGCGGTGTAGTTGAGCATCGCCGGCACGCGCCCGCCGGCCTGCAATGCGAAGAAGCTCACCACCGCGCCGTTGATGTTGGGCAGCAGCAGGCCGACCGCCTCGCCCGCCTGCGTACTCCGGTCGAGCGCAGGCTGCATCGCCAGCGCGCCGGCGACGAGACGACGGTAGCTCAGCGGCTCGCGGCTGACGTCTTCGACGACTGGCGCGTTCCAGCCGTGAATCCGCGCGGCATCGAGCAGGGCTGTGAACAGAGTGCGATCGATGTTCGAGGTGGCGAAGATCATCTCGCTCATCTCATCGTACAGGCGTCGCCCCGCGATGGCGCGGCGCTCGCGCGCCGACATCGCGCCATCGATGACGAAACGCCGCGGCGGCAGCACGGTGAGGCGGATCTTGGGGAACCACCGCAGCCGCACCTTGCCGCGCAGCCGCGAGAACGGCGTGAACTGGGCGCCGTCGATACGCAGCGGGACGATCGGCGCGTCGGCCTTGTCGGCGACCATACCGGGACCGTCGAAGATCTTCATCAGCGCGCCGGTCACCGTGATCCGACCCTCGGGGAAGATTACCAGCGTGCGCCCCTCACGCACCGCCTTGACCATCGCCTTGGCCGACAGGGGATTGGTCGGGTCGACGGGAAAGGCGTCGAACAGACGAAGGAACGGCCTTACCCACCACGCCCGAGCGATGCGCGTGTGGACGGCGAAGGTAGGCTTGCCCGGTAGGAAGGCCGCGAGCAGCAGTCCGTCGAGGAACGAGACGTGGTTGACCACGATCACCGCGCGGCTGCCCGGCGCGGGCATGTTGTGCGCATCGATCACCTCGACGCGATAGGCGAGGCGCAGCAGTCCCTTGACGATCGACTTGATCACCGTCTCGGGAAGCAGCGCGCAGGCCCCGAGAGCGACGACCAGGCCGAGCAGCCCGAGCATCAGGAACACGCTCGACACGCTGGTCCCCGCCGCGAGCAGCAGCGCGACCGCCAGCGACACCGCGACCATCGCTGCGGCGTTGATCACATTGTTGGCGGCGATGTCGCGCGAGCGGCTGGCGGGATCGCCGCGCGTCTGCAGCAGGGCATAGAGCGGGACGATGTAGACGCCCCCGGCAACCGCCGTCAGCAGCAGATCGAAGGTCAGCCGCCAGCTGCCGGGAAGTCTCAGAAACCCGCCGATGCCGACATGGCTGGCGGCGGGCGCGATGGCATGCGCAGCAAAAGCGGTGTCGACCACCGCGGCGGCCATGATCAGCGCGGAAATCGGCACGTAGCGGCCCGATATCTCGCCCTTGAGCAGGCGCCCGACGATCAGCGATCCGACGGCGACGCCAACCGAGAACAGGCCCAAGAACAAGGCCGCGACCGTCTCGTCGGCGTTAATCCCCTCGACCAGCGGGACGAACTGCTGGGTCAGCACCGCGCCCAGCGCGAAGAACCAGCTGATGCCCAGGATCGACAGGAACAGCGGCCGGCTCGAACGGCTGTGGCGCACGATCGCCGCGGTCGCGCGGACCAGGTTGAGATCGAGCGCGGGCCGGTCGGCCGCGGGCGGCGCGTGCGGGATGAAGAGACTTGCGAGCAGGCCGAGCGCCGCGACCCCGAGAATCGCCGCCGCCGCGTGATCCGTCGCCATCAGCCCGCCCGCGAGCTGTCCCGCGAGGATCGCCAGGAAGGTGCCCGCCTCGACGAGGCCCGTGCCGCCCATTAGCTCGTCGCGGCCGAGATGCTGCGGCAGGAGCGCATACTTGACCGGGCCGAAGAACGTCGAATGCACGCCCATCCCGAACAGCACGGCGAACAGCAGCGGAATCGACCCCCGCTCAAGCGCAACCGCGCCGATCGCCATGATCGCGATCTCGGCGAGCTTCACCGCGTGGGTGAGGCGCGCCTTGTCGACGCGGTCGGCGAGCTGCCCGACAAGGCTGGAGAACAGGAAATAGGGCAGGATGAACACGCCGCCGGCGATCACCGCGAGGAGCGCGCTGCGCTCCGCATCGCCCGCCAGCAGGGTGAACGCGATCAGGAACAGCATCGCCGAGCGGAACAGATTGTCGTTGAAGGCGCCAAGGAACTGTGTGGCGAACAGCGGCGCGAAGCGGCGGCGGGCGAGCAGCGACATTTGGGGAGCGGACATGGGCCTGCCTCTAGCGGGGTTTGGTTAATGTGACGCTGCGCTGAGGTAGCGATTGTACAGCCAGCCTACCCCGATCAGACTGAAGCCGAGCGCGATGAAGCTGGCGATGCGCAGCAGCCCGTCGAGCCCTGCGGCGTCGACCAGGAATACCTTGAGCACCGTGAGCACCATCAGCGCCAGCCCGGCGATCCGCCACACCTGCCCGCCGCGGCCGATGCCGTAGCGCAGAAAGCCGATCGACAGCGCGATGCCAGTGAGCGAGCGCGCGATGTCCTCGCTCGGCAAGACGCCCGGATCGGTCAGGATGGAACCGTGGAACAGCTGGCGCAGCGTCGTCGCCACGAGCATCAGCACGCTCGCCATCGCGACCCCGGTCGCGACCCCAGCGAACCGCGCGGCGATCTCCGGCTCGCGGCGCCTGGCGTGCTCCAGCCACAGCAGCGGCAATCCGTAGGCCGGGATCAGCAGATTGGCGAGCGGCCAGGACCCGACCGACTGGAACACGACCAGCGGATTGCACAGCAGCATGTCGAACCAGAGGAGCCGCGCGAAGGCTAGCGCGGTGGCGATCCGCGCCACCCGCCGAGCGATCGGATGCCGGCCGGCGCAGTACCATGCCGCCACGCCGGCCGCGAACAGCAGCTGCGTCAGCAAAACCCGTTCGGCCATTCCGTGCTCGATGAAGTCGCCGACGCCGGTGATCGCGAAGATTTGCTTGAAGCCGACATAGAGAGCCCCGGCGATCGCGGTGCCGGCGTAGGCGATGAGGATGACCGCCAGCGGACGATCCGAACGCGCAAGCCGCCACGCAATCGGCGTGAGCAGCGCGCCCGGAACGGCGAGGCGCAGCACGGCGACGGCGGGCGCGGGCAGCGCATCGACCAGGACCAGCCGACCGGCAAGACCCGGCAGGACCGCCGCCAGGACATGGGCGAGCGGAGACAGCATCGCGATCCCGGTCAGCAACGCCGCGGCGAGGAGCGCCGGTCGGCCGCGCGCGGGGGCAAAGGCAAGACCCAGCGCAGCGAGAGCGAACATCGCGGGCAGCGCCATCGGCGGGAGCACCTGCGCCAGACCCGCCGCGGCGGCGAGCGTGGCCGCGACGAACCACTGCGCGTCCGCCCGTCGATCGCGACCGAGCAGCCCGGTGATCGCGAGCAGGGCCGCCGTCGCGCCGTAACGGCAGAAGGCAATGGACGGCGAAGCCGGTCCGGCGCCGGAAAAGGCCCGGGCGAACTCGTCATCGACGTGCGCGGACGTGGCGACGGACAGCACGGCAACCCCACCGGCGATCATCGTCAGCTGCGCGACGCGCGGATCGTCGGCAAGAACCGCGACGATCATCAGCGCCAGTGCCAGCACGGCGAACGCCGGAGGGAGCAGCCACACGGGAACCGCGAACACGATCGCGATGCCGGCAAGCGCGCCTGCGCCGGCGACGAGCATGGCGAAGCGCTCGTCCCCGTGGCGCGCCGGCTGGCTCCAGCCCAGCGCCGCAGCTGCTGCCGGCAGCAGCGCG
Source organism: uncultured Sphingomonadaceae bacterium (assembly GCA_964245585.1). Lineage (GTDB taxonomy): Bacteria > Pseudomonadota > Alphaproteobacteria > Sphingomonadales > Sphingomonadaceae > Solisphingomonas. The sequence goes on along the minus strand of CAXTMX010000007.1, from coordinate 46,706 downwards.
AGGAGGCCGGCGAGTGTCGCCCATCCCGCATCGGCCAACAACGTCGGCGTTTGGACCCAGACGACGGTGAACATGCCCAGCGTCGCGACGACGCCCTGCACGCTGGCGACATACCCGCGCGCCGGGTGCCAGGCATCGAGTAGGGCGGGCGCGGCAAAGATCAGCAGGATCCCCATCGCGACGCACGTCAGGGTGTCCGCAGGGGGCGCCGGCCAGACGAGGACGGTCGCCAACGCCACCGCCAGAGCGAGCGGCGGCAGCATGCGCTGGCCCGCGTCGATCCGCGCGACGATCGTCGCGCCGATCGACAGCAGCCCGTAGAACCCCCACTCCAGTGGAGCGAAACCGCCTTGGCCGACGAGCAGCGCGAGCTGCACCGCCGCCGCCGCGACGGTGGCAAGACGCACCGTTCGGGCCGAAGCGTCGTCGTCGCGGCCCAGCGCGATCACCGGCACGGCGAAGGCCAGCAGCAGCAGGAAGAAGCCCGTGGCGCCCGCGCTCGCCACATCGATGACTCTGGTCGCGATCAGCGCAGCGCCCCAGCCGAAGCCGCCGATCGTCGCGGCGATCGCAAGCCACCGCCAGCCCTGACGGCGGGCCACGCCGGCGAGGGCGGCGATCACCAGCATCAGATAGAGCGCGAGCACCGGCGCGTTCGTCTCCGCCCCGCCGACCAGTGCCGGCGCGGAAAGGCCGCCGACCAGGCCGAGTACGGCCGAAGGCGCACCGAAGCGCAGCGCCAGCGCGATCGCCGCGATCGTCACGGCGGCAAGCCCGAAGAAGGCCGTTCCGGGGCTGACGAGATGGTAGAGGTTGGCGGCGATCAGAAGCGAGGTGTAGCCGACCGCGATGCCCGCGCCGGCGAGCGACTGGGCAACGCGCGGGTCGCGGGCCACCGCCGGAACGCGCCGCGCCGCTTCCGCGCCGACGACCAGCATGACGGCGAAAGCCAGACCGAGGAGGACCCGGACCGGCGGTGACAGCAGGCCGGTGTCGATTGAATATTTGACGAGGAACAATCCGGCGACCGCCAGCGTGATGCCGCCGGCCCATATCGGCAGGCGCGATCCGAACATCTCCTCGAACATCGACGACGCCGCCCGGCGGGGTGCGGAATGCCCTGGTGGCGCCGGGTGCGGCGCAGGCGCGGGCGGCGCGGCGATCGACGCCGGCGAAAGAGCGGGCGCCGGCTCGGGTTCGGGCGCGACGGGCGCGGATACCATGGCATCCGCAATCTCCGGCTCGGCGACGGGCATTTCAGAGGGCATGGCGGGTTGCGGCTCGATGTGCTGCGGCAGAGCCTGCTCTTCGCGTGCGAGAACAAGATCACTCAGCAGCTCGAGCCGGGTCTCGGCTTCGCCTAGCCGACGCCACATCTTCCAGCCGGACGCCACGACCGCCACCCAGAGAAAAAATCCGATCATCGAATCACTCCGTCCCCTTGCATGGCATCGTGCCTATCGCCATAATGATCACTGTTCAATTAGATTTTGAGCAGTGATCATTTCAGGAGAAGTGATGGCACGCCGATCGGACCATACCCGCAGCGAGCTTGAGACCATGATCGTCGACGAAGGTCATCGCCAGATGGAGCAGGTCGGCTTTGCTCGCTTTTCGGCCCGGGAAGTCGCCAAACGGATCGGCTATTCGATCGGGACGATCTACAACGTCTTCGGCAACCACGACCGCCTCGTCCTAGCGGTCAACGCACGCACGCTAAAGTTATGGACCGAGCATCTTCGCGAGCAACTCGCAAGACCAGATGCCGGGGATCGCATCGCATGCCTGGTTCGCGGCTATTTCGGCTTCGCGGCAGCACACCGCAACGGATGGGCGGCGATTTATGACCACCGCCTGCCCGAGAGAACCGCCATGCCCGCATGGTATGCCGAGGCTCTGGAGCGGCTGACGGGGCTGGTCTTCGCCGAGGTCGAGGCCGCGCTGCCTGCGGGCAGACGGGGAGCGGCACCGGCGCTCGCGCGCTCGCTGCTAGCCGTTGTGCACGGCCATTGCGTGTTTGCCATGAACGGCACCTTCGCCTTGCTCGGTGAAACCGCGCCGGCGGACGCCGCTCTCGCCCGGGTTCGCGAAGGGCTTGCTGCGGCAGGAGTCGATTAACTGGTACCTGCCAACCGCGCCGGGAGCGACGGCGGATCGATGATTGGGATGATAGCGACTTGAGGGCGCTGGGACGCGAGCTGGCCTCTCAGTTTCTTCGTCTGGAGACCGCACGCCTATGATGCCAGCTTCAATACGGCTTCAACGCAGCGCCAGCTGGCTTTGTCTCTCGTCGCTTCATGGGCAGGCGAAGACCCAGTAGGCGACGTTCAGCGACGTTGAGCCGTTCCTCAGAAGCGGTCGTTTGTTCAGCCGCGGCTTGTCAGCCTGGATTGGCCGCTTGCTGCTCGATACGTTCCGGTCAAGTATCGGTGAGGCATCCGCTATGAAGGGAAATGCTCGATGCGAAAGCTGACTGGCGCGGCGTTCGTCTCGCTGGACGGTGTGACGCAGGCACCCGGTGGACCGACCGAAGACCCGACCGGCGGCTTCCGCCAGGGTGGCTGGGTGTTCGGCGTCGGCGACGAAGTGATCGACCCAGTGCTCGGCGGGCTGTTCAACCCGCCCTACGCATTGCTGCTCGGGCGGCGGACATACGACATCTTCGCGGCCTATTGGCCGTTCGTCGAAGGCGAGATGGCTGGGATGGGAGAGGCGCTGACTGCGGCCGACAAGCATGTCCTAACACATAGCGACCAGCCGCTCGATTGGGACAACAGCCACCGCCTCGACGGCATACCCGCTGTGCGAGCGCTGAAGGAGGGCGACGGTCCCGACCTGCTGATCCAGGGCTCGTCGACGCTCTACCCACCACTCCTAGCCGCCGGGCTGATCGACGAACTGGTGCTCATGACCTTCCCCATCGTGCTCGGTTCGGGCAAGCGCCTGTTCGGCGACGGCACGCCGCCGGGTGCGCTACGCCTGCTCGATCAGCAGGTCGGTAGTAAGGGCGTAATCGTCACGCGTTGGGCACCGGCGGGGCCGATTCCGATCGCCGGCCACCCCACGCCGAGCACGAGCACGGCGGAAGTCGAGCGACAGCGCCGGATGAAGGAAGGGACCTGGTAGTCTTCGGATATGGGAGGGTAATAGCGGGCGCGGAACGACCCTAAGTGGACGTTCAGAGGCGCTCAGGCGCTTCCCGGAACCGGACATCCGTACATCTTCGCCATACGGCAGGTTCCAGGTCGCCCGTCGCTTCGCGTGATAACATCGCACAGGTGGAAAGCATTCCGCCCGCTCATGCAACGGAGCGCAACGAGGACGTAAGGGCTATCGCGGATGTGCGACGAGGCGCCGCTTCTGCAGCGGACCTCGGTGACGTTCGAGCGCTCCAAAAAAAGCCCCTTCCTGCTGGCAGGAAATCAGCGCGTGCCCGAGGATGGGTATTCCTCAAACTTTGCCTGCGACGAGCGATGGATTGGCGATAGCCAGTCCGCTGCCGAAGACTATCGCATCCTCGACGAACCCGGTCGCGGTCTGCCCATAGCGCTGCATTCCCCACTTGCGCGCCGCGAGCCCGACATAGGACGAGGCGACCGCTGTCCCGACCGCGATGGCGGCGCCGAGAACGCGCCTATCGCGCGGCGCCAGTGCCGCCCCCGCATAGGCGGCGGTGATGCCGCGGACGGCAAGGCCGATTGGTACCGTCCGATCGGGCGCGGTCTTCATCTTGTCGCCCGCCATCTCGGCAGCCGCGAAGGCGGCCGTCCCGGCCGCGATCACGGGATTCAGCATAAGTTTCTGGAGGGGCAGATCGGCGGCGATCTCCTCACGGCGCGTGGCGGTGGCGATCACTGTCAGCGGCGTCATGCCGCGCTGGCCGGCGACCAGGCCGATGAGAAAGGAACGCAACATAGCTCGTCTCCAATAAAGGAATTTACGATGGCAGCAGCCGTCTCGATCGTCCGGACGCATGCTGTTTTGCGCCAGGATGGCCAGGATGGACACCAGATCGCGAACGCTTTCCCGCGACTCCTCGATCCCTCGGGCCAAGTGCTGAGACCCAGTAGCGGTCATTCCAAGCCACTTTCCAGCACCCGGATAGTCGACGTTCATTCATCTCGGGCGAAAAGAGCTGTGCAGGCAACAATCCATACTGGAACGTCGGCGGCCGTCCCTGGAAATCGATCCAAGACGAGAGCGCTCCTGCAATGTCGTTCATCGCCTAAGCACTAGCGCTTTTGCTCCGGGCGACACTGTCGCTCAGCGACAATCGGTGGCTCCCAGCAGCAAGGGCACCGAGCGCGTGAAGACCGCAACAGCCTCTCCCCTCCGCTCGACCTTGGCCCGGAGCAGTACGCCGTGCCAGCCGGCGAGCACGATTACTGCCAGATCGTCCGCGGCGATGTCGCTACGCGCCTGCCCCTCCTCCTGCGCCGCGCGGATCGCTAGTGCGAACGGCATCGTGAGGTCGTCCAGCGCCCTGGCCAGCCTGCCGCGCAACAGCTCGCTGTGAACGGGAAGCTCCAGTCCAAGGTTGGCCAGCATGCAGCCGAAGCGCCACTCCAGGGGCGCGGCGATCCCCGCGATCGCGTCGAGATAGCTGGCGATCCGCCCCATCGGCCGCAACGACGCATCGCTCAGCGTGGCCGCTGCGACGCCGAGCAGGACCTCCATGTAGCGGTCGAGCACGAGAGCGGCGAACTCCTCCTTTGATCGGAAGTGATTGGTGAACGAGCCGAGCGGAGTGCCGGCCGCGCGCGTGATCTCTCGGACGCCGCAAGCGGCGTAGCCGCGCTCGTGCAGCGCTACGACGCCCGCGTCGAGCAGCTTGTCTCGCAACGATGGGCGGGCCATAGCCTCTCAATAAGGACGGTCGTACTGATTGGCAATCGGCAGGGAGCGTATGGCATGGACATCAGGCACAGGTTAATCGAAGCGAACGGCATTACCCTGCACGTCGCGGAGGCGGGCGATGGACCGGCCGTCCTGTTCGTGCATGGCTTCCCGGACACGTGGCGCGGATGGCGCCGCCAGATGGAGGCGGTCGTCGCGGCCGGATACCGCGCCGTCTCGCTCGACATGCGCGGGTACGGAGCCAGTTCAAAGCCGGACGCCGCCGCCGCCTACACCGTCCTGCAGTGCGTCGGCGACTTGGTCGGCGTGCTCGATGCGCTCGATCTGGACCGGGCGACGCTGGTCGGCCACGACTTCGGCGCGGCCATCAGCTGGAGCGCGGCAGCGATGCGGCCCGATCGCTTCAACGCCGTGTTCTGCGTCAGCGTGCCGCCGTTCCCGATCACTCGACCCAGCTTCCTTGAACAATTGCGAGCTGCCGGAAAAAACGAGTTCTACATGTTCGGCCAGATGCGTCCCGAAGCGGACGACGAATGGGCAGATGCCGCCGTCTCGCTGCCTGGCATGTTCTACTGGACGTCGGGCGACGCGCCTGACGCCGGGCGCTGGGATCCGATGGACCCGTCGCGTGGGCTGAACCGGCCGTCGCCCGTCGGTTTGCCTGGCTTCGTCGACCCGGATGACATGCTCGTTGCCATCGGTGAGTTCCAGCGCAACGGCTTTCACGGACCCCTGAACTATTATCGCGCGATGCAGCCATATTTTGACGAAGCGGGCGCTTTCGCCGGTGCGACGATCGACCAGCCCTCCTTCTTCGCTTTCGGCGAGGAGGACGGCATGGTGAAGATGCGGAGGGTAGAGGAGGAGGGTTTGCGTAAGCTGGCGCCCGGCCTTCGCGGCTTTCTGCCGCTGAAACGTGTCGGCCACTGGCCGCAGCTTGAGGCGACCGACAGGGTCAACGAAGCGCTTCTCAGCTTCTTGCAAGAAGTCAGCTAACCACGCCTGCCCTTTCTGCCCATCTTCGCAAAGGTGTGTCTCGAAGCTCCGTTCGGGCACCCTTGGCCAATTCTCAGGCCTGCCGTGCCTCTTACCCGTCATCGACCGCTTGGGACGCTCCGAAACGGAACAGCTGTCGTCACCTGGCATGGTCGCTGCGATGACCCACAATTGGTCATTTGGGGGCAGGTTGCCGCTCACCAACACCGGACGCTTGTTCATATCGGACCTGGAGCCGGTTTTGGTAATCGCACACTTCATTGCCGTCGGCCGGTGATTGGCGGCCAGGCATCTGTCGGGAGCCGGGTGTGGCTCGCTGGCGTGAGATCGGATAAGTGGCTGCACGTGGTTTGCGAAGGGGAGATCGCAATGCGGTGGCTGGGAATAGCAATAACGTGTTTGGCTCTAACCGGGTGCAGCAAGGCGCCCGATCGCGACGGCCCCGGAGAGTCGGCCTCTACCGCGAGCGGCGTCGCATTCGCCTATCGCTACGACTTTCGCCTCCCATCCAGCCGCATATCCGATGCACAGGAGGCGCATGCGAAGGCGTGCGAACAACTCACCCCGGCTCGCTGCCGGATCACAGGTATGACCTATCGTCTCGATGGAGCGGGGCAAGTCGCAGCCAGTCTTGACGTGCGGGTAGCGGCCGAGATCGCGCGCGCCTTCGGTCGGCGCGGGGTGCAGGGCATCGAAGCCGCCGGTGGCGCGCTGACCGGCGCCGAAATTATCGGCACGGATGCTGCGCCGGCAATCGAATCGGCGAAGCTGAACGCCGACGACGCGGGTGCCGATCGCGTGGACATCGAGAAGGAACTCGCCCGCAGCGACCTGCCGCCGGCAACACGCAACGACCTGCTCACCCGCCGTGCCGCCTTACTTCAGGCGCAGCGCGAGAACGGCGTGGCAGCCACCGGGGCGCAGGCAAGCGTCTCGACCACGCCGATCAGCTTCAGCTACGCTGCCGGCACTGGCGTAGGCCCGACCGCCCGACTGTCTGAAGCCGCACAGGCAGGCTATCTTTCGCTCACCTGGACGCTCGCTACCTTACTTACCCTCATTGCATATCTCGGCCCGCCACTGGTCCTGTTGTTATTAATCGCACTGCTGTGGCACCGGCTTGGCCGACGCTGGTGGACGCGCGCATTCCCAACGGGCGAGGCCGACTGACGCCAGCCGTTGCAAGTAGGCTAAGAGGCGTCGCCGCGATCGATTGCGTGATGTCCCACTATTGGCGCCGCTCTTACCGCCCAGAAGGTAGAGATTGGGGCGACTGCCGACCGGCGGCTGTGCGCACGCGAAGACCCATTTGCGGTCGCTGACGCGCGGTTTTCGGCTTCCCGAGACCAGACGCTCATTCATGTTCATATGCGGTAACCTGAGCATGCGCCCGCAAATGCAATCTCCATGATGCAAAGTTAGCGCGTGGATACGGGATCGTTGATCTGTTGCGCTCCATATGCCCTTATGGCGAACTCGAAACTAGATGGCATGATTCATGACAGACCCGGTCAATCCTCGTCCCAGCCATTTTAACGGAAGCGCGGGCACAGGCGGCTTTGTCTTACTGGCGGCTGTGATCGCGACTTTCTGGGCTGCACAGCCGTCGTTCGCGCGGGCGGCAAATTCACCCTCGGCAACTCCCGCCGAGTTGGCTATCCGCGATTCCCTTCGCCTCCGTGATGGGCAAAAACTTGCCGCGCAGCTCAACGCTTTTGTCGAAGCGCGACTGCCTGCCATTACCGGGAAGCCTGATCCGGTCCTAGATCGCCTTTTCGCAGAAAGCATTATGAACAGCGGCAATCCTTTCGCCGCGCGGCCTTTCATCCAGCGTGCAATTGATGCCTCGAAGGGGTCGGAGGCCGCTCACTATACGTTGTTGCTCGCCTCGGCTCAGGAATCACTAGGGGATTTTCAAGTTGCGGAACAGGGCTATAGATTTGTCATATCCGACACCGCTGCGGTTGGTTCAGACAAGCGCGTTGCAACGCTCAGCTTAGCGAACCTTCTGGTCGCGACGCGGCCAGCAGAGACAATCTCGTTGTTATCTCCGTTGCGCGGCTCCGGAACCGTCGATTGGGAAGCCGAGTTGCTCGCCTCGCGCGCTTATCGGATTAGCGGCAATGTGGCCGAGACCCACGTGGCGATGGAGCGAGCGTGGACTGCAGCACCAACCGCCAGCGCCGAGAGTAAGGCTCTTGCACGAATATTGAGCGATCGCGCGTTTGAGGCAGGGTTGATGGGCGCCCGTGATCAGTTCAACGCCATGGAAGCGGTGATCCGCACCGATCGTGATGTGACGCAAAATATCCGCGCGCTACGAGGCAACCTACCAGTCTGCGGTTCTAATGGCGTCGCATCGACTGATCGTGTCGTGGTCGAAATCGTCAGCGATCCGGAGCCTGGCCGTCCCCGGGTAAGCGTCGTTTGGACCAGCCGCCCAGGCATTGGTCAGCCTTTCCTCGACGCGGCTCTTCGGACGCCCGGCCTGGATCCAGGTGGTGGCGGTCAGGTGGCCTTGCTCACACTTGCTTGCGTGACCTCACCAACATCGGACTTTACAACTATCGGCAAAGTCGAGGAGGCAGTTACAGGTTGGCTGACCTCGCAGGGTGTCTACCCGGTTGTTCAGGTAAATGATGAGGATGTTTCTGGACCATCGGCGATGCTCGCTAGCCGGGAAGCGCGATATGGGAAGGAATCGCTTTTTCTCGTGCCAACCCTGTTTGACCTGGTCGGTGCTAGCTTTGCGGATGCGAGCGCGATGGATCCGGCCGGCCGCAAGCGACTTGCCGAATATGAACACCGAATTGTGGACATTCTGGCAAAATCCGGCGCGCCTGCCGATTTACGGGTCATGTCCACGATGACGGCGGTCAGCCTTGATGCCCTGGCGGAAACCGTCTCCCAGGCGCAAGCGCAGGAGCAATTTATCGCCTTGATGAATACCGCGTCTGCCAACGACACCCTGTCGCTCGATCTGCTGTATATCTTGGTGACCAGCGCCGCACAGGCCCCTACGTTTACGACAAGTTTCAAGACGACAATGCTTGAGCGATCGCTAGCGGCGTTTTCAAAAAGGCGAACGGACTCAAACGATCGCCGCGAACAGTCGTTGGCTCTGCAGCTGATTGCGCTTCGTCAGTCGGCTGGAGACAACGCCGGCGCATTGGCGCTCGCGTCAAAGTTCGGTTTCGCCCCCGATCTTTGTGCGCTCTCGTCCCCATCGACGCATTTTGTATCGGCCGATATTCGGACCGAAGACTACCCTAAGGACCTCCTTCGTAACTCCCTAGCTGGGTCAAACATGACGGAGTTTGACCTCAACGCAGAAGGATTTGCGCAACGACCTCGGATCATCATCGCAGACCCGCCCTTTGCTTTCGACGCAATCACGATGCAGAAGGCGACAACGATCCGCTACGATCCGGCGCGAAGCGGTGGAATGCCGCATCCATGTCGTGGACAGGTACAAAACGTGCGGTGGCAACTCCCGTACCAATAAACAGCGCGGCCAGGTTCCCGGCGCCGGGGGGTTAGCGCTGTCACACTTGAAGCTCCGTGCACCCAATGGCCGTTTTGATAATGCGCGAACAAGTGTGCGTCGCATCGACCGGCAGCTGATCGGCAGCTTTTGACCCAGTGTCGGACATTCAACGCGATATGCGCACCGCCCGAACCCGGTCGTTCATTCATTTCGGACGCATAACCAGTTCCGTCGCCGATGGCTCCTCAAGCGGCTGGGGTGATGATTAGGCCGTAGACTCATTAGGCCGTAGACTCATAAGTGCGGAGCCATAGCGGCATTGAGGCGAGCTGGATCATGGCGAGGAAGTTGGCGGCGAGCTTGTCGTAGCGGGTGGCGACGCGGCGGAAGTGCTTCAGCTTGGAGAAGAACCGCTCGATCAGGTTGCGCTCGCGGTAGAGCCGCTTGCTGAAGCGAGGCTTCCAGCGCCGATTACTCTTGGGCGGGATGTTGGGCTTAGCGCCTTGATCCTGGATCATTTCGCGGATGCGGTCGGCATCGTATGCCTTGTCCGCCAGCACGATGTGCGAGGGCCTAGGTGGTCGAGCAGCGTGTCAGCGATTTGCCCGTCGTGCGTCTGGCCTGTCGTCAGGCCGAGCCGGATTGGGAGACCCTGCGCGTTGACGACGACGTGGATCTTGGTCGTGAGCCCGCCGCGTGATCGACCGAGACAATTATCTGCACCCCCCTTTTGCCGTCGCGGCCTGCTGGTGGGCGCGAACGGAGGTGCTGTCGATCATCTGGATGTCGCTGTCGTGCGCCGCGCTGATGGCGTCCATCAGGCGGTCCCACACGCCCGCCTGCCGCCATCGGTTGAAGCGGTTGTAGCACGTGGTGCGCGGGCCATAGCGCTCGGGCAGGTCGCGCCACGGCGCACCGGATCGCACCACCCAGAAAATGCCGTTCAGCATGCGGCGATCATCAACGCGCGGCACGCCTCGCGGCTTGTTGGGCAGCAGCGGCTCGATCACGCACCACTCGAAGTCGGTCAGGTCGTATCGGCTCATGCCGACGCTGGATCAGAATAGGGCTCGATAGGGAAGCTGACTTGTAAGCGTCAAAACCGCGGCGGATGACGCCTTGCTCAGATGGCCAAGGTTGGCCGACACGTTTATACGGCGGAAATGCCTCGTTTTGCCGTCTGGTTCATCTTCGCGGTGGTCGCGGCCGCTACTGTGTTCGCGATAAGGTTCGGCGTACCCATCGTCCTGGGCACAAGAAACCAGATGACCTAGTTTGATGCTTCGATCCGGGCGCATTCGTGCTGCTCGCATTCGCTGGCATTTGGCTCTGGGCGCGAAAGCAAGTTTTATAGGCTCACGACCTAAATCGGTATCGCTCTTTTTGCTGCAGGGAAACGCCGCACGTATGGTTATGCGATAACAAGCTTCGTCCTGTCGAGGCAATGATATAGGAACGACATGCGCTTAACAGCATGCCTAATCAAGAAATCGGTCCTCCCGCTGCGGCTTAAAAGCTGATCCCCGCCCCGACCTGAAATGAGCGACCGATCAGTCCCTCGAAATAGGTGTTCTGCGTCGCCGAGCCGCTTGCCGGGAACGGCAACCCCCGATCGGTCACGTTATCGACATTAAACCTGAGGTTGAAGCGGTCATCGACCCTGAATGTAATCGACGTGTTCCAGACCGCCCACTTACCGACACCGGGGACGTCACGCGAACCTGCGGGTTCGGACGCGTCGAACACCGCCGGCCCTATGTAACGGACCTGATTAAACCAGGTGATCGGGCCGCTTTCGAACGTAAGCTCGAAGTTGGCCCGGTCGACGCTGTTGCCGATTTCGCCTCTGGTCTGCGTCTTTCCAGCGTCCGCGGCAATGACCGTATATTGCTTGACGACATGCTGGTAATTGACGCCCAAGGTTAGCCGGCCGATGTTATTGGGAAGCGCGATCGGATAGCTCGCTGCTACCTCGATCGCCTTGAACACCCGCGAGCCTTGATTGATGTAGGGCTCTTGCAGAGCAATGATCTGCCCGAAGTTCTCGCCTGCGGCCGGATCGCGCGTGATCAGGCTACAGAACGCATTGTCCGGATAATCGGATGAATCGTAGCAGGAAGTGAGCACGTCTTCCGCCGACGACGACGTGATGACATCGAAGAGGTGAATGTCGATATAATCCACCGCGACGGACAGCCCGGGCAGGAAGCGAGGCTGGAGAACCGCGCCGACGGTGAAGGACTTGGCATATTCGTTTTTCAGGTTGCGATTACCGATGACCGTGATCGGCACCGTGACGGAGTTGATTGTCGAGATGAAATCGGCCGGCAGCCCGGCCGCCGCGCAGTTCGCCTGGCGAACCGCGGGATTGGGACCGCTCTCTAGATTGGATTGGTCGCACGGATCATAACCGCCGTCGAAGGCTGGCTGATCCGCCGCGAACGCCTCGGTAACGGCAGGCGCGCGGATCGAACGGGTGTAGTTGCCGCGGATCGCTAAATCTTGGATCGGGGCCCATCGGCCGCCGGCCGTCCAGGTAAAAGCGCTACCGGCGATCGAGTTCTTGACGTAGCGGCCGGCCGCGTTGACTTCCAGTTCGCGCACCAGCGGGATGCCTTGATCCGGCCCGACGATCGGCGCGCGGAACTCGCCGAACACCTCGTTCGTGGTGTAGCTGCCCTTGATGCCGAGGATCGGCACGCTCCGACCAAGTCCCTGGGTGTAGAAGGCATCGGGCGAGAAACGTGAATATTCGCGCCGGTTTTCGTAACCGAGCGAAATGCCCAGCGGCCCGCCCGGCAGATCAAGAACAGCGCCGCCAAGCGTCGCGACGAAATCGCGTTGCGTGGTGACCGCCACGGTGCGCGCGATCGTCGTGACATAGTCGCGCGCCGCCTGACTGGGAGCCCCGTTCCCGAACAGGTTAAGCGGTGCGCAGGTGGTCGAAATCGTGCCGTTATACTGTGGTGTGTTCGGCGGCGCGGTGGGATCGTTCGGATCGGGATTAAACGGCGCGCAAACGATGTTGCCATTGGCGTCTGTGGCGAGATTGAGCGCGCGGCGCAGGTTCGGCTCGACCAGCGAGGGGGTCAAGGAAGTGCTGCGCGCGCGGCCGTAATTGCCAGAGACTTCCCATTTCCAATTGTGGTTCAGCAGATCGAAATCGCCCTCGAATCCGCCGACGACGCGGTAGAGCGTCTGCTTCCCGGTGGCGGTGCCGCTGACGAGATCGGTATTGGCTCGGCCCAGATAGAATATGCCATCGTCGTCGGTGGAGGGCAGTCCCTGCGCGACCAAATTGGCACGGATGAGTTCGCGCGCTTGGGTGGTGAGGAAGGGATTATCGAGACGAATGATGTAGTTGCCACTAGGGTCAAAGTTGCCGAAGCCGTTCGAATTGAAGAAGCCGCTATTGTAAACGGGCTGGTCGCGCAGATTTGTTGCCTTGGTACGCGATAACCAACCCTCTCCGAATGCGCGGATGTGGTCGGTGAGGTCGTAGTGCGCGAGCAGGGTCGCGTTGAGCCGACGATCCTTCACCCGCAGATTGGTCAGTTCGGCGAAATTCAAAGCGTCGCCGCCAATGAACGTGGTCGAATCCGGCGTTGGAATGCCGGTGTCGTAGGTGACGAGATTGCCGTTTGAGCCAAACTGCACGAAGTTGCCGTCGGCATCTCGGATCGCACGCGGCGGCGAAGGCACGTTGGTATCCAGCGAGCCGCGATCGCGAAAATAAGGCAGGCCGGCCGCCGTCCCCAAAAAAGTGCGGACATTGTCCGCCAGCACGAGCGAAAAAGGCGAATCTGGATCGCTCGGCTGGACAAACTGCCGCTGCCGCCGAATGGCGGCGCGGTCGGTTCCGAGCAGGCCTGCGCTACGATTATATTCGACATTCAGCGTAACGTTACCGCGACCTTCCGAAAAGTTCTTTCCAAATAGGCCGCGGAAGCGGTAATTGGCCAGATCACCGCGCTGGCTGATGCCGTTCTGGGCGTCAAGATCGAAGCCGTCATAATCGCGCTTAAGGATGATGTTCACCGTGCCGGCAATCGCATCGGAGCCGTAGATCGGTGCGCCACCGATCGAAATCGTCTCGACCCGGCTTATCAACTTGGTCGGAATCGTGTTCAGATCGACCTGCGTACCGCCTTCGGCCTGCGAGAAGACGCTCGCGGGATTGGCGCCGACGAACCGCCGTCCGTTGACCAGCGTGAGCGTGCGCTGCGATCCGAGGTCGTACAGGTTCACGAACGATTGGCCGACGCCGAAACCATTGCCTTGTGAGCCGACCAACGAGCTGTCGGGAACGGCGAACCCCGGAAGATCGGTCAACGCCCGGCCCACGTCAGTGTAGCCACGATTCTCCAGCGTCGCGGCGTCGATCGTCGCCGTAGGCTGCGCATTATCGAACGACGGGCGCGGGATGCGCGAGCCCGTCACGATGATCTCGCCGCCCGGCTCGCTTCCGACAGCGATAGCGGGCGACGCCTCAGGCCCGCTTCCCGACGTGGAAGTCGCGCCGGCAGCAGGCGCGCCCGCTTGGCCCAACGCAGGTGTCGCGCATACGAAGGGGAGCAGTGACGCGATCAAGCTGCGCTTGAGAACTGGCCTGAGCATCCTGTTGTCCTCGATCCTCGGGTGGCAGGGATCCAACTTCGCACATCTCATTGAGACCGGGCGACTTTTATCTTAACCTTCATGACGAAAGCTACGCTATGTGGCCCAATTGCCACGCGTGTGATCGTCTCCACCACCACTGACGTCAGGAGGGTTTGACGACGGCGGAAGTCTCGAGCTGGGCGAGGCGCGCCTCGAATGACCGAATGATTTCGGCTTGGCTTCTCCGTCGCGAAAAGCGCAGCGCCTCGGCGATCGGTGTGAGGACTTCATCCAGCGCTTCCCGCTCGCTCCGATTGTAGCGGTTGCCGTCGCTCCTTGGTCCGAGCATCAGCAGCCCGATCGGGCCATCGTCATCCTCGAGCGATTTCGTCATAACCCAAGAAATAGGGACGGGCCCGGCCTTATCGGCCGTTAGGACAAATTCCGGATCAGGGATATTGTGCGCGGCGATCAATTACTTGCCGGTCGGGGTCAGCATGACCAGCGCCGCCTGATCGACATGGATGCCGGCCGCGAGCGTCGCCAGAACGCGCATCCCGATCTCGGCCGCGTCCTCATCCTGGCGCCAGCGGCGAAGGCGTGCCGGCAGCGCGCGCATGCGGGCCAGGGGCTTGTCGAAATGCCGCCTGCTCCAGCGCAGGACGAAAGACCGCGCCGGGGCGAAGACGCTGACGGCGATCAACGCGCCTAACGCCGTCGAAACGATAGCATGTTCCCCATTGAAGAGTGAGTAGACGACCTCTTTGGTCGCGTCCGCGGCGAGAGTGAATACGAAGCCCACGAACAGCGTCAGAATGGCGTAGCTTGCCGATTGGCGGATGACGGCATCCGCCTCCCACAGGCGATAGCGAAGCAGAGAGATCAGCAGGCCGAGAGGCATCACCGCGAAGGCGAGGCTGAATGTACAGACGACCGCCAGATTGAAGGCGCTTCGGATTGCGGGGGCCCACGCGGGCTGGGTGAGGTTGGCGAGGCCCAGCGAGAGCCCCAGCAGCATGAAGCCCGCGGCGAAGCCGAATGCCGCCCATTTGATCTGCTGGCGCTCGATCCCAGGACCGATCTGGCGGTAGCGGACGACTTGGGCAGAAAGAATGAAGAGCGGCGGAATGATGCCGACGACCATCGTCACGAAATCGGACACGAGATCGAGAGCCAGGATCATGCCCAGAACGGGAGCAAACACCAAAGTCCAGCGAAGCCATGGCGGCGAGAATCGCCCGGTCGGGAAGGCGGCGAAGGCGATGACGATCAATGTCCACCAGACACCGGTGACCACGTCAATGACGGCGCTGAGGTTGAGGCCCATCCACATCAGCAGCGGCGGGTCGATGACGGCCGCCATGAACAAGAAGGAGAACGACATCAGCATGGCCTCGCTGTCGTTCGAGCGAAGGCTACGGAGGAGCACCGCCGATCCGATCAGCGATAACGCGCTCAGCAAGGAGAAAAAGAGCCGAACCCCCATTCGGAGGTTGAGGGAAATCGGGTTGCGTTGCGACGCTTCCATGCGATGCCGTGGCGATCGCGTGAGCCAATGGCTCCGAACAACACCATGCGGATCGCGCAACCGGACCTCGACCCTTGCCCCGTCGACCGCCTGCACACGCTTCGCGATGGCTTCTGCCGAGGCACCGGGGTCGATCGGCCGGCCATGGATGGCTACGACGTGCGAGCTCTCGACAATTCCTTGTCGGGTGCTCTCGGTGCCGATCGGCCCCACCGTCGTGGTCCCGTCATACTCGACCGCGCTGCTAAGACCGACCGCCGCGAACAACGGTTGGGTCGAATAAGCGTTGCGCAGCACGAATACCAAGCCAAGGATTTGGGCGAGGACAGCAAAGGAAAGCACGCCGAGCCACAGGCGGCGAACTATCCTACCAAGCCGTCCGTTAATCGGGATCAGACGGTCTGGGGGAAAGGCCCTCATGCGGTTCGCCACATATATTTCCGTTGCCGACCTGGAGATCGTACCGGCTGCGGCAGGTTTTTACCAAAATCTCATTTCGGCTAAAAGAGGGGGGAGGCCGCGGCGCAGCCAAATGCATGCTTTCGCTCGATAATCTCGTGCCGGGTCAAACTGTGCAGATCGGAGTAGTGGAGGTTGGCACCGCGGGCACAGAGACGTCGGTCGCCGCCAAACCGATACGGCCGATCTTTTCGGACATTTGCAGCCGGCTAGATAGGGGCGAACGCGAGCTTAGCACTGGAAGCGAAAAGCAATCGAATGACGCCGCAGTCAGGCTGCCCGAGCCAAGTCAGATCAGGTAACAATCATCCTGAGACCTAATGACCTAAATCCGGACCTCCGCGCCGCCCCGCCCGCTTCCCCAAACCCGCCACTTGTTCGTTGCTGTTGCTTTTGTTTCCACAGACGTTGACCGGAGAGTCCGCCGCACCGCGATGGAGTATATCGACCACGTCGACATCGCAGGCCATGCAGGCTCCGATACCTTTAAGTCGCTATCGGCTCACACAGGCTGGTCAGCCAACCGCGCGATCTGAGGGTGCAAAGCAATCGGTTAGTTCGCCTCGGTTATCTTGCTGCTTGAGCGACATTCATGCCCAACTGATCTAACAGAAACATTGACTGGTCGGTTAGCTCTGCGATGACCTCGTCCAACGACGATCCGATCCCATGCCCGCTCGTCTCGGAGGTCCGCAGCAGGATGGGTCGAGCCGCGTCCGCTTGCGCGGCTTGGAGCGCGGCGGTGAACTTGCGCGAATGGAGCGGATTGACGCGACCATCATTCGCGCCGGTCATCATCAGAACAGCCGGATAGCGCGTGCCCTTGGCCACATGATGATAGGGCGAATAGGCATAGAGCGCCTTGAACTGCGCCCGATCCGTCACGGTACCGAACTCAGTGACGTTGAAGGCACCGTTGGCATCGAGCTCGACCCTCGTCATGTCATAGATTCCGACCGAGGAGACGACCGCACGGGCGAGATCAGGATGCTGAGTAATCGTGGCGCCCATCAGCAGACCGCCGTTTGAGCCGCCGAGCAGGGATAGCTTGTCGTGGCTGGTGTAGCCGAGCTGGATCAGCGCCTCGCCAGCCGCAGCGAAATCGTCGAACACATTCTGTTTCTTGGTGAGCGCCCCCTCGCGATGCCACGCATCGCCATATTCGCCGCCACCCCGCGTGTTGGCGAGTACGAAGACGCCGCCGGCGTCCAGCCACAGGCGCCGGAACCCGGCCGAGAAGTAAGGCGTCATATTGACGCCGTAACCGCCGTAGCCCGTGAGCAAGACCGGGTTGCGGCCGTCCACTTTGATGTCTTTGCGCGCGATGATGTTGAGCGGGATCTTCGTACCGTCCTTCGACGTCGCGAAAAGGCGTGTTACCGTCGCGTCCGCGTAGGAAACGGGCGAGGTCATGGCGAGCGCCGTCCGGGCCGCCGTCCTGTCCTTTTCCGACCAGCGCATGAAATAAGGCGGATCCAGGAAGGTCGTCACCGAATAGAGAATGTCGCCGCTCGGCAGCGCATCTACTTCGTTGACCGCGGCCACGGGAGGCGTCGTCAATTTGGCTTCATGCCCACCGTCGAGACCATAGGCGCTGACCTCCACAGGACCGCCGGCGATGCGCGTGACGAACAGGTTCCTCTCGGTCACCGTCAACGGCGAGCCGAACTCGCCGCCATCGACGATCGCGGCGTCGCTGCGCGGGGGGATGATCGTCTTCGCCGTCGCGAACCCGCCGGCGTAGGGAGCGGTCAGCTTCAGCACCTTGCCCATAGGCGCATCCTTGCGCGACAGGCCGTAGACAGTGCCATCCTTCGCGATCGCGCCGGCAACGATCCGGTCGGCATAATTGGCGATCCTGAGCGCGGGTTGGCCCTCGCGCAGCACGAACTGCTGCCACTGGCCGCCGTCGCCCAGCTGCACTGAGGCAAGCACTGTCGCGCCACCCGCGCGACCGTCCAGGAAGATCTCGCCAGTACGCGGCACGCCGTCCTTGGCGGACAACACCAGCGGATCGGATGCCGCTGGCGTGCCGAGCTTATGGAAGTAGACGGCCATGTTGAAATGGCGCTCGGCTTCCGGCGCGGCGTCGCCCGGGTAGCGCGTGTACCAGAGTCCGGTGCCATCCGTCGTCCAGGCCACGGCGCCACCGCCCGTGGGATATTGAACGTTGGGAATCGGTGTGTCGATCTCCCGCGCGGTCGCCACATCGTAGATGTGGAGGGTCCCGTCCTCACTGCCGTTCTTGGAGAGCGAAACGGCGATCTTGGTGCCGTCGAACGAGGGGACGTACCAGTCGATCGCGGTGTGGCCCGCCGGGTCCATGACATTCGGGTCGATCAGGCTTTTGCGGGTCCCAGGATCGGCGGACGCATCGAGCGTGACGAGCCAGGGCTGCTGCTTCGCCGGATCTTGATAGGAAGCGAAGATGCGGCTTCCGCGCGCCATGATCCCTGCATAGGAGGGTGACGTGGCCTTGATCAGGCGGGCCAGCTTGGCGGCCACCGCGTCACGGCCGGGCAGGGCATCGAGATACGCCCGAGTGCGGATATTCTCAGCGGCGCTCCAGGCCTTCACTTGGGGATCATCCCCGTTCTCAAGCGCCCGATACGGGTCGCTGACATTCGCGCCCTGGATCTGGTCGACGGTGTTTCCGATAAGAAAAACGGGAGCCGGCGGCAGCGGCGCGGCGATGGAGGCGGAAGGAAAGACAGCGAGTGTCAGCAAGGATTTTTTGAAGCGCATGACGCGATCTCCCGTCGCGCCGCTCTGCGTGGCGCAACCAACTGGCGGCCAGCTAAGCCTGCTCGTCCGGGCCGTCGCATGTCAATTGCCAATCTTGCTACCGCTCGCATCCAACTGGGCGTCCGCTCTCCTACTCACGCCGCACGTTCGATCCTAGGCACCTGTGAGATATGAGACTCGGCGACTAAACGCTTTGCGACAGCAATTAGCGGCAAGGACCCATATTCGGTCATTGAGCGTTGCTCCGGCGCTTTTCACATACGGACGTCCATTCATCTCCGCCCATGGTAGCATTTGGCGAAGAAACGGTCGCGCAGAACGGAGGTGGCCCCCAAATCGCGGGCGTCGCAGATTGTCACGTCGGTTTCCTCCCACATCGCGAACGCGCCCTTCTCAAGGGTGTAGAGCGGGATTTTCGGATCGATGGCGGTGACGTCGAGCACCGTCTGCCAGCCTGCGCTGCCCCGCACGCAATGCAGCGGGAACTGCCCGGCCTCGGCGGAGCGTCCATAAAATGATCCCTGCAGCGAGCTCGTGCCTCTGGGCAAGTCGCGCCTGGGTCGCCTCCGATAACCAACGGCCGCTAGCCGTATCCGGCCGTGTAAATTTGTAATAGTTTCGACATCGCTGCTGCCGGCCCCCCGCCCAGCAACGATGCTGAACATCCCAAGCCAATGACCGACCCGTACGATTAACCGCTGAGAACAGACCAAAGGGTCGCTCTCTATTCTCATCCAGCGGGGGTCGTGCCGTACGCTTCAGCGAGACGACCTCTTGAGTAATCCAGCGCGCGTACGGGCTCAAACTTTGCCGGCTTCGTCGCCGACGCGCATCCCGGAAGCGCCGCTATCACCGTGTCCTCGTTCGGTCCGAAGAAAAACGGTATCGAGTATCGTTCCCGGCCGGAGACGTTGATGACCCGATGACGGGTCGAGCGAAAAGTGCCGTTCGTCCAACGCTCCATCATGTCCCCTATGTTTACCACGAAGGCGCCGGCGATGGGCGCTGCTTCCAGCCATTCTCCATTGTCGTCCAACAACTGAAGCGCGCTGACTTCGTCCTGCGCCAGAATGGTCAACGCTTCGAAGTCCGTATGCGTCCCGATGCCGATCTGCTCTTCATCGATCGTGCCGGCCTGACTGGGATAATGGAGGTAGCGTACGGTCGACATGGGTCGCGTCAGCATCGGATCGAAATAATTCTCCTGCAAATCAAGCGCCAACGCGATCCCGCGCATCAGCAAACGACTGACATCAGTAAGCCTTGAAAGATAGATTTCGCTTAAAGCCTGGAACTCGCCATCCCCAGGCGGCCACTGATTTAGTTCGGGAAAGCGCGCCGCCATGTCGAAGCTCTCGTGAAGATCCCCCTTCGCGCCGTAGTTCTCCATGAGCATACCAGTATAGCCCCGAAAGTCCGGTGAATGCGATACGGATATCACCTCCTTTTCAGGGACCGGCAAAGCAAAGAAATTAGCGATTCGCTTGAATAGCTTTGCCAGCAGATCGGGCTGAACACCATGGCCTACTATATAGAAGAAGCCCACGTCGATGCAGGCGTTTCTCAAATTTCGGCCAACCTCTTTCCGCGACGTTTCGTCTCCTGAAAAGAGAGGACTCATGTCAATTACCGGCAAGAGGGGGGCATTTGCGGGCGGGTTACTTATCATCGACGACATATATCACCTCGAGCATCCAGATTATGCCGATGACCGTATAGAGAAGCGGCATCACTGATTTAAGAATCTTACTTCTATCTAGAATTTGTAGCCGATCGAACCAATGATCTGTCGAGGTGGCGTATATTGACGCGTGGTCTCGCCGCCGAATTGGTTCGTAAATTGGCCGAGTACGGCATCGTTGTTCGCGACGTTTTTGATCGCGACAGATAGCGAAAATTGCGAACGCGGAAACTGATAGCCTACGAAGAGGTCGAGCAGGAAATAGCCGGGTACCTTGTAGACATGATATGAACGGCCGTTCTTCACCTCGATCGTGTCGCCAAACACCGTGTTGATGTAGCTCGACCGATACTCTCCGGTCGCGCTGGCTGTCAGGCTGCCGCCGTCGTCCGCTTTGTATACGTACGACAATGTTCCGTGCGCCGTGACGCGCGGCAAATTGGGAACGTCGTTGCCATATACATCGCTAAACAGCGCCGATCTTACTGCTATATCCTGATCGCGCACGGCGGGGTCGGTGAAGATCGCATTCGGCGGATTGGCGGCGAATACCAGCTTGTCCGCCGCATATCCGATGACGTTGTCGAGCGCGAGGTAATGAGAATTAAGCTTGCTGCGTTCATAAGTAAGACTGCCGTCAAACCGCAATCCATAGGGCAGGATCAGCGATGCCTCTGCCTCGATACCATATACATAGGCCTTGGGTATGTTAGCGACACCACCTTGGTAGGCGACGCTGTCCTCGGCCTCATACTGCAGGTTTCTATAATTATAATAGAATCCTGCCAGATTTATCCTTGCCTTGTTGTCCAACAACGTGGCTTTAAGACCCACTTCATAGGCTTTGATTCGTTCGGGTTGGTATTGCAGTCCGATCTTTATGGTGTTTGCGGAGATGTTCCCGCCGCCCGGCTTGAAGCCAGTAGAGAAGCTGCCATAGGCCAGCACCTTGCGTGCCAGATCGAACTCCAAGCCTACTTTGCCAGTGAGGGCCTTGGCTGTGGCCGCCGCCTGGAAAGGTTGATCGGTATAATTGATCCCGTTGTTGGAGTTATGATCGTGCGTCTGGCGTAAGCCGCCGGTAAACCTGAGCGTATCCGCCAGGTGGTATGTCGCCTGGCCGTACAACGAGTAAGATTCGCGCGTCAGCTTCGTCAGGCTGTAAAAATAGGGAAAAAAGTTGAAGTCGCCAGTGCCGAGCTGATCCTCGCTCGTAAGATGATCGAACAGCTGATTTGGCAGTGAGGTTGGTTGATCCGCAATCGGATAACTATTCACAGCATATTGATCATATCCGACATTATAGCGAGTCGAAAGATAAAATGCACCGACAATCCACTCAAACCTTTTCCCGGTAGGTGACGAAATGTTGACTTCTCCAGTAAAAGACCTTGACTTGTGGAACAGATATTCAATATCGTGCACGGCGTCATAGCCGGGAACACCATAGATCTGGATGGATAGGGGGAGATCGAGCCCGTCCTCATTTATCGAGCCGCTCTGACTAACCACCTGATAGCTTCCAAGCGCCTTGAGCGTCGCAAACGGCAGCTCGTACTTCGCTGTTCCGGTATAGATTTCGTTGCGATACCTGATTTTGCCGGGCCAGTCCGAACTCTGGCGCCAAGGATCAGGATCGGGATCGTAAATGCTTTTCCCTTGGGTGTTGTGATTGTTGGCGCGGGCATATTCGGCGCGCAGCATCAGCGAGAACCGATCGGCTGGCTGCCATAACGCAGAGAGCCGTGCGTGGGCGCTCCGCTCGTTGCCGATGTCGTAGTGCCCGTTGGTCCCCGGAACCTTGGTAGCGTTGACAAATCCGTCATGGTGGACGATCTGGCCCGCCGCTCGGACCGCGAAGGTCGGCGAGAGCGGCAAGTTGAGCGCACCCTCGAACTGCACCAGGTTGAAGTTTCCGACATCGAGCTTTGCGTCGCCGGTAAGCCGATCGAGGGTGGGCAGATTGTTCACCACGTTCAGCGTGCCGCCCGTAGAGTTCTGGCCATAGACCGTGCCCTGGGGACCGCGGACGATTTCGACGCGGCTGACATCAAGGAATCCGGTGTTCAGCGCGACCGGGTTGGCGATGTAGATGCCGTCGACATGGTAGGAGACCGATGGTTGCGCGCTGTCGTTCTGGGGGACGTTGAAGCCGATCCCGCGAATGGCGACGCTGCGATTGAAGCCCTCGCTCGTTGTGATGACGAGACTGGGAACTTTGCCGTTCAGATCGACAGCATCGACGACATGCGCCTGTTCCAGCGTCGTTTTCGACAGGGCGGTGATTGCGAACGGCGTCTTCTGGATGTTGGACTCTCGTTTGGAGGCGGTCACGACGATGTCGCCCAATGTGTTGGCCGGGGGCTGCGGCGGGGGTTCCTGGGCTCGGGCGGCAGCGAAGGACGCGGGCGCGATCAGCGCGATCAGCGAAGCGCCGCCGTTGACGATGCTGCCGGCGATCAGCCGACGGCGTAGATTGGAGCGTGATGCTGGCAAGTCATTCGTGACCATCGGATTAGCCCCCGAGAAAGTAAGATTTCCGTCGAGCGCTCGTTTCGAGTGCGCGGCAGCTTCCAATCCTCTCCAGCGAGCCGTGCTCAGCCAACCCTGCTCTCTGTCGGGGTTTGGCTGCCGCCCCATTCACGGCGGAGCATATTCCGACGACGTGACGCTGGTGGGCCGTCCGTCGAGGAAGAGTGAGGATGCCCGTGGGCTTGACTGCGCGATGATCGCTCCCGACCGCACCACGTACAGCCGCGTTGCCTTGATCCGGATCGCCTCAATCGGGTCGCGTGCCTGGAGGATCACCAGGTCCGCCTTGCAGCCCTTCTCCATGCCATAGCCCTGAAGTCCCAGCGTGGCCGCGGCATTCGTCGTTATCGAGCTGAACGCGCCCGCCATCGCGGCACGGGAAGTCATCGGCGCCGCATGGATTCCCATGGCCGCAACTTCGAGCATGTCGGCGCAACCCAGCGGATACCAGGGGTCCATCATGCAATCCTGCCCGAACGCGACGTTAACCCCGGCGGCCTTCAGTTCGGGCACCCGGGTCATGCCACGGCGCTTCGGATAGGTGTCGTGCCTGCCTTGGAGAGTGAGATTGATCGTCGGATTGGCGATGATGCTCAGTTCGGCGTCGGCTATCAGATCGACGAGTTTCGACGCATAATAATTGTCCATCGAATGCATCGAGGTGCAGTGCGACCCGGCGACCCGGCCCGCGAGGCCGAGAGTTTTCCCCCAATAAGCCAGGGTCTCGATGTGCCTCGACGCCGGATCGTCCGTTTCGTCGCAATGCATGTCAACGAAAAGGCCCCGGGCGGCGGCGATCTTGCACAATCTTTCGACCGAGCGGGTACCATCATCGCAGGTGCGTTCATGATGCGGAATGCCGCCGACGACATCGACGCCCATGTCCAACGCCCTGAGCAATTGGTCTTCACAGCCGGGTTGCCGCAACAGCCCGTCTTGCGGGAACGCAACGAGCTGGAGATCGATATAGGATTTGACCTGCCGCCGCACCTCGAGAAGAGCCTCGACCGGCACGAGATCGGGATGGCTGACATCGACATGGCTGCGGATCGCCAGCAATCCTTGAGCGACAGCGAGGTCGCAATAACGAACAGCGCGCTCGACGATGTGGTCGAGCCGCAGCGACGGCTTGAGCTCGCCCCAGACCGCTATACCCTCGAGCAAGGTTCCGGATTGGTTATGCCGCGGCAAACCTACGGTCAGAGCCGAGTCTAGGTGGAAGTGCGCGTCGACGAACGGCGGTGAGACAAGGTATCCGGCCGCGTCGATTTCGTGGCGCGCGGCATAAGGCAGCGATCGACCGACCTCGACGATCATGCCCGATTTTACGGCGATGTCCTGCCCCGGCGTGCCGTCGGCGAGCGAAGCGTTCTTGATGAGGAGATCAAGGCTCACGAGTGAGGACCAGCGCAGGCCGGAACGCGCTATGCGGCCGGTGCCGAAACCGCGAGCGATCTATCGCTACCGAATAATCTCCTAACCTAGGCATCGGATGGACCCGGACCCTGCAACGCTTTATAATGCGCGAAGGTGTCGGCGAAGCGACTGCCGATATAATCTCCGGATTTGATTGGCGGGTATCGCGCCGGGCGTTCGGCACTCACGCAGGCCGGCAGGACTTCTACGACCGTGTCGTAATTCGGCCCGAAGAAGAAGGGGATCGAGTAGCGCTCCTTACCCGATGTATTGATTACCCTGTGGACGGTTGATTTAAACAGATCATTCGTCCACCGCGCCATCTGGTCGCCGATATTGACGACGAGGCATCCGGGAACGGGCGTCACATGGATCCAGCGTCCCTCGGAGTTGCGGACCTGTAGTGCAGGGATGTCGTCCTGCGCCAAAATAGTGAAGCATTCATAATCCGAATGGGCGCCAATCCCGATTTGATCTTCGCTGATGACGCCCGATTGGGGCGGATAATGAAGGATTCGCATTGTCGCGAGCGGCTTGGTCACATAGGCATCGAAATGCTGCTCACTCAAGTTAAGCGCCAGGGCAAAGCAACGTAGAAGCGATCGGCTGAGGCCAAGCATGGCGTCATAGCAGGCGGAGAGCGCATGCTGAAAGTCATCGTCTTCCGCCGGCCATTGATTTGGACCGTACAGGACGCCGCCTCTTTGTATGTCGGGATCGTCGGCGCCAAGTTCCAGCGCAATGTCAAACGACTCGTGGAGATCGCCCTTTGAATTGGGATCGGTATTCTCTTCGAGCATCGCCGCGTAGCCCCGGATGTTCCGGGACAGCGACACGTGATTTCGCATTTTCTCAGTCAAACTCTTGCGGAAGAATCTCGATGCGGCGGCAAACGTGTCACGAATTATCGCTTCTTCGATGCCATGGTGCCTGATTTGAAAAAAGCCGACGTCAGTGCAAGCGGCCCTGATCTCACTGGCCATGTTGCGTTTCGCGTCTTCGCAATCGGTAAAGATCGGAGATATGTCGATGACTGGAATGCTTTCGAATGCTGAGTAATTCGTCGAACTCGCGGTCCTTGGATTGGAGTTTTGCTCGGACAGGTCTGCGCAGACGGTCATGTTGGAGCCGGTTTCCTAAGATGTACGGCAATCGCCCGATATCGACTCGCGAGGATGGCCGCTTCACTGCATTACAACGTCATGATCCGAATGTGACATTTGAAAATGGAGGACGCAATCGGTTTCTGATTGCATCATCACATTTTTTCGGCAAGCTGTGCCGGCATCGCAGGCGATCGGACGACGAGGCTAATGTTTCCGCCAAGCCGGTAGCGACGAAAAGTGGGGACCGTTCATGCGATGAGATCACAATCGGATCGGGAGCGGACCGTCGCGAGATCCATCGACATGAAGCGGAATGGCGGCGTCGGCCTCGAATAAGGAACAGTTCATGACCGAAGGCAGACCTGCAATGCCTGCGACCGGGATCGAGACCCACGGAATCGACTACATTCCCGTTTCCGAGCGGCACGGCAAGGTCGGCGATCAGGGGGTGTTCTGGTTCACCGGAAACTTTCAGTTCTTTACGATATCGATCGGCTTCATTGGGCCGAGCATCGGTCTGTCCTTCGGATGGACCGCGCTGGCCGGCATCGCGGGAAGCGCCTTCGGCGCGCTCTTCATGGCCGCGCATGCCACGCAAGGTCCGATTCTGGGTTTGCCTCAGATGATCCAGAGCCGCGCGCAGTTCGGTTCGCGAGGCGTGATCATCCCGCTCGTCGCTACGCTTATCAACTGTACGGCTCAGAGCGCGGTGTGCGCCTTCCTGATTTCACGCGGCCTGTCCGCGGTTTTTGGCGTGCCGACCTCCGTGACGTTGACCGCCTCCGCCATCGTAACGGCATGTCTGGCAATTTATGGCTATGATTGGATTCACCGGGTATTTAGGCTGCTCTTCTGGGTCAGTCTTCCGGCGTTCACCATCCTGACGGGCGCGATCCTGACCGGCTCGCTGCAAGGGTCCGAGGCCCCTCACGCGGCAGGCTTTTCTGGCGTCGGGTTCGCGATGCAGTTCGCCGCATGCGCAAGCTACAACATAGCCTACGCGCCGTTCATATCGGATTATACCCGCTATCTGCCTGAAAGCGTCCGACGAGGTCGGCTCATTCTTTCGGTGCTGATCGGAGCTTCGGTATCGGCGTCCTGGCTCGTCGTTCTCGGTGCGTGGCTGGCATCCCACTTCCAGATCTCTGATCCCCTGAGAGCGCTGGAAGCGTCCGGAGAGATGCTCGTGCCCGGATTCGGAAAGTTCCTCGCGATCGACAGCGTCCTTGTCGTCGCGGCGGGGATGGCGCTGGCGGAATATAGCGGGATGCTGACGCTTCTCACCATCGCCGATGGGATCGCCGCCGTAAAGCCGGCGGCGCGATCGCGCATCATCGGTGTGATCGCCATGACCCTTGTCTGGCTTGCGATTGCGTCACTAGGGGGCAGCGATGTGGTCGACTTTCTCGTGCTCGCTCTCACCATCATCCTTTACGCGCTCTCGCCGTGGACAGCTATCAACTTAGTGGATTTCTTTCTGGTCCGCCGTGGCCACTACGACATTCCCGAACTCTTCAAACAGCACGGGGTATACGGCACATGGTCGCTGCCAGGCATAGCGGCGTTTGCCGCGGGGGTAGTCGCTATCGTACCGTTCGCCGTGTTGCCCGGATTGTGGATCGCGCCGTTCGGCCGGATGCTTGAGGGCATCGATGTGGCGTGGATCGTCGGCATGGCCGTATCGGGGTTGGCCTACCTTCTTCTCGCGCGGGCACGGCGCCTGGCCCCTTTCGAGGTCCGCCAGGTTGCTCCGGCAGAATAAGCTTTTCCTATTCCGGCTAGGCTCCGCCGTGACCGAGCGCGTCTCAAGCGTCAGCCGCACCTGGCGGCGCCAGCAGCAGCCCGGCCAGCAATATCTGGCAGATGGTATCCTCCGCCTCGGCAAAATCGGCCTTCG
Source organism: uncultured Sphingomonadaceae bacterium (assembly GCA_964245585.1). Taxonomy (GTDB): domain Bacteria; phylum Pseudomonadota; class Alphaproteobacteria; order Sphingomonadales; family Sphingomonadaceae; genus Solisphingomonas. The sequence goes on along the minus strand of CAXTMX010000007.1, from coordinate 19,403 downwards.
TCAGCCGTTTTTTGTCTAGAACGGCGAGAACCTCGGGAGTAAAATCCGCATAATATTGCGTAAATCCCCATATCAAGAAGATGAGGTGATAGGGATCGACGTCCCGGATCAGGCCCGAACTGATCCACGTCCGGAGGATGCGAGCGAACTCTACCGCCTCGTCGCGCACGATGCCTTTCAGCTGCTTCGACAAATGTGGCGCACCCAGCAGGATTTCGTGCGCGAAGATCCGCGACGATTCCGGCGAGCTGCGCGACTTCTCGAGCTTGCGCGCGACGTACCCCTTCAGCTCCGTCGCGGGATCGCCGGCAGGATCGATGCTCGTCACATCCTCGAACCACTCGTCCAACGTCCGGTTCACCACCGCGAGGTAAAGATCGTTCTTCGTTGGAAAGTAGCGATGAACGTTGGGTTGCGACATTTCCGCCAGCTCGGCAATCTTATCCATCGTCGCGGCTTTGAGACCGTGCGTCGCGAAAACCGAGCGCGCGCTGCGAAGCAGCTTCTCCTCGTTGCGAGCGTAGATGCGTGTCTTTTTCTCCACGGTCATTTCCGCCTTTAGGAGGATTCGATTTTTTTCGGCTGCGCGGGACAATTAGCGCGTGACGCGGATTTCGCCACCCCTAAGCCCGACGTCTCCGCAAGCCGGCCATCGCGAACACAGAATTGTGACGCAGGATCTGATTGACTTATCAGAAAATGACTACATTGTCTGGACAGGTTGCCTCGGGGTTGCCCGAGGCGTCTTGCCGGCTTGGCACGGACAGATGAGGAGGCTGCGTGACCGCGACGTCCAACATGTTCACGCTCGCGGCGCGACCGGAAGCGTTGCGGCTGCGTTCCGATGAAACGGCCGTCATCGTGATCGACATGCAGAACGCTTACGCCTCGCCCGGCGGCTATGTCGATCTCGCGGGTTTCGATCTGTCGGGGGCAGCCGGCGCGATCGAGCGGGTTCGGGAAACGTTGAATGCGGCGCGCGCCGTCGGCATCCAGGTCGTCTATCTCCAGAATGGCTGGGATCCGGAATATGTCGAGGCGGGGACTCCGCGGTCGCCCAACTATCATAAATCGAACGCATTGAAGACGATGCGTGCGCGCCCTGAATTGCTCGGGCAGTTGCTGGCTCGCGACGGGTGGGACTACGACATTGTCGACGCGTTGAGGCCGCAGCCCGGCGACATCCGCGTGCATAAGACGCGGTACTCCGCGTTCTACAATTCGCAGCTTGATAGTATCTTGCGCGCGCGCGGCATTCGCAATCTGGTGTTCGTAGGGATAGCGACCAATGTCTGCGTCGAGTCGACGCTGCGCGACGGTTTTCACCTCGAATATTTCGGCGTCATGCTGGCGGACGCGACCCATCAACTGGGGCCGGCGTTCGTCCAGCAAGCCGCCATCTACAATATCGAGACCTTCTTCGGATGGGTCTCGACCGTCGCCGACTTCACCGCGGCGGTCGCGCAGATGTCCAGTGAAGAGCGCGAGAAGGAAACGCTTCGATGCCCATGACACCGATAAATCCGCCCGGCTTCGCAAAGCCGATCGCACCCTATTCGGCGGCGGCAATGGCCGACGGGATCCTATATGTTTCGGGCACGCTCGCGATCGACCCCGATGGCTCGATCGCGCACGTCGGCGATGCCGCCGGGCAGGCCCGGCATGTGCTCGAGACCATCCGCAAAACGATCGAAGCCGCTGGCGGCACGATGGCGGATGTGACCTTCAACCACGTCTTCCTGACCGACTGGGCAAATTATGCGGCGGTGAACGAGGTGTATGCGCATTATTTTCCCGGGGCCAAGCCGGCTCGTTACTGCATTCAATGCACGCTGGTGAAGCCCGATCTGCTGGTCGAGATCGCCAGCGTTGCGCATGTCGGCAGAGGCTGAGGCGCCAGCGCGGGAGACCGTCATCGACGGTCTCTTCGTACAGTCCTTCGGCCCAGAAGGCGGGCGCCCGATCCTGCTGTCCGCAGGCCTCGGCGGGAGCGGAGCTTACTGGCAGCCGCAGATCGCGGCACTCGCGCATGCGCATCGCGTCGTCTGCTATGATCATCGCGGCACCGGACGGAGCGATCGTGGCGCCCTGCCGTCAGGGTATAGCGCCCGCCATCTCGCGGCCGATATGCTCGCCGTGCTCGACGGCCTCGCTATATCGTCCGCGCATGTCGTCGGCCATGCCGCCGGCGGAATCGCCGGACTGCAGCTCGCCTACGATGCGCCAGAGCGGGTGAGGACGCTGACTGTGGTCAACGGCTGGGCCGCGGCCGATCCCTATTTCGTGCGTTGCATCGACATTCGGCGCGAGATCATGCGCGCGTCCGGCCCGAGCGCCTATCTCAAAGCGCAGCCGTTGTTCCTTTATCCGGCGTCATGGATCAGCGAACATCTTGCGGAACTCGATGCGGAGCTGGCCGCGCATGCCGCTGCCTTCCAAACGTCCGACATACTTTTTGCGCGGATGGAGGCCTTGCAGGCCTTTGACATACGGGCAGACGCCGCCCGGGTGGCCGTACCGACGCTTCTGGTCGTCGCGAACGACGACATGCTCGTGCCGTCATCCGCTTCCGAGGCGTTGGCCGCCGCGATGCCCTACGCGACGATCGAACGGCTATCGTGGGGCGGCCACGCGGTCAATGTCACCGCGCCGGCCACGTTCAACGCCATCCTGCTGCACTTCCTCGCTGGACAACACGGCTAACAGCCGACCAAGGAGACGTAACATGGAAATCGGCGTGTTCCTACCGATCGGAAATAACGGCTGGCTGATATCGGAGAATGCTCCGCAATACATGCCGAGCTTCGAATTGAACAAGGATATTACTCAGAAGGCGGAGAAATATGGTCTCGACTTTGTCCTGACGATGATCAAGCTGCGCGGGTTTGGGGGCAAAACCCAATTTTGGGAACATAATCTGGATAGCTTCACGCTGATGGCCGGCCTTGCGGCGGTCACCAGCAGGATCAAGATATATGCGACGGCAGCGACGCTCACTCTGCCGCCGGCGATCGTGGCGCGGATGGCATCGACGATCGATTCGATCAGCAACGGCCGCTTCGGCATCAATCTCGTCACCGGATGGCAGAAGGCCGAGTATGACCAGATGGGGCTGTGGCCCGGAGAGGAGCATTTCACGAACCGTTACGAAATGCTTTCCGAATATGCCCAGATCCTGCGCGATCTGTGGGAGACGGGGGTTTCGGATTTCAAGGGCGACTATTTCGCGATGACTGATTGCCGGGTGAGCCCGAAGCCGCAGGGGAACATGAAGATCATCTGCGCCGGCTCATCCGACGAAGGGCTCGCCTTCTCCGCGAGATATGCCGACTATGCCTTTTGCTTTGGCAAGGGCGTCAACACGCCGACCGCCTTTCAGCCGGTCAACGACCGGCTGGCAGCGGCGACCGCGAAGACCGGACGAACGGTCGACACCTTTGTGCTGATGATGGTGATCGCCGACGAGACCGATGAGGCGGCCGAAGCGAAGTGGCAAAGCTATCAGGACGGTGCGGACCGAGAGGCGCTCCAATGGCTGACCGACCAGACCGCCGCCAACAACGTCTCCGCCACCACGAACACACGTCAGATGAGTGACGCGACTTCCGCCGTGAATATCAACATGGGTACTCTGGTGGGCTCCTACGGCAAAATTGCCGCGATGCTGGACGAAGTTGCCGCCGTCCCAGGAACGGGCGGTGTGCTGCTCACCTTTGATGATTTCGTACGAGGCATCGAGGATTTTGGCACCCGCATCCAGCCGCAGATGAGATCGCGCGCACTAATCGAGACCGGGGCCTTTGCGACCTGACGATGGCCACACGCGGGTTACCACGGCCGACGAACCCCTGCTCCTGTGGAGGTCCGCTACGTCCCGCGTGACGCCTCCGCCAAGGTCGCTTGCCATGACCAGAAAACCGTCTTTCGCACGCGCGACCGCCCTGCCGCACCTCAGGCGGCTGATAGCGCCATTATCGGGAGGCTACAAAAACGAACGTCAGTTTACGAGAACTAGACGCTCCAAAGCCGCCAGTCCGCTTTCACCATCTGGCGACATACGAAATGCTCGCGTTTGGCTGCCGCGACATTCCATTCGACTTCCCCCGCGGACCGAGCATTGCTGTGTCGCAGAGTCGCTGCCTACCCGACTGGTAGCGGTGCCCCGACCGGCCGACCGGCGGGGCTGTAGGTGGTGGGAGCGGCGATGGCGCTGCGTTCCCACAGGAGAACACCTATGGCTCGTCAACCGAACATTCCGCCCCAGCTGCCTCCCGCGCCCAAGGCGGTCACCAAGCAGGCGCAGATCATCGAGATGCTTCGACAGGAGAATGGCGCCAGCCTATGCGAACTAGCCTCCGCTATGGGATGGCTGCCTCATACGACCCGCGCAACGCTGACCGGTTTGCGTAAGAGGGGACACGCGATCGCCAAGAACAGTGTCGATGGAGTAACGCGCTATCGTATCGCGGCAGCCTGATCGTGGCTCGTCTTGACGATCGACTAGCCGCGCTGGCGATGATGGCACCAGCGCAGGTCCGCAGTGCGTGGCCAGCTTTTATTGGGAACGAGGCGGCACCTGTGCTGCCGACCGATCTCCTGCGTCGCATCATGGCGCAGACGATGCAGGAGAAGCGGTTTGGCGGCCTTCCCGACGCTGTCACTCGCGAGCTCACACGCGTCGCCGAGGGAGGAGACGCTAACGCCAAGGTCCCACCGCCATCTATCGCGATCCGCCCCGGTACACGCCTGGTGCGCGAGTGGCAGGGCCGCACCATGTCCGTTTTAGCGGTCGAAGGCGGTTTTCTTTGGGAGGATCGCCATTATCGCTCGCTGACAAAGATCGCATTCGAGGTGACCGGCGCGCACTGGTCCGGCCCGCGCTTCTTCGGATCGACCCGCCGTGGTTGAGGCGAAGACTAAGCTTCGTTGCGCCGTCTATACGCGCAAATCGACCGAGGATGGCCTTGAGCAGGAGTTCAACAGCCTCGATGCGCAATATGAGGCTTGTTCCGCCTACATTGTCAGCCAGCGCCATGAGGGCTGGACGCTTCTGCCCGAGCGCTACGACGATGGCGGGTTCTCGGGCGGCACCATCGAGAGGCCGGGCCTCCGGCAGCTTCTCGCCGACGTCGCAGCAGGCAAGATCGACATTATCCTCATCTACAAGATCGATCGGCTGACGCGCAGCCTTTCGGACTTCGCCAGGATCGTCGACGTGCTCGACAAGGCAGGCGCGTCGTTCGTCAGCGTCACCCAGTCGTTCAACACCACCACCAGCATGGGCCGGCTGACGCTCAACATGCTGCTTTCTTTCGCCCAGTTCGAACGGGAGGTGACAGGCGAACGGATCCGCGACAAAATCGCTGCCTCGAAGCGCAAGGGCCTGTGGATGGGCGGGCCCGTGCCGCTCGGTTACGAGGTCCGCGATCGGAAGCTTATCGCAAACGAAGCCGAAGCCGATCTCGTCCGCCATATAATGCACCGCTATGTCGCATTGAACTCGGTGCGCGAGCTGATCGATGAGCTCACGCGTGACGGCCATCGCACTAAACTCCAGCACCGGGTGAGCGGTCCACCGCGGGGAGGATGTGCATTCCGGCGCGGCACACTCTACCATCTGCTGAACAACCGCATCTATCTCGGCGATATCCTCCACAAGGGGGTGGCGCATGCCGGCGAGCATGCGCCGATCGTTCCGATCGAGCTGTGGGAACGCGTCCAGTCCAAGATAGCAGCACGATCAGCGGGTGGGGCGAGGCGCCTCCGCGCAAAGCATCCGAGCTTGCTCGTCGGTCTGCTGAAGGACGGTCAGGGACGGCCGATGACGCCCACTCACACCAACAAAGGCGAACGACGTTACCGCTACTATGTCACACGACCTGACGCCCTCGAAGATGGTCCCGCCTGGCGGGTGTCGGCTCACGATCTTGAGCGGATCATCTGCGACAGGGTCGCCGAACTACTGACCGATCGGCTGAGCCTCCATGATCTGGTCACTGATCACGATGCACAGACCGCGCAGCGTGTGATTGCCGCCGGCGACCACGCTGAATCAACATTGCGGGACGGTTCAGCCCGCGATCGGGCTAAGCTTCTGCAAGCGATCATCCAGCGTGTGACGCTCGGCGAGAGCCAGGTCACGATCGATATCACTACTGCGTCGCTACTAACGGCACTTGGCGCCGAAGCCGCGCCGCCTCAGAGCGACGAACTTATAACGTTAAGCTGTGATACAGTGCGGGTTCGACGTGGTCACGAGCTGCGATTGATCATCCCTCCTCCTGCCAACGCAGCCCCTCCAAGGGTGCGAAACGAAAAGCTGATCGCGCTCGTCGCCGAAGCCCAGGCCGCCCGCATTCTTGTCGAACGATCTCCTGGCAAGTCACTCGCCAGCATAGCCGCTAGTGCCGAACGATGCCGGACGCGCCTGGGAAGGCTGATTAGCCTGAGCTGCCTTGCTCCGGACATCGTCACCGCGATCGTCGAAGGGCGGCAGCCTGCGCAGCTTGACCGCCGGGCTTTGCTCGATCAACGCCTACCGCTCGATTGGCGCGAGCAGCGCGCGATGCTCGGGTTCGCCTGATACCCACCTGCAGTCGGAAAAGTGGCGACCGGAGACGGGCGCCGATTTTGGGTGTCAGAAAGGCGGGTTGACGCCGCGTCTCGACCACAATCGAAATTGCTGACTGACAAGAGGCCTCAGAATTGCGCCGTTCGGGTGAGCCGCCCGTTGTCAGGCCCACGGTTCCCGTTGGCCTACGGACTGAGTGGTGCGGTCGAGAAGACTCGAACTTCCACGGCCTTTCGGCCACAGCGACCTCAACGCTGCGCGTCTACCAGTTCCGCCACGACCGCACATCGAACGACCGCTGGCAGGATGCCCGCGGCAGGTAGGAGCGGGCCTCTAGCAAAGCGTCCCCTGTGCCGCAACCGCGCTCAATAGAGGAACATCGGCATGCCTTCGATGCGCAGCAACCGCGCGCGATAGCCCGCCGCGTCGTACAGCCCGGCGACGTCGACCGCCTTCTTGCCCTTGAGCAAGGTGTCGGCGGGAACATGGCTGTAATTGCCGTCCTTGAGCGAGACCATCCGCCCGGTGCGGCCCGACTGGATCAGCTGCACCGCGAGACCGCCGAACGCGAAGCCGACCATCCGGTCCATCGCGTCGGGCTCGCCGGCGCGCATCAGATAGGCGAGCTCCTGGACGACGGTTCCTTGGCGCGTGCGCTCCTCGATCGCGCGCGCGAGCCGCTGGCCGACGCCGGCCGTTCCGCGCTGCGTCGCCGGCTTGGCGATGTCGCCTTCGCCCTGTTCCTCGTCGGTCGACAGCTTCGCGCCCTCGGAGATCACGCACACCGCATAATTGGCCGGGCGGGAGCGCTTGTCGGACACCAGCAGCGGCACGAGCACGTCGAGATCGGCAGGCACCTCGGAGATCACCGTCCGGTCGACCTGCGCGAGGAAGCCCGAGAGCAGCGCCGTCTCGCCGCTGCGCCGTCCGAACAGCTCGATCACGGCGATCCGTTCGTGGCTTTCGGTCGTGGTGCGCAACGCGTTGATCGCCTCGACCGAGCGACTGACCGCGGTCGAGAAGCCGATGCAGTAATCGGTGCCGTGAACGTCATTGTCCATCGTCTTGGGGATCGACACCACCGGGAAGCCGCGCTCGGCGAGATGCGCCGAGAAACGCAAGGTGCCGTCGCCGCCGAGCGTGACCATCGCGTCGACCTCGAGCGCCTTGAGCACGTCGAGCACATGATCGGTGCGGTCGCCGCCTTCCACCGTGCGCGGATCGGCGCGCGAGGTGTGGAGGATCGTGCCGCCCATCCGGTCGATCCCGCGGACGCTCTCGCGATCGAGCTTGAACGTGTTCGCGACCACGCTCGAAGGATCGTCGGGATCGATCTTGAGGAAGCCCTGCCAGCCGCGGCGGAAGCCGACCACCTCCCAGCCGAGATCGATCGCCGACAGGGTGACCGAACGGATGCACGGATTGAGGCCGGGCACGTCGCCGCCGCCGGTCAGGATCCCGATGCGCAAGACGCAGCCTCCCTTTGCTCGCTTCCGCCGTCTCGTCTATCGGGCTGACCGATGCGCGTCGAGCCTGCCACCACCGCCGCCGAAGCGCGCCGCATCCTGCGCCTGGCGTGGCCGGTGATGCTGACCAGCCTCAACTGGACGCTGATGCAGCTGATCGACGTCGCCATCGTCGGCCATGCCGGAACCGCGCAGCTCGGCGCGCTCGGCGCGAGCCGGACGCTGACCTTCGTCACCATCGTCATGGGAATGTCGGCGCTCTCGGGCGTGCTCGTATTGTCCGCGCGCGCCGACGGCGCCGGCGACCATGCGGCGAGCGGCGATCACCTCCACTCCGGAATCGTCTACGGCCTGCTGCTCGGACTGGCCGGGATGAGCGTGCTGCTGGCCTGGGCCGATCCGCTGATCCGCGCGGTCGGCGTCGCGCCCGAGCTCGCCGGGGCGGGGGCGGCGGTGGTCAGGGTGATGGCGCTTGCCTATCCAGCGCAGTTCGTGATGTGCGCAGCGAGCTATTTCCTCGAAGGGATCAGCCGCCCGCGGCGGGTGACCGCGATCAACCTGGCGATGCTGCCGGCCAATGCGGTGCTGGCGTGGGCATGGACCAGCGGGCATCTCGGGCTGCCGGCGCTCGGCGCGGTCGGCGCGGCATCGGCGACGGCATGCGTCTCGGGCATCGGCGCGCTGGCGATGCTCGGCGCGGCGTGGACGTTGCCCGACGCCGCCGCGCGCGGCGTGCGCGATCTGTCCGCGGAGGCCCGATCGCGGATGTTCGCAGGCGTCGGCCCGATCGCGCGCTTCGGCTGGGTGCCCGCGATCTCGGCGGGGCTCGAGCTGGCCGGCTTCTCCTGGCTGATCGCCTTGTCGACGCAGCTCGGCGTGGTCGCCGCGGCCTCGTTCCAGGCGATCTTCTCGCTCCACAACTTCGCCTTCGCGATCGGACTGGGCATGGGCTCGGCCGCGGGCGTGCGCGTCGGCAATGCGGTCGGCGCAGGGGAGCGCGACGCCGTGCGGCCGCGCGTGGCGATCGCTGCCGCCCTGGCGATCGGGCTGATGGGTGCGCTGGCGCTGACCTATGCGCTCACCGCTCATACGATCGTCTCGCCCTTTTCGGACGATCCGGAGGTACGCTTGATATCGGCCGGCATGCTCGCGACGCTTGCCCCGTTCATGCTGTTCGACGGGCTGCAGATCGTGTTTCTTTACTCGCTGCGCTCGCTCGGCGACCAAGTCGCCGGTGGCATCAACGGGATCGTCGCGTTCTTCTGCGTCACCGGCGGTCTCGGCTGGGGGCTGGTGCGGGGCGGTTACGGCGCGCCGGCGCTGGTGTGGGCGGCGGGCGCGGGAATGCTCGTCGCCGCGCTGCTTCAGGGCACGCGGCTCTGGTGGGTCAGCCGACCGGGTACTCCGCTCAAGGTCTGGCGAACGTCAGCTTGATCGAACGGGCGCCCTTGGGCACGTCGATCTCGGCGCTGTTGAAATCGGCCGATGCGTTGGGCGCGAGCCGGCGCGCCGGCGGCGCGATCGTCCAGCCGTAGACCACCCGTCCCTGGGCGTCGCGCAGCTCGGCACGGATGTCGGGGATGCGCTGCGCCTTGGCGGTCGGATTGAGCACGCGGCCCGACACTGCGAGCAATTCGTTGCCGCTCTCCATCCGCCGCCGCTCGGGCTTGCGCGTGATCTGGAGCGCAAGCGGCGTTTCGGTCGTCGCGCCAAACCGCGCGGCGATGTCGCGCGGTCCAAAATAGACCAGCGCCGCCGCGGCGGCGACCAGCAGTAGCGCCGCGAGCAGCGCGCCCAGCGCCCAGCGCCCACGGCGCCGCGCGAACGGCGGCGCGGGATCATAAGGGCTCCGATCGGCTTGCACCGTCAGCGCCGCGATCGCCTCTTCGTCGAGCGGGCGCAGCAGCGGACCAGGCGGCAGGGACGGCGGCGGCGCGTCGGCCTCCGGTTCCCCGGCCGGGGGCTCGTCGAATGGCAGGCCTGCCGC
>CAXTMX010000007.1:0-9369 GCA_964245585.1 uncultured Sphingomonadaceae bacterium | reverse complement strand
TGGTTCGGCTGCGGCCGGGGCTGCCGCGATTTGGGCTTCGGACGCGGGGGGGGTCTCGAACCAGCTGTGCTTGCACGCGGCGCAGCGCACCTGGCGGCCGGCGGGGCCGACGGCGCCGTCTGGGATCAGGTAGCGCGTGCCGCAGGCGGGACAGGAAAGTATCATCGCTTCCGCACCCCGGTCGTCTCCCGCGTGATCGCTGCGCCCGGCTCTATCACGGAGTCGAGACCTTGATTCGCGATCCAGGTTGAAGCCTGGATCGATCAAGGTCTAGGCTGCGCGTCGCGGACGGGCAAGCGCGCGCTTGAACTCGGCGGCACGCTCTGCGATGGCTTGAAGGCAACAAGCGGAAGGGCAGCGGGCGCGGTGGCCAGCATCGTGCAGTTCGAAAATGTCGGCCTGCGCTACGGCACGGGCGCCGAAACGCTGTCCGACATCAGCTTCAGCCTCGATCCTGGCGCCTTCTATTTCCTCACCGGCCCGTCGGGCGCCGGCAAGACCTCGCTGCTCAAGCTGCTCTATCTTGCGCAGCGGCCGAGCCGCGGACTGATCCGCCTGTTCGGCGAGGACGTCGTCACCTTGCCGCGCATACGCATGCCCGGATTCCGTCGGCGGATCGGTGTCGTCTTTCAGGATTTCCGCCTGGTCCCCCATTTGTCCGCGTTCGACAATATCGCACTCCCCCTGCGCGTCGGCGGGGTCGACGATCGCGAGCTTGCCGCCCCGGTGAAGGAGATGCTGTCGTGGGTCGGCCTGTCCGATCGCGCCGGCGCGCGCCCCGCGACGCTATCGGGCGGCGAGCAGCAGCGCGTCGCGATCGCGCGCGCGGTGATCGGCCGGCCCGAAGTGCTCGTCGCGGACGAGCCGACCGGCAACGTCGATCCCGAAATGGCGGCGCGGCTGCTCCATCTGTTCGACGCGCTCAACAAGCTCGGCACGACGATCGTCGTCGCGACTCACGATCTTCATCTGCTCAGCCGGGTCTCCTCGGCGCAGATGATGCGGCTCGACAACGGCCGGCTGCGCGATCCGACCGGCGCGCTGCGCTATCCGCCGCGGCGCAAATGACTCCGCCGTGGCAGGTCCCCGCGGCCGATCGTCGGCTGCTTCCCGAAGGGCGGATGTCGGGTCCGATGCCCTGGGTCATCGCGATCATGATGTTCCTGACCGTGCTCGCCGCGGCGTTCGGCCTTGGCCTCGGCCATGCCGCGCGCGGGCTTGGCGAAAGCCTTGGTGATCGGCTTACGATTCAGATCGTCGAGGCCAATCCCACGCTGCGCGACCGCCAGGCGTCCGCCGCCGCCGCCGAGCTCGGCCGGTTGGTGGGGGTCCGCGGCGTACGTCGGGTGCCGCCGAGTGAGATGCGCCGCCTGCTCGAGCCGTGGCTCGGCGACGGCGGTTTCGACGGCGATGTGCCGTTGCCGGCGCTGATCGACGTCGATCTCGCACCTGACGGCCGCGATCGGCGCGACGCAATCGCGGCCGCCGTCCGCGGGGTCGCGCCGGCCGCGCGAATCGACGATCACGCGAGCGCGCTGGCGCCGCTGGTCGGGCTGATCGGGGCGCTCAAATGGCTTGCTGTCGGACTGGTGCTGCTGATGTCGCTCGCGACCGCGGCCGCGGTCGTGCTCGCCGCGCGCGCCGCGCTCAATACCCACCGCGCCACGATCGAGGTGCTCCATCTGATGGGTGCGACCGACGTGCAGGTCGCGCGGCTGTTCCAGCGGCGCATCGCGCTCGACGCCTTGTTCGGCGGGCTGATGGGGCTGGTCGGTGCACTGGCGGTGATCCTGCTGATCGGCGGCCGGGTTTCCGGCATCGGCTCCGAGCTGCTCGGTTCGGTCACCTTGCCGCCGTGGGCGTGGCTGGTGCTCCTGCTGCTGCCCTTCGCCGGCACCGCGCTGTCGACATTGGCGGCGCGCCATACGGTGCTGCGCGCGTTGCGCCACATACTGTGATCGTCCGTGCCATCGCCGTGCTGGTGCTCGTCTGGGCGTTCGGCTTCGTCCTGTTCGCGCTGACCCTGCCGCAGCCGGCGGGCAATGCCCCGACCGACGCGATCGTGGTGCTGACCGGCGCGCCCGGCCGGATCGATCGCGGCATCAGCCTGCTGCGCCTGCGCCGGGCCAAACGACTGCTGATCTCGGGGGTCGACCGCACCGTGCGGCCGCACGAGTTGGCGCTGCGCACGCGCACGCCGGTGGCGCTGTTCGACTGCTGCATCGATCTCGGCCGCGAATCGGTCGATACGCGCTCGAACGCCGAGGAGACCGCCGGCTGGGTCCGGCGCCGCGGCTACCGCACCGTGCGGCTGGTGACGACCGACTGGCACATGCCGCGCGCGCGCTTCGAGCTCGCGCGCTTGCTCCCTGACGCAGTGGACATCGTTGAAGATGCGGTGCGCAGCGAGCCCGGGCTGACAGCCCTGCTCAGGGAATATCACAAATATCTGCTGCGGCGTCTTGCCGTGCCGCTTGGCGTCTAGCGCCCGATGGCGCTGCTCCGCTCGGTCCTGTTCGCATTGGCTTTTTACGCGATGACCGCAGTGGCGGTGATCGCTGCATTTCCGGTCGCCTGGTGTGGGCCACGACCGTTGCGCCGCTTCGTGCTCGGCTGGGCGCGCATCCATCGCTGGTGCGCACGCCATCTGCTCGGCATCGCCACGCGAATCGAAGGCGCGGTGCCGTCCGGCGCCGTGCTTGTCGCGGCCAAGCACCAGTCGATGTACGAGACGATCGAGCTGCTGGCGGTGCTCGGCGAGCCTGCGGTCGTGCTGAAGCGCGAGCTGGCCGACATCCCGGGCTGGGGCAAGGCGGCGCGGCTCTACGGCGTGATCCCGGTCGATCGCGAAGCGGGCAGCGGAGCGCTGCGGCGGATGCTGCGCGCGGCGCGCGCGGCGCAGGACGAGGGCCGCTCGATCCTGATCTTCCCGGAGGGTACGCGCGTCCTGCCCGGCGAGACGCCGCCGCTGCGCCCGGGCTTCGCCGGGCTCTACCGCCAGCTCGGCCTGCCGGTCGTGCCGATCGCGATCGACAGCGGCCGGCTGTGGCCGCGCCGCGGCTTCGTCAAGCACGCCGGGACGGTCACCTTCCGCTTTGGCGATCCGATCCCGCCGGGCCTGCCGCGAGAAGAGGCCGAGGCGCGGGTGCATGCGGCGATCAACGCGCTGGAGGCCCCCCACGTCGTCCCCGCGCAGGCGGGGATCCCTATGCGCTGAAGCGTGCAGGTCGGGTGGTCCGCAGGTTATGGATCACCGCCTTCGCGGGAATGACTTCAGGGTCAGGGATGCGCCCGGCCGAAATCGGGGCGCGCGTCGTCCTGGCCCTGCTCGATAATCCCGCGGCGGACCGCGCGGGTGCGGGTGAACAGATCGAACAAGGCATCGCCATCGCCCCAGCGGATCGCGCGCTGGAGCGCGGTCAGATCCTCCGAGAAGCGCTGGAGGATCTCGAGCACCGCGTCGCGGTTGCTGAGGAACACGTCGCGCCACATCGTCGGGTCGGATGCGGCGATGCGGGTGAAGTCGCGGAAGCCGCCGGCCGAATATTTGATCACCTCGCCGCGCGTCACGCCCTCGAGGTCCGAAGCGGTGCCGACGATCGTGTAGGCGATCAGGTGCGGCACATGACTGGTCACGGCGAGGACCAGATCGTGGTGGCGCGCGTCCATCAGTTCGACCTGCGCGCCGAGCGTCTCCCAGAACGCGCGCAGTCGCCCGACCGCCGCCTCGGGTGCGTCGTCCGACGGGGTGAGGATGCACCAGCGCCCGTGGAACAGCGTCGCGAAGCCGGCCTCGGGCCCGCTATGCTCGGTCCCGGCAACCGGATGGCCGGGAATGATCGTTGCGTTCGGCAGCACGGCGCGCAGGGCCGCGCTCACGCTGGTCTTAGAGCCGCCGACGTCGCTGACGATCGCGTCGGCCGGCAGGTCGTCGGCGATCGCGCGCGCCGCCGCCTCCATCGCGCCGACCGGCACGCACAGCATCACCAGATCGGCGTCGATCACCGCCGCGCCCGCGCTGTCGGCGATGTCGTCAACGAGATCGAGCGCGTCGGACCGGGCGCGCACGTCCGGATCGGCATCGTAGCCGGTCAGCCGCACCGTCGGCATATGATGCCGCACCGCGCGCGCCACCGACGATCCGATCAATCCGAGCCCGATCACCGCGACCCGGGCGAACGGCAGCATCAGCCCACCTGCGCCAGATCGCGCAGTGCGGCGGCAAGCCCGCGCATCTCCGCCTCGGTTCCGATCGTGATGCGCAGCGCGTGCGGCAGTTCCTGCCCCGGCAGCCAGCGGGTGATGAAGCCCCGGTCCATCAGCCCGCGATAGGCCTTCTCGGCGGTCAGCGCGCCTTCGAACAGGACCAGCAGGAAGTTGGCTTTGCTCGGCACCGCACGCAGCCCCTTATTGCCGAGCGCGGCAACCTGGTCGGCCAGCCAGCGCCGCCACAGGTCGTTGTGCGCCTTGCTCGCGGCGACGAAGCCCGCGTCGGCGAGCGCGGCGATCGCCGCCCGCTGGCCGCCGGTGGTGACGTTGAACGGCGCGCGGATGCGGTGCAGCGCTTCGATCACCGGAGCGGCGCCATAGCCCCAGCCGATCCGCTCGGCCGCGAGCCCGTGGATCTTGGAGAAGGTGCGAGTGACCAGCACGTTCGCTTCGTGCTTCGCCAGATCGAACCCGCCATCATCGTCCGCCGCGTCGAGATATTCGGCATAGGCCTGATCCAGCACCAGCAGGCAATCGCGCGGCAAGCCGGCATGGAGCCGCGCGATCTCGCCCCGCGCGGCGAAGGTGCCGGTCGGATTGTTGGGATTGGCGACGAACATCACGCGGGTGCGCGGGGTGACGGCGGCGAGCAGCGCGTCGACGTCGGTCGCATAGTCGCGATCGGGCGCTTCGACCGGCGTAGCCCCCACGCGCCGCGCGGCGATCGGATAGACCGAGAAGCCGTAGCGGACGTACAATATCTCGTCGCCCGGCCCCGCATACGCCCCCGCCGCGAGGTGCAGCAACTCGTCCGATCCGGTGCCGTAGATCACCCGCTCGGGATCGAGCCCGTAATGCCCGGCGATCGCTTCGCGCAGCGCCGTCGCGGCGGCATCGGGGTAGCGATCGAGCGAGCCGCCCGCCGCGGCATAAGCGGCGCGCGCCGCCTCGCTGGTGCCGAGCGCATTCTCGTTCGACGAAAGCTTGGCGACGCGGCGCCCGTCGTCGGTCGTCGCGCGGCCGGGGACGTAAGGCGAGATCGCGCTGATCCAGGGCTTGGGCGTAGGGGTGCTCATGATGCGCGCTCCTTAGCGGTGAAAACGGGGCGCGTCATCCCGCCCGATACGGCCTCACGGGTGGAGATGGGCCGCGCCGTCGCAAGTCTCGCGTTCGGTCTGGATCGTGCAATGGCCGATGCCGAAGCGATCGTGCAGCAGATCGGCGACCGCTTTCCTTACCCGATCCTGATCGGCGTCCGCGGAGAGCTCGACATGCGCGGTGCACGACACGTCGGCGGTCGACATCGACCACACGTGGAGATCGTGAACGCCGGCGACGCCCGCCACGTCGCCGATCGCCGCGCGGATCTCGGCCAGCTCGAGGCCGCCGGGAACGCCTTCGAGCAGCACGTTGATGGTGTCGCGCAGCAGCAGCCAGGTGCGCGGCAACACCCACAGGCCGATGCCGACGGCAACCAACGGATCGACCAGCGTCCAGCCGGTCAATCGGATCACGACCGCGCCGGCGATGACGCCGAACGAACCGAGCATGTCCGCCCATACCTCGAGATAGGCGCCCTTGACGTTGGCGCTGGCGTCCTTGCCCGCGGCGAGCAGCTTCATCGCGGCGAAATTGACCGCCAAACCGATCGCGGCGATCGCCAGCATTCCGCCCGAGACGACCGGCTGCGGCGACCTGAACCGCTCGATCGCCTCGATCAGGATGTAGACCGCGACCGCGAACAGCAGCAGCGCGTTGAACGCCGCGGCAAGTATTTCGAAGCGTTTGTAGCCGAACGTGCGCCGGTCGTCGGCCGCCTTCTGCCCGACGCGGATCGCAGCCAGCGCGATCGCCAGCGCGGCCACGTCGGTCAGCATGTGCGCGGCATCGGACAGCAGGGCCAGGCTGTTGAACAGAAACGCGCCCGCCACTTCGACGAGCAGATAGCCGAAGGTCAGCGCCAGCGCATAGCCGAGCATCCGCGCATTCGCGCCGGCCGCATGATCGTGGGCATGGCCACCGTGGGAATGGCTCATGTCGCGTCCGCCCGCGGAGCGCCGTGGCCGAGCGGCGGGCCGAGCATCGGGGCGATCAGGCCGAGAATGGTTCGCATGCCAACTCCTTCATCCGGCGGGATGGATGAATTTCCAAGGCGACACCTCCGATCCGCGCGGCACGCGGACCTGGATCAGCGCGGGCGCGCCCAAAGCGAGCGCGCTTTCGAGCGCGGGCCGTAGCGCGTCCGGCGTCTCGACGCTCCACGCGCGCAGGCCGAAGCTGTCGGCGAGCTTGACGAAATCCGGATTGACGAGGTCGCAGCCGATCAAGTGATTGTCGAAGCGGGTCTGTTGATCGCGCCGGACATTGCCGTAGGCGCTATTGTCGAACACGATCGTGACGAGGTTGATGCCGTACTGCACCGCGGTCGCCAGTTCGGGCATGGCGAACAGGAAGCCGCCATCGCCGGTGATCGATACCACGGCCCTGTCGGGATGCGCGACCTTGACGCCGAGCGCGGTGGGGAAGCCGTAACCGAGCGTGCCCTGATAGCCGCAGCTGACATAGGTGCGCGGCTCGTAGACCGGATAGCCAAAGTTCGAGGTGAACCCCATCTGCGACAGCTCCTCGACCAGGAAGCCGTCGCGCGGCAGCACGTCGCGGATCACGTCGAGATAAGCCATCTGCGGCTGGACCGAGCGGATGTCGTGCGCCGCCTTGGCCTTGGCGTCGGCAATCGTGGCGCGGTCGTCCTGCGGTGCGTGGCCGGCCGCGTCGAGCGCTGTGAGCAAGGCCGCGACCGCGACGGCAGCATCGCCTAGAAGCGGCCCATCGGTGTCGAGCCGGTCCATCTCGGCGGGATCGATGTCGATGCGGATCAACGGCTTGCCGGCAATCGCGCGCTCGCAGCGCATCATGCTGCCCCAGCGCATGAATGGGATCTCGAGCCGCGTGCCGATGCCGATCATCAGATCGACCTGCGGCCACATGTTCCAGGCCGCGGCCATGCTCAGCCCGAGCGGGCGGTCTTCCCCGACGACGCCGCGCCCGCCGCGGAAGCCCACCACCGGCGCGTTGAGCGCCTCGGCCAGACGGGTTACTTCGGGGGAGGCATCCTGCGCGCCGCTGCCCGTGAAGATCATCGGCCGCCGCGCCGCCGCGATCAGGCGGACGCATGCGGCGATCTCGTCGGCATCCGGCTCGGGCGCGGCGGGCCGATCGGCTGCGAGCGCATCGTCCATCTCGCCGCGTTGCCCCAGCGTGTCCCAGCAGATCGACAGCGCTGCCGGCCCCTTGCGCCCCGATTGCGCGCCGGCGATGGCGGCGTTCATCGCCGCGGGCACTTCCGCCGGGCGGTCGATATGGCGGGCGAAGCGCGTCAGCCGCTTGAGGACGCCGAGCTGGTCGGGCAGCTCGTGCAGGTGGCCGCGGCCCTTGCCGACGAAGTCCGACGGGATCTCGCCGGTCAGGCACAGCGTCGGCGCGCAGGCGCCGAGCGCGGTGCACATCGCTGCGCTCGCGTTGAGCAGGCCCGGCCCCGGAACCGGCGAATAGACGCCGAGCCGCCCGGTCGAGCGGGCGTAGCCAAACGCCATATAGCCAAGACCCTGCTCGTGCCGCGCGCCGATCGTCCTGATCCGAGGCGATGCGCCATGGAGCGCATCGAACAGCGGATACATCTGGGCACCGGGCAGCCCGAACACCGTGTCCACGCCGTTGGCGAGCAAGGCGTCGACCATGCCCTGCGCTGAACTCTTCTCGGTCACACCGGCCCCTTCGTCGATCGACGACCTCGCACGATCGCAGTCATAGCGTCAGCCGATGCGCGAGGAAGAACCGCAGCATTTCGCGCGACGCGTCGGGCCCGCTGGGATCGGTATAGGATCCGGTCGGCCGGCCGCCCGACCAGGCATGCCCGCCGCCGTGGATGGTCCACCGCTCGATCAGCGCGCGGCCCGCGGGATCGGTGCTGACGACGCGCGTATAGCTGCGGCCGCCGTCGCTGCGGCCCTGCTCGGTGCGCGTGGCCAGCACGCCGCCCGCCAGCGCGGCGGCGCGCCCCACGATCTCGCCGCTGTTCGTTTCGTTGACGGTGCTGTCGCGATCGCCGTGGAAGGTGATCACCGGCACGAACCCGCCTGGCCGGCGGCTCGTCGCCCGACTCCCCTGCTTCATCGCCATCAGCGCCGACGGCAGGTCGCGCGCCGCGCCGCAATCGAGCCCGGAATGGATGCCCGCCGCAGCGTAGAGATCGGGATAGGCCGCAGCCATCACCGCCGCTGCAGCCCCGCCGGCCGAAAGACCCGCGACGTAGACGCGCTGCGGATCGATCGGCAGTTCCGCGATCAGTTCGCGCGTGATGCCGGCGATCAGCGCCGGCTCGCCGCGGTCGCGTTGCTGGTCGCTCGGCTTGAACCAATTCCAGCATTTCTGGGCGTTCGCCGCCTGGGTCTGCGCCGGGTATGCGACGACGAAGCCAAACTCGTCGGCGAGCTGGTTCATGGCCGTACCGCGGGCGAAATCGTCCGGCGACTGGGTGCAGCCGTGGAGCATCACGATCAGCGGCATGTCGCGTCGCTCGCCGTCCGGAACATAGCGCTTGTAGCCGAGCCGGCCGGCCGGGCCGCTGTAGCTATGCTCCGAAAAGGTGCCGGCCGAGCCACCCGGCGCCGGCGCCGGCGCCGGCGCCGCGGCGCGGGATGCGGAGCGCGGCGCGCGCGCGTGGCCCGCCGGCGCGTAGAGGTCCGGCATCGTCCGCGCGATCATCCGCTCGCGCGTGCCCATCACCCAGAGCAGCGGCGCGAGCAGCAGCAGCTGGTACGCGCCGAACAGGCCGAGCACCGCGAAGCCGACCGCCGCCACGCGCGACACGAGAACCGCGACGTCCGTCGCCCGGACAAAGCTCATCTTGTAGGTCAGGAGCGCGCGCAGGATCCGGCCGCCGTCCATCGGCAGCGCCGGGATCAGGTTGAAGCCGGCGATCACGAGGTTGATCATGCCGAACGTCGCCAGCGCGTAGGACTGCGCCGCGACGCCGAGGCCAGCGCGTTCCTCGGGAACCTGCCGACCCGCGCGCAGGCGTTCCTGCTGGCGCCGTTCACCGACCCGGCCGACCAGGTGGCGTGCCGCTACTACTACGAGGACGAGTCGACCGTGACCAGC
>CAXTMX010000006.1:60184-61231 GCA_964245585.1 uncultured Sphingomonadaceae bacterium | reverse complement strand
GTGGAGGGGGCTCTCCACGAGCATTTCGTCCAGCCGCGATCCCCCTCCACCACCGGCTGCGCCGGCGGTCCCCCTCCCCGTGCCGGGGAGGATTTACGCGGTACGATTCAGCCCGACGCGTCGCTCGCCGACTTCATCTGGTTCCGCACCGGCGGCGAGGCCGAGTGGCTCGTCCGGCCGGCCGACGTCGCCGATCTGGCCGATTTCGTCGCGGCGCTCGATCCCGCCGTCCCCGTCATGCCGATCGGCGTCGGCTCGAACCTGATCGTGCGCGACGGCGGCGTGCCGGGCGTGGTCGTGCGCTTGCCGAAGAGTTTCGCCAAGGTGACGATCGAGCACGACGAACGCGTGCGCGCCGGCGCCGCGGCGATGGGCATCGGCGTCGCCTCGGCGGCGCGCGACGCCGGCGTCGCCGGGCTCGAGTTCCTGCGCGGGATTCCGGGCACGGTGGGCGGCGCGGTGCGGATGAACGCCGGCGCTTACGGCCGCGACGTCTCCGACCTGCTGGTCGAGGCGACGCTGGTGCTGCGCTCGGGCGCGGTCGAGACCTGGCCAGCGGCGCGGCTCGCTTATTCCTATCGTCATTCGGCGCTGCCCGAGGGCGCGGTGGTGGTCGAGGCGCTGCTCCAGGGCGTGGCCGGCGATCCCGCCGTCATCGGCGCCGAGATGGACCGCATCGCCGCCGAGCGCGAGGCGAGCCAGCCGCTGCGCAGCCGCACCGGCGGATCGACCTTCAAGAATCCGCCGGGCGCGAAGGCGTGGGCGCTGATCGACGCCGCCGGCTGCCGGGGCCTGCGCCGCGGCGACGCGCAGGTTTCGGACAAGCATTGCAATTTCCTGCTCAACCTCGGCGGGGCCATGTCGGCCGATATCGAGGCGCTCGGCGAGGACGTCCGCGCGCGGGTCAAGGCGCATTCGGGCGTGACGCTCGAATGGGAAATCCAAAGGGTGGGGACTCCCTCTCCCCTCCGGGGAGAGGGTTGGGGAGAGGGGCAGTCTGCGGGACTTTCGCGATTCGCCGATCATTCAGGCCAGGCCCCTCTCCCA
>CAXTMX010000006.1:49998-60174 GCA_964245585.1 uncultured Sphingomonadaceae bacterium | reverse complement strand
TCTCCCAACCCTCTCCCCGGAGGGGAGAGGGCTTTGACGACGCCCCTCCACGTTGCCGTCCTCATGGGCGGCTGGTCCGCCGAGCGCGAGGTGTCGCTCGTTTCGGGCGAGGGGGTGGTGGAAGCGCTCGAGGCGCTCGGCCACCGCGTCACCGCGATCGACATGGGGCGCGACGTCGCACAGCGGCTGGCCGAAGCCGCCCCCGACGTCGTGTTCAACGCGCTCCACGGCACGCCGGGGGAGGACGGATCGGTGCAGGGCATGCTCGATCTGATGGGGCTGCGCTATACCCACAGCGGGCTGGCCACCTCGGTCATCGCGATCGACAAGCAGCTGACCAAGCAGGCGCTCGTGCCGCATGGCATCCGCATGCCGGGCGGGCACGTCGTCGCCAGCGCAAGCCTGTACGAAGCCGACCCGCTGCCGCGGCCCTACGTGCTGAAGCCGGTCAATGAGGGCTCCTCGGTCGGCGTCGCGATCGTCACGGCCGAGGGGAATTACGGCGATCCGATCGCCCCCGCGGCGGACGGGCCGTGGAAGCATTTCGACACGCTGCTCGCCGAGCCGTACATCAGGGGGCGCGAGCTGACCGTATCCGTGCTCGGCGGTCCGGACGGCGGGCAGGCGCTCGGCATCACCGAGCTCAAGCCGAAGAACGGCTGGTACGATTACGACGCCAAATATACCGACGGGCTGACCACGCATGTCTGTCCGGCGGAAGACATTCCCGATGCGGTGGCGTCGGCGATGGTCTCGATGGCGCTCAAGGCGCACCGCGTGCTCGGCTGCCGCGGCACCTCGCGCTCCGATTTCCGGTGGGACGACGAGCAGGGCGAGGCCGGGCTCTATCTGCTCGAGATCAACACCCAGCCCGGGATGACGCCGCTCAGCCTCGTCCCCGAGCAGGCGCTGCTGGTCGGCCTCAGCTATTCCGAGCTGGTCGCGCGGATCGTCGCGGAAGCCCTCGCATGAGCGACAAGGCGCGCATCCGCCGCGGCGCAGCACCACGCCACCAGCGTCCGTCGGGTGCGACCCGGCGGGTGGCGGCGCCGCGCAAGACCAGCGCCAGCCGCGCGCTGGCGACCTTGCCGGTGCCGATGGTCCATGTCCGCCGCTGGGCCGGCTATGGCGCGGCGATCCTGGCGGCCGTGGTGCTGATCGTCGTGCTGTTCGCGATCAAGCTGCCGCAGATGATCGGCGTCGAGCTCGGCGAGGCGGCGGGCCGCGCAGGCTTTGTCGTCAAGCATATCGAGCCGCGCGGATTGAAGCATATCGACCGGATGACGGTCTACGCCGCGGCGGTCGACCAGGAATCGATGGCGATGCCGCTGGTCGATCTCGATGCGATCCGCGCGCGGCTGCTGCGCTATGGCTGGGTGCAGGATGCGCGCGTGTCGCGGCGGCTGCCCGACACGCTGCTGGTCGACATCGTCGAGCGCGTGCCCGCCGCGATCTGGCAATATCGCCAGCGGCTGATGCTGATCGACAAGGACGGCGTGGTGCTCGCGCCGGTCGCGATCGACGCGATGCCCGATCTGCCGCTGGTGATCGGCCCCGATGCCAACCGCCAGACCAAGTCGCTGGCGGGGCTGATCGAGGCGGCGCCGTCGCTCAAACCGATGCTGTCGGGCGCGACCTGGGTCGGCGGGCGGCGCTGGGACCTGCGCTTCCAGTCGGGCGAGACGCTCGCCTTGCCCGAGGGCGACGGCGAGTCGCGCCGCGCACTGACCAAGTTCGCGCGGCTCGATCAGACCGCGCGGCTGCTCGGCCAGGGCTTCGTGCGCTTCGACATGCGCGTGCCCGGCAAACTGTACGCCCGCGTCTCGGCCGAGCCGGGCGCGCTTGCCACGCCGCGGCCCGTGCCGGTCGCGCGCGACAATATTTAGCGGGTCGGGAAGGATGCACCTGCACAAGAACACCGTTCGCCCTGAGCCTGTCGAAGGGCTCTCCTTTCTTCAGAAGGAAAGAAGGAGAGTGCTTCGACAGGCTCAGCACGAACGGATCAGGTTGATCTCATACTTATCCAGCTCGCTCTAGGAACCGCCCATGGCCCAACCTCCCCGCGACACCTTGTTCACCGCGCTCGACATCGGCTCGTCGAAAATCTCGGCGCTGATCGCGCAGACGAACGACGCCGGCGAACTCGAGGTGCTCGGCACCGGCCAGCGCGAAAGCCGGGGTGTGCGGCGCGGCTATGTCGCTGACATGGAGCGGACCGAGGCGTCGATCCGCGAAGCGGTCGAGCAGGCCGAGCGGATCGCGGGGACCAATATCGAGGACGTCTGGGTCGGCTTTTCCGCCGGCGGGCTGGTCAGCGACATCGCCTCGGTCGAGGTCGAGCTCGGCGGGCACCGCATCGAGCAGGGCGACATCGACGAGTTGCTCGAGGCGGGGCGCAGCTCGATCGATCCCGACGGGCGGATGGTGCTCCACGCGCAGCCGACGCTCTACACGCTCGACGGGCTGCAGGGGGTCAAGAAGCCGCTCGGGCTCCACGCCGACCGGCTCGGGGTCGACATCCACATCATCGCCGCCGAAGCGTCGCCGGTGCGCAACCTGGACCTGTGCGTCCGCTCGGCGCATCTCGAGGTCAAGTCGATCATCGCCTCGCCGGTCGCGGCGGGCATGGCCTGCCTCAGCGAGGAGGAGCGCGAGCTCGGCGTCGCGCTGGTCGAGATGGGCGCGGGGGTGACCAACGTCTCGCTGTTCGCCGGGGGGATGCTGGTCGGGCTGACCTCGATCCCGATCGGCGCGGCCGACATCACCGACGACGTCGCCTCGGCATTCGGCGCGCGACGCCAGCAGGCCGAGCGGATGAAATGCTTCCACGGCTCGGCGACGACCTCCCCGCGCGACAATCACGAGATGATCGAGGTCGCCCCCAACGGCGACGACGGCGGCGAGATTCCGCGGATCATGCGCGCGCAGCTGATCGCGGTGATCCGCCAGCGGCTCGAGCATCTGACCGGCGAAATCGCGACCGCGTTGAAGGAGCTCGGCTTCACCGGCCCGGTCGGGCGGCAGATCGTGCTGACCGGCGGCGGCGCGGAGATGAAGGGCATCGCCGATTATGTCCAGGGCGTGCTCGGGCGCGCGGTCAGGGTCGGGCGGCCGCGCGGCCTTGCCGGGCTGCCCGAGGCGCATGCCGGGCCGGGGTTCGCGACGCTCGCCGGGCTGGCGATGTTCGCGGCGAGCGATCCGCTCGATCTGCGCGCGATGGCGCTGGGGCAGCAGAAAGTCGTCCGCCCGTCGCCGACCAACCTCGTAAACCGTCTCATTTCGGCGTTTCGGAGCAGCTACTGAAAGAAAAATGTGGATTGTTAACTTTTTCGCTCGCGCGGCGGAATCGCTTGGGGCAAGATTCAATGCCAAGGGCCAAACCGCGCATGGGAACCCGCTGGGAGTCTAGCAGATGAGCATCGAATTCGTCCGGTCGTCCGTCGATGAACTGAGGCCGCGGATCAGCGTGATCGGCGTCGGCGGCGCGGGCGGCAACGCCATCGCCAACATGATCGCCTCCGACGTCCAGGGGGTCGACTTCGTCGTCGCCAACACCGACGCGCAGTCGCTCAACTCGTCGGCGGCCGAACGGCGCATCCAGCTCGGCTTGCGGATCACCCAGGGCCTTGGCGCCGGATCGCGGCCCGAGATCGGGCGCGCGGCGGCCGAAGAGACGCTCGACCTGATCGAGAAGGCGCTCGAGGGCGCGCACATGTGCTTCATCGCGGCCGGCATGGGCGGCGGCACCGGCACCGGCGCCGCGCCGATCATCGCCAAGGCGGCGCGCGACCGCGGGATCCTCACCGTCGGCGTCGTGACCAAGCCGTTCAGCTTCGAAGGCACGCGGCGCGGCCGCGCGGCCGACGCGGGCATCGAGGAGCTGCAGAAGCACGTCGACACGCTGATCGTCATCCCCAACCAGAACCTGTTCCTGATCGCCAATCCGAACACGACCTTCAAGGAAGCGTTTCAGATGGCCGACGAGGTGCTCCAGCAGGGCGTGCGCGGCATCACCGACCTGATGGTCATGCCCGGCCTGATCAACCTCGACTTCGCCGACGTCCGTTCGGTGATGAGCGAAATGGGCAAGGCGATGATGGGCACCGGCGAGGCCGGGGGCGACAATCGCGCGATCGAGGCGGCCGAGCGCGCGATCGCCAATCCGCTGCTCGACGGCGTCAGCATGAAGGGCGCCAAGGGCGTGATCATCTCGATCACCGGCGGCGAGGATATGCGCCTGATGGAGGTCGACGAGGCCGCCAACCATATCAAGGAACTGGTCGATCCGGACGCGAACATCATCTGGGGATCGGCGTTCAACGACGCGCTCGAGGGCAAGATCCGCGTCTCGGTGGTCGCGACGGGCATCGAGGCCGAGCCCGCGACGATGGCCGAGCCGGCCAAGGTGTTCGCCTTCCCGCCGGCGCGCGGCAAGGCCGACGCCGCGCCGGCGGCGCCAGCGCCCGCCCCGGCGCCGGTGACAGCGCCGATCGCGGCGCCGACGTCGACTCCGCCAGCTGCGGTCGAGGCCGCGCCCGCGCCGGTTGCGGATGCCCCGGCGGAGGCGCCCGCCGCTCCGAGCGCTGCGACCAACCCGACGCAAGAAGCTGCCGCTCCGGCCGAGACGGCCGCCGAATTGCTGCTCGAGCCCGACACGATCCTGACGCCCCCGGTCGCGAAGAACCCGATTGCCCCCAAGGCCGAGCCGGAGGAGGCGCAGGGCACGCGCCGCTGGCTCGCAGGCGCCGCCGACGACGGCGCCGCGCGTCCGGCGCGGTCGCCGCGCGAGGGGGGCACGCTGTTCGAGCGCATGTCCAGCATCGCGCGCGGCGCGGCGAAGGCCGATGTCGAGGAACAGGCGCCGCCCGCGCAGAGCAGCGACGGACCCGATCTGCCGCGTTTCCTCAACCGGCAGAACAACCAGTAGGGCGGCGGGCCGCCGCACGTTCGTCTCCTGCGCCGACCGGCTGGGCGTGATTTCGCGCCGGCGGGCGGCTCGGCCGATTGGCAGCGCGCCACGGCCGGCCCATTGATCGGGCGCGCCATGTCCGCAGGATTCTCCCTTCACCCGGCACGGCTGCTGCTGCCGTTGTGCTGCGTCGCGGCGACCTTGCCCCCGCAGCAGGCCATGCCCGCAACGGCGACCAACACTCCGCCGGCGATCGCCGATGCGCTCGCCCGCTACCGTCAGGCCGCGGCCAACGACCCGGCCGAGGTGCTCGCCCGCTATCTGCGCACGCTCGCGACCGATCCGCGCGACCTCGAGGCGCTGACCGGGGCAGGGCGCGCCGCGCTCACGATCGGCGATGCCAATGCCGCGCTCGCGTTCTACGCCCGCGCCGAAGAGATTGCGCCGCGCGACGGGCGGATCAAGGCGGGTATCGCCGCCGCGCTGGTCCAGCTGGAGAAGCCGAAGGAGGCGATCAAACTGTTCGACGAGGCGACCAATCTCGGCGTGCCCGAATCGGACGTCGCGAGCGATCGGGGGCTGGCGTGGGACCTGCGCGGCGACCCGAAGCGCGCGCAGAAATATTATGCGCTGGCGCTGCAGGCGCGCGATGACGACGAAACCGTTCGCCGGCTGGCGCTGTCCACGGCGATTTCGGGCGACGGCGAGGCGGCGGCGGCGCTGCTCACGCCGCTGCTGCGACGCAACGATCCGGCCGCCTGGCGCGCGCGTGCGTTCGTCCATGCGCTGGGCGGGAACGTGGCGGCGGCCGAAACGGTCGCGCGTTCGGCGATGTCGAGCGCGCAGGTCGCGGCATTGCGGCCGTTCCTCGTCCGCCTCGCATCGCTGAAACCGGCGCAGCAGGCACTGGCGGTCCATTTCGGCGAGATGCCCGCCGAGGGCAGGCGCTATTCGCCTGCCGAGCTCGCCGCGCTCGATGGATCGACGACGCGGCCGGGCGTGCCGCGTTCCGCCGATGCGCTCGTCCCCGCCGGCGATGCGTTCGGCCCGCCTCCGGAACGGGGGAATGCAACACGACCGGCCGAGCGCCTGTCGATCGCGCCGCGACGCCGCCCGGGCGAGCGCGACACGGCGAGCGTGGTGGCGTCCGCGCCAACGAAGCCGCTCGCGCTGACGGCCGCCGCCGCGCCAGCGTCTAGGGCTCAACCCTCACCGACGCCAGTGCCGAAACCCGCGCCGAGCCCGCCATCGGCCGTTCCCGCTGCACCGGCTTCGCCACCAAGCCTGGCGGCATCGCCGGCGAAGCCGCGCGCTCTGGCCGCCGCCGTCGTGCCACCCCCTACGCCGCCGGTGCCCCGACCGCTTCCGCCGCCGCCCCGACCCGTGCCGAGCCTGCCGGCGGTCGCGTCGGCTGCATCGACTTCGCCGTCGACGGCCGCGACATCCGTGCCATCGTCTCGGCTGGCCCCATCCGCGCCGGCGGTGACGAGCCCGCGGGTGGCCGTGGCGGCGGCGCCCGCATCTCTTCCGGCCGGGGCGCTACCGCCGACGATCGTTTCGCCCGCGCCGCCGCCGACCAGGCCGCTGGTCTTCGGACCACCGGCTCCGCCGCCGGCGGCGCTTGTCGTGGAGAAGGCTCCCGCAATCATATCGCCCACCCCCGTGGCGACCGTCGCCGCCAATCCCGCTGCCACGCCGGCGATTCCTGACGCTGCGGCGCCGCTCGCGCCGGTGGCCTTCTCGCTCGCGCCCAAGCCGCCTCGATCGACCTCGCTCGCCGCGGTCGAGACCGCGATTGCCGCCAGCGTCCAGGCCGAGCGCGCGGCATTGGCGGCGCGCGCGGCCGCGCCGGTCGAATCGCCGCCCTCCGTCGCGAAAGTCGCCGCGGGACCGCAGCAGCGGCCCGAACCCGCGAAGAAAACCGAGCCGGAGAAGAAGCCCGAGCCCGAGAAGAAGGCCAAGGCCGAGCCGGACAAGGCGAAGCCGAAGCTCGACGACCGCAAGGAGGCCAAGCCGTCCACGAACGCGCCCGAGCGGGTGTGGGTGCAGGTCGCGGGCGGGGCGACCAAGGCGGATCTGCCCAAAGCCTGGGCCAAGCTCAAGGACAAGGCGCCCGCGCTCGCCAAGGGGCAGGGCACCGCGACCACGCCGCTGCGCTTCACCAACCGCCTGCTGGTCGGGCCGTTCAAGAACGCCGACGCTGCGCAGGATTACGTCAACCGGATGAGCAGGAACGGCCTGTCGGGCTTCGTCTTCACCAGCGCGAAGGGGCAGGATGTGGAGAAGCTCCCGTCGGGCAAATGAGCGGCGCGTCTTACGCCAGCGATCCGGCGCGGAGCCGCGGGCGGCTCCATGCCGAGGCGGGCGGCGGCGCGCGCGGGCCACGCGATGCGTTCCAGCGCGACCGCGATCGCATCATCCATTCGATCGCGTTCCGCCGGCTGCGCCACAAGACGCAGGTGTTCGTCGCGCCCGACGGCGATCATTTCCGCGTCCGGCTGACCCACAGCCTCGAGGTCGCGCAGATCGGGCGGACGATCGCCCGCGCGCTCGGGCTCAACGAGGATCTGGTCGAGGCGCTGTGCCTCGCGCACGACATCGGCCATCCGCCGTTCGGCCATGCCGGCGAGGATGTGCTCGAAGCGGCGATGGCCGATTTCGGGGGGTTCGATCACAACGCGCATACGCTGCGCATCCTGACGCGGCTCGAGACGCCCTATCCGCGCTGGGACGGGCTCAACCTCAGCTGGGAGACGCTCGAGGGCCTCGCCAAGCACAATGGGCCGGTGGCCGCGCCGCCGTGGGCGCTGGCCGAGGCGGACGCGGAGTTTGCGCTCGATCTGGCGGGCTGGCCGAGCCTCGAGGCGCAGGTCGCGGCGATCGCCGACGATATCGCCTACGACAATCACGACGTCGACGACGGGCTGCGCGCGGGGCTGTTCTCGGTCGAGGCGTTGTGCGAGGTGCCGTTGGCCGCACGGCTATGGGCGGCCGTGGTCGCGCGCTTTCCGGGTCTTCCGCCCGAGCAACTCGTCCCGGAGCTCATCCGCGACCAGATCGGGGTGATGGTCAACGACGTGCTCGCCGAGACCCGCCGGCGGATCGCGGCTGCGGGCGTCGTCACCGTGGACGACGTGAGGGCGTTCGACCGGCCCCTCGCCGGCTTCTCGCTCGCGCTGGCCAGCGAGGAACGCGCGCTCAAGACGTTCCTGCGCGCGAAAATGTATCGCCATCCGCAGCAGGTGGCGGTCGCCGATGCGGCGCGACGACTGCTCGACCGGCTGTTCGCCGCTTATCGCGCCGATCCGGCGCTGCTGCCCGAGGAATGGCGCCGGACGTTGCCCGGGGCCGAGCCGGCGCGCACGCGCCACCTCGCGGACTTCCTCGCCGGAATGACCGACCGCTATGCCATCGCCCGCCACCGCGAGCTGATCGGGCCGGTGGAGCTGCCGGAGGGGTTCTAAAGCTCGGGCTGAGTATGTCACCGTTCGTGCCGAGCTTGTCGAAGCACTGTTTTCCTGACCACTGCCTGAAGAAGGGGTGTCCCTCGACAGGCACAGGACGAACGGATCGAGCGATTCAATCGGCCCGACCTCCTCCCGGCGCCCGGCGGGTTTCCAATCGCCGCCGGTTTGCCTACAGCGCCGCGACCCCGAACTGCCGGACGACGCCGTGACGCTCTACATTCGTTTCGCCGAAGAGATCGGCCGTGTTCTCGACACGCTCGAAAGCGAGGGCGCGCTGCCCGCGGGCCTCGACCGGCGCGCGATCGCGGTCGAGCCGCCGCGCGATGCGGCGCATGGCGATCTCGCCACCAATGTCGCGATGGTGCTCGCCAAGCCGGCGGGGACCAATCCGCGCGCGCTGGCGGCGCTGGTCGCGGCAAAGCTCGAGGCGGCCGAGGGCGTGACCGGGGTCGAGATCGCCGGGCCGGGCTTCATCAACCTGCGGCTTGCCGGGACGCTGTGGCACGCGGAGCTGCGCGGCATTCTCGCCTCCGGGGCGGATTACGGCTGCTCGCATGCCGGCGGCGGGGCGCGGGTCAACGTCGAATATGTCTCGGCCAACCCGACCGGGCCGATGCACATGGGGCATTGCCGCGGCGCGGTGGTCGGCGACGCGCTCGCCAGCCTGCTCGAGGCCGTGGGCTATCGCGTCACGCGCGAATATTACATCAACGACGCGGGTGGGCAGGTCGACGTGCTCGCGCGCTCGGTCCAGCTGCGCTATCGCGAGGCGCTCGGCGAGAGCGTCGCGATACCGGACGGGCTTTATCCTGGCGATTATCTGATCCCGATCGGCGCAGCGCTTGCCGCCGAATATGGCGACCGCTACGCCGGCGCGCCCGAGGACGAATGGCTGGCGCTGTTCCGTACGCGCGCGGTCGCGGCGATGATGGAGATGATCCGCGCCGATCTCGCTTTGCTCGGCATCCATCACGACGTGTTCGCGTCCGAGGCGGCGGTGCACGCCGCGGGCAAGGCCGAGGCGGCGCTGGCGACGCTGCGCGCCGAGGGGCTGGTCTACGAAGGCGTGCTCGAGGCGCCGAAGGGCGAGACCCCCGACGATTGGGAGCCGACCGAGCTGACCCTGTTTCGCTCGACCGCGTTCGGCGACGATCAGGACCGGCCGGTCAAGAAGTCCGACGGCAGCTGGACCTATTTCGGCGGCGACCTCGCCTACCATTTCCAGAAGGCCGAGAATGCCGACCAGCTGATCGACATCTGGGGCGCCGACCATGCGGGCACGGTCAAGCGCATCCAGGCGGCGGTCAAGGCGCTGACCGCCAACGAACCTGGCGGCGCCAAGCCGTTCGACGTCAAGCTCGTGCAGATGGTGCGGCTGCTGCGCAACGGCGAGCCGGTCAAGATGTCGAAGCGCTCGGGATCGTTCGTGACGCTGGCCGAGGTGGTCGGCGAGATCGGCAAGGACGTCGTGCGCTTCACCATGCTGACGCGCAAGGCCGACGCGCAGATGGACTTCGATTTCGCCAAGGTGGTCGAGGCGTCGAAGGACAATCCGGTGTTCTACGTCCAATATGCGCATGCGCGGATCCGCTCGTTGCATCGCAAGGCGCTGGCGGAGGGGATCAGCGTGTCGGGCGAGCCCGATCTGGCAAGGCTCGATGACAGCGAATTGGCGCTGATCAAGCTCGCCGCACAATATCCGCGCACGGTCGAAGCAGCGGCGGCGACTCGGGAGCCGCATCGGGTTGCCTTCTACCTGTCGGAACTGGCCTCCGCATTCCATTCACTATGGAATCGCGG
>CAXTMX010000006.1:5289-49988 GCA_964245585.1 uncultured Sphingomonadaceae bacterium | reverse complement strand
ATCGCGGCAACGATGACCCGGATCGACGCATTTTGATGGTTAACGCGCCCGAAACCACGCTTGCGCGACTCGCCTTAGCCGATTCGATCGGGCAAATTATTCGTAACGGTCTTGGTTTAATGGGTGTGGCCGCAGCGGAGGAGATGAAGTGATGGCCGATTCCACCAACGACGCCAGCGTCGCGGAAGAGGATCGCCTGCCGTGGCTCGAAGCGGTCGAGGACGAGGATGAGGACCAGGGGATCGCGCCGGCCAAGCTCGTCGGCGGCGTGATCGCCGCGCTGGCCGCGATCGGCCGGGTGATCGGCGGCGCCTTCTGGGTGCGCGATCGCAACGCCGCGGCGCATGCCGGCGGCGCGCCGGGCGTGATTGCCGCCGCGCCGGGCGCCTATAAGGTCAAGCCGGGCGAGCCGGGCGGGATGGCCGTCCCGGGGCAGGGCGATACCGCTTATGCCGCGAGCGAGGGCGCCGATCCGCACTCGAATATCGACCTGTCGGCGCTGCCCGAAGCACCGGTGAGCAAGACCAAGGCCGCGCCCGCCGCGGCGCCGGCCAAGCCGGCCGAGACCGCCAAGGCGCCCGAGAAGACCAAGGCTCCGGTCGAGACCGCCAAGGCCCCGGCCAAGGCGGCGAGCGGCGGGCTGGTCCAGCTCGGCGCCTTCTCGAGCGAGGCCAAGGCCGATGCGGCGTGGACCGCGCTGTCGAAGCGTTTCGCCTTCCTCGCGCCGCTGAACAAGAACATCGTTTCGGCAACGGTCGGCTCGGGCAAGGTCTATCGCTTGCGCGCGGTGGCGGGCGCCGATGCCAATCGCGTGTGCGGCAAGCTCAAGGTCGCGGGCGAGAGCTGCCTGCTGGTGAGCAGCTGAACTGGGTTCCTAAGCCCGTTCGTGCTGAGCCTGTCGAAGCACTCTCCTTCGACAAGCTCAGGGCGAACGGGGGGTGTTGGAACGGTGACCCTCAAGCCTTGGCACCGCCGCGCCGCGCCTGCTAGGCGCGCACGATGAGCGACCTGCCCAAGACTTTCGACCCCGCCGCGATCGAGGCGCGTTGGTACGCGCATTGGGAGCAGGGCGGCCGCTTCCGCCCGGCGCGGCCCGACGCGCAACCGTGGACGATCGTCATCCCGCCGCCGAACGTCACCGGCTCGCTCCACATCGGCCATGCGCTCGACGTCACTTTGCAGGACATCCTCACGCGCCACGCGCGGCTGCAGGGCAAGGACGCGCTGTGGGTGGTCGGCACCGACCATGCCGGAATCGCGACGCAGATGGTGGTCGAGCGCAATCTCGCCGGCCAGGGCATCGAGCGCAGCGACCTGACGCGCGAGCAGTTCGTCGCGCATGTGTGGGAATGGAAGGCGCAGTCGGGCGGCGCGATCACGCGCCAGCTGCGGCGATTGGGCGCGTCGTGCGACTGGGCCAACGAACGCTTCACGATGGACGCGGGCTTCTCGCGCGCGGTAATACGTGTGTTCGTAGAGCTTTACCGGCAGGGGTTGCTCTACCGTGACAAAAGGCTGGTCAATTGGGATCCGCATTTCCGCACCGCGATCTCGGACCTCGAAGTCGAGACGCGCGAGGTGCAGGGCAAGTTCTGGCACTTCCGCTATCCGCTCGCCGACGGATCGGGGCATATCGCGGTCGCGACGACGCGGCCCGAGACGATGCTCGCCGACATGGCGGTCGCGGTGCATCCCGACGACGCGCGCTATCGCGCGCTGGTCGGCCGGCAGGTGCAGCTGCCGGTCACAAGCCGGCTGGTGCCGATCGT
Source organism: uncultured Sphingomonadaceae bacterium (assembly GCA_964245585.1). Classification (GTDB taxonomy): domain Bacteria; phylum Pseudomonadota; class Alphaproteobacteria; order Sphingomonadales; family Sphingomonadaceae; genus Solisphingomonas. The sequence goes on along the minus strand of CAXTMX010000006.1, from coordinate 48,219 downwards.
CGCCGACGAGCATGCCGATCCCGCGCTCGGCTCGGGCGCGGTCAAGATCACCCCGGGGCACGACTTCAACGACTTCGAGGTGGGCAAGCGCGCCGGCTTCAAGCCGGCCGAGATGCTCAACATGCTCGATGCCGGCGCACAGGTGGTGCAGACCGCCGACGGGCTGATCCCGGCGGAATATCTCGGCCTGAACGTCAGGCAGGCGCGCGACGCGGTGGTCGCGGCGATCGACGCGGCGGGGCTGCTCGACAAGGTCGAGGACCGCCTGATCCAGGCGCCCTACGGCGATCGCTCGGGCGCGGTGATCGAGCCGTGGCTGACCGACCAATGGTATGTCGACGCCAAAACATTGGCCGGGCCGGCGATCGAGGCGGTGCGATCGGGCGCGATCAGGGTGGTGCCCGAGACGTGGAAGAAGACCTATTTCAACTGGCTCGACAACATTCAGCCGTGGTGCGTGTCGCGGCAATTATGGTGGGGGCATCGGATACCGGCCTGGTTCGACGAGGCGGGCAACGCCTTCGTTGCCGAGGATGAGTCCGGCGCGCAGGCGCAGGCGGGCGAGGGCGTCAAGCTGACCCGCGACAGCGACGTGCTCGACACCTGGTTTTCCTCGGCGCTGTGGCCGTTCGGGACGCTCGGCTGGCCGGGGGACGTTCCGGGAAAACCGTTCGCCCCGAGCGAAGTCGAGCGACATGTTCAAGGCGGCGCGCGGCGTGTCTCGACTTCGCTCGACACGAACGCGGAGGGGGGGGCTCGCTCAGAGGATCTGGTCGCCCGCCATTATCCCAACGACGTGCTGATCTCCGGGTTCGACATCCTGTTCTTCTGGGATGCGAGGATGATCATGCAGGGCCTTCATTTCATGGAGGAAGTTCCATTCCGTACGCTCTATCTCCACGGGCTCGTGCGCGACGCGCAGGGGCAGAAGATGTCCAAGTCGAAGGGCAATACCGTCGATCCTCTCGGGCTGATCGAGCGGTTCGGCGCCGACGCGCTGCGCTTCACGCTCGCGGCGATGGAGAGCCAGGGGCGCGATATCAAGCTCGAGGAAAAGCGCGTCGAGGGCTATCGCAACTTCGCGACCAAGCTGTGGAACGCGGCGCGCTTTGCCCAGGCGAACGGGATCGGTGCGAGCGCGACACTTGAGCCACCGTCGGCACAATTGGCGGCAAATCGCTGGATTGTAACGGAAACCGTCAAGACAGTGCAGGCGCTCGACCTCGCGCTCGCCGACCTGCGCTTCGACGAAGCGGCGAACGCGATTTACCATTTCGTATGGGACCGCTTCTGCGACTGGTATCTCGAGCTGATCAAGCCGGTGCTCGGGCCGAGTTCCGATGCCGTTCGGTGCGAACGGGGGGATGGGGCGGAAGCGCGCGAAACCCGTATTGTCGCCGGATGGGTGCTCGATCAGATCCTGGTCATGCTCCACCCGTTCATGCCGTTCATCACCGAGGAACTGTGGCACGCGATGGGCGAGCGGCCTTACGACCTTATCCTCGCGCGCTGGCCGATGGCCGATGCGCGCGCGATCGATCCGGCGGCAACGGGCGAAATCGAATGGATCATCGAACTCGTGTCGAACATCCGCCGCGACCGAACCGAGATGAATATTCCTCCCTCCGCTCGCCTCCCCATTTACGTCGCGCCCGACGAGGCGGTGGCGATCGAAAGGCTCGAGGCAAATCGGGCGGTGCTGGGCAGATTGGCCCGGGTCGAACCAGCGCCCGTAAGCGAGGTCGGGAGCGGTCAGGGCATCGTAGTCCGGGCCGGGGGCACGTCTTTCCATCTGCAGCTCGGGAACGCCATCGACTTTGCCGCCGAACGCGCACGCCTCGCCAAGGCCATCAACGGCGCCGAAAAAGAACGCGATGCCCTCGCCGCGCGGCTCGCGAATCCCGGCTTCGTCGACAAGGCCAAGCCGGAAGCGGTCGCGAAGGCGCGCGCCGATCTGGCCGAGCGATCGTCCGAAGCCGAGCGCCTGTCCGCAGCGTTGGCCCGGCTCGAATAGGCGTCAGCCCGCCGGCGCCGCGACCAGGATCGCGTCCTTGGCGATCTTCGCCATGGTCGGGGTCTTGGCGAGCACCTCGCCGTCGATCGATATCGGCAGCGGCGGATCGGTCACGATGCGCAGCGCCTTGCCGACGAACTCCTGCGTCGTCGCCTGCCGCGCGGCGAGCTTGAGCGCGCTCGCGATCCAGCTCCACAACAGCCCCCGGCGCGAGCGGCCGAGCACCGCCTGGACGACGATCCGCCCGCTATCGACCTCGGCTCCCTCGACCAGCTCGGTGCCGCCGTGGAAGGCGCCGTTGGCGATGCGCACCTCGACCGCTTCGATCGTCCGCGCGTCGGCGCCCTCGCCGACGGTCAGCACGAACGGCTTGAACCTGGCGAGCTGATATGCCGCCCAGATGAGATAGCCGGGCCGGCCGAGCCAGCCCTTGAGCCCGTGCGGCACCGTCTCGGCGATCTGCGGCGAGAGGCCGATCGCCGCGCAATTGGCGAAATAGTCGTCGTCGATCATGCCGAGATCGATGCGCCGCGGGATGCCATTGGCGATCACGTCGATCGCGCCGTCGAGGTCGAGCGGGACGCCGAGCGAGCGGGCGAAGCTGTTCGCGGTACCCAGCGGCAGCAGCGCGAACACCGTGTCGTGGCCGACGACATGATCGACCGAGCATGACAAGGAGCCGTCGCCGCCGCCGACGATCACCATCGGCGCGCCGGACGCCACCGCCTCGCGCACCAGCCCGGGCAGCTTGGCCGGGTGCCGGACCGGATGCGCGGCGCTGAGCTCGATCCCGGCGGCGCGCAGCTTGGCGCACGCCCGCTTGAACAGCTTCTGGCCCTTGCGGGATTTCGCGTTCACGATGAGCACCGCGGAGCGGGGGAGGGCGTTGTTTTCCACGCGCCGGGATAGCGCCGATCGCTGCGACAAGTCGAGCGCGTTCGGCCCGCCCGCGTCAAGCCATTCCGCTTGGCGGAACTTTTGCCCTGCGATATCGTCCTTAATCGACGCCACGAACGGCGCGACAGGAGGGTGAGCATGAAAGGCATTCTGCTTTGGCTGGTCGGCATTCCGATCCCGATCATCATTCTGCTCTACATCTTCGTCTTCCGTTGATCGCTGCGCGCGTCGCGGCGGCTTTGCCGCGGCGCGCCGTTCCTATCGCAGCGGCGATGCGTTAAGGCGCGGCGATGACCTATGCCGCCTTCCCTGCCGTCCGTCTCCGCCGCACGCGCGCCGCCGCGTGGAGCCGCGCGCTCGTTGCCGAAACGATGCTCGTGCCGGCCAATCTGATCTGGCCGCTGTTCGTCACCGCAGGACAGGGAACCGAGGAACCGATCGCCAGCCTGCCGGGCGTGTCGCGCTGGTCGGTCGATCGTCTCGGCGAACGGGCGCGCGAGGCGCAGGCGCTCGGCATCGCCTGCGTCGCGTTGTTCCCCAACACGCCGGGCGAACTGCGCAGCGAGGACGGGCGCGAAGCGCTCAATCCCGGCAATCTGATGTGCCGCGCGATCGATGCGATCAAGCAGGCCGCCCCGGACCTTGGCGTGCTGACCGACGTCGCGCTCGATCCTTACACCAGCCACGGGCACGACGGGCTGGTGGATGCGAACGGCCGCGTGCTCAACGACGCGACCAGCGCGGTGCTGGTCGATCAGGCGCTGGTCCAGGCGGCGGCGGGGGCGGACATCGTCGCGCCGTCCGACATGATGGACGGCCGCGTCGGCGCGATCCGCGCCGCGCTCGAGGGCGCGGGGCATCACGATGTGCAGATCATGGCCTATGCCGCCAAATATGCCTCGGCCTTCTACGGCCCGTTCCGCGACGCGGTCGGCTCGCGCGGGCTGCTGAAGGGCGACAAGCGCACCTACCAGATGGATCCGGCTAATGCCGAAGAGGCGCTGCGCGAGGTGGCGATGGACCTGGCGGAGGGCGCCGACAGCGTGATGGTCAAGCCCGGGCTGCCCTATCTCGACATCGTCCGGCGGGTGAAGGAGCGCTTCGCGGTGCCGGTGTTCGCCTATCAGGTGTCGGGCGAATATGCGATGATCGAGGCCGCCGCCGCCGCGGGCGCGGGCGATCGCGACGCGCTCGTGCTCGAGACATTGCTGGCGTTTCGCCGCGCCGGCTGCGCGGGGGTTTTGACCTATCACGCCGCGCACGCTGCGCGGCTGCTCGGCGCCTGACCCGGATCAGGGCGCGGGCAGCTGCGCGATCAGCGCGGCCAGCGCGTCCGATTGGGCGCGATCGAGCGCGGTGATCCGCCGCATCGCGTCGAGCAGCGCAGCGGACGGCGCGCCATCGGCCTCGAGCTGCGCGGCGTCGAGCGCCGCCAGCGCGGCCGCGGTGGCGAGGCGGGCGCTGTCGGCGCGCGACACGGCCTGTTGCGCCACGACCCACGCCTCGCCGCTCGGGGCCGCACCCTGCGCAGCGGCAACCGTGGCTTCGGCCAGGGCGAGCTCGGCGCGGAACTGCGCATCGGACTGCTCCGCGGCCGCGACCGCTGTCCGCGCTTCGGCGGAGAGCGGAGCGTCGCCGGGCACCGCTGCCGGCTCCGTCGGCTCGGGCAGGTTCGCGGCGGCGAGCTTCTCGATCGGTCGTTGCGCGAGAGAGGGATAGTCCGCATCGACGGCACATCCGGCCAGCGCGGCGGCGGCGAGCAGCAAGAGCGGGGTGAAGCACTTCATCGGCGCGCTTTAGGGCATCATCCGCCTCGTTTGGAAGGGGCGGCTACAGGGTTGCGCCGAGCGGAGCCGCCCTCTATGGCCGCTCGGCACGCGCCCGTAGCTCAGCTGGATAGAGCATCAGACTACGAATCTGAGGGTCGGACGTTCGAATCGTTCCGGGCGCGCCATTCGCGAGCCACAGGAGGTGGCGCGATTGGAAGCGCCTCCTGTGGCACGCCCGGTCTCGGGCATAGTTGAGGTTCCCGGCGTGGTCCCCAGCATTTCTCTGTTCGTCCCCGGCGACCGTCCCGAGCGTTTCGCCAAAGCTCAGGCGAGTGGCGCGGATGCGGTGATCCTTGATCTTGAGGATGCGGTCGCACCGGAGAACAAGAACCGAGCAAGGGAAAGCGTTCGACGACACTCGTTGGACCCTGAGCAGCTATTCGTGCGGGCGAATGCCGCCGACACGCCGGACTTCCACCGTGATCTGGAGGCACTGGCCACGGTTTCGCTGCGGGGCATCATGCTTCCGAAAGCGGAAACGCCGGCTCAGATCGCAGCAGTCCGAAAGGCGCTTCCGTCGGCGCAGCTCGTCCTGCTGATCGAGACTGCTGCCGGCATCGACGCGCTTCGCGTCCTGTCGCGTTGCGACGGGGTCACATGGTTGGCTTTCGGTTCGCTCGACATTGCCAACGATCTTGGTTGTGCTCCGTCTTGGGAAGCGTTGCTTGCCGCTCGTTCCGCTCTTGTTCTGGAGTCGCGATTAGCGGGACTTCCAAATCCGATAGATGGCGTGAACGCCGACTTCGGCGACGAGCGTTCAAATGAGAGCGAGGCACGACGCGCGCGGGAGCTGGGCTTTGGCGGAAAGCTGATCATCCACCCGAAGCAGGTCGCGCCGACGAGAGCCGGGCTTCGGCCGTCCGCTCAGGAATTGAGGTGGGCGGAGCAGATCGTCGCAAGTGTCGGCGGCGGTGGAGCAGGTGCAATGTCCGGCACGATGGTCGACCGCCCTGTCGTTCTTCGAGCGCAACAGATACTTGCTCGGGCGGCCGCGCTCCGACCGTGACAAAGCCGGCCACGAACATTCCGAGCGGAACCAGCTATTGTCTTTCACGAACTGAAGCAGAACCGCATCAGATCGACACCGCTCCCGCGTTTTACAGCGCGATGACGTGCAGGCGAAGTCACGTCTGTGGCTTGCCTGTCGGAATCAATCCTCGATGCGATCGTGCGCGTCGGCTCGGCCCCGGACCCAATAGCCGCCCGCCTTGGTCCATTCGCGGGGATGCCGGCGTTCGCCGAGGACATAATTCCGCACCGTGCGCGCGACATTGGCTTCCGCGGCGATCCAGACGAAGCCGTCGCCCGGCGGGGTCCGCTGGGCGGCCAGACCGGCCTGCAAGAGCGTGGCATCGTCGGCGACGCCATCCCGGACCGTCCAGACCGGAAGCCATTCGGCCTTCGTCGATACGGTCTGAACGTCTTGCTCGCCTTCGACGACCACCACAGTTGTGATGGGCGTGCCGGCGGGTGCTTCTTCCAGCCATCGACCGATCGCCGGCAGCGCGGTCTCGTCGCCGATCAGCCAATACCAGTCGAAGTCGGCCGGAATGATCGCCGATCCGCGCGGGCCGCCAATCTCGAGCGTATCGCCGACTTTCGCGGCGGCTGCCCATCGCGTCGCCACCCCCGCGTCGTGGAGCGCGAAGTCGATGGTCATCCCGCCGCTTGCTCGATCAAACGATCGCGGCGTGTAATCGCGCATGCAGCCAGGGTCGCCTTCGCCAGGGAAGAACAGCTTTATGTGATCGTCCGCCGACAGGCTGACGAAATCATGGAGATCGGCGGCGGTGAAGCCGATCCGCAGCATGTGCGGCGTCAGCTTTGCGACGCTGTCGACGGTGAGGGTCCGGCGGCGCGTATCGTGGCGGACCCGCTCGATCCGATGCCGCGTCATCGCGTTCACGCTCCGTGCCGCATGTCGGCGATATCGGCCAGCAGCCCGGGGCCGCTCGGGCGCCAGCCCAGCCGTTGCTGCGTCAGACTGCTCGACGCCGACATATCCTTGCCGACGAAGGCCGCAAGCCAGGTGAAATGGCTTTTCGCCTCGTCCGGCGTCATCGATCTGGTCGGCACTCCCAGGGTCTCGCCCACCGCCTCGGCGATGGCGCGAAAGGGGATCGCCTCCTCGGCCGTCGCGTGATAGCGGCTGCCCGCTTCATGGCGCTCCAACGCGAGACGGAACAAGCGGGCTGCGTCCGATACGTGCACGGCGGACCAACGGTTGCCGCCCTCCTCGACATAGGCCGATATGCCGCTCTTGCGGGCAAGCTCGATCGCACCGGTTACCAAGCCATGTTTTTCCGTGTCATGAACCTGCGACAGCCGCACCACCGACACGTTCACCCCGCGCTCCGACAGCGCGCGTCCGGCCAGCTCGGAAGCGACGCGCGGATTTGGATGATCGGGATCGAAACGATCCTCGATCGCCGGCTCGCCCGGCCTGGCCGATCCGATGGCGGTCGTCGATGTGATCACGATCGGCCGATCGGAGCCTTCCAGGGCCGATCCCAGCGCCTCGATCGCGCGCCCGTCCTTGCGGCAATTTTCCACGAAGTGCGCGAAATCATGGTCGAAGGCGGTGTGGATCACGGCGTCGCAGCCGGCTGCGGCGCTCCGCATGCTGTCGGCATCCTCGATATCGCCGCGATGCGCTTCGGCGCCGGCATCGGCGAGCGTCTTCGCGCCGGCATCGGAGCGGGTCAGGCCGAGGACCTCATGTCCCGCCCCGACCAGCTCGGCGAGGACTTTGGATCCGATGAAGCCGGTCGAGCCGGTGAGAAAGACGCGCATGATGGTTCTCCGCTATGCTTGACCTGGCCATATCGCCATGCGCATCATCCAATAACAGTAGTGACCTTATCCTATTAAATGGACTAACAGGATCGGCATGGATATTTCGCTGGGAAACCCGCTTGGAGCGTATCTGCGGGATCGGCGCACGCGCCTGGATCCGGCGGCGTTCGGGTTGCCGGCCAAGCGCCGCCGCACGCCCGGTCTGCGGCGCGAGGAGGTGGCGCAGCGCGCCAATATCAGCCCGACCTGGTATACCTGGCTCGAGCAGGGCCGCGGCGGCGCGCCCTCGCCCGATGTCCTGAACCGCATTGCCAACGGCCTGATGCTCACCGAGGCCGAGCGCGAACATCTTTTCATGCTCGGCTTGGGCCGTCCGCCCGAGGTGCGCTACAAGGTCGCCGAGGGGGTGACGCCGCGCCTGCAGCGCTTGCTCGATGCGTTCGAAGTCAGCCCGGCGATCATCAAGACCGCCATCTGGGACGTGATCGCCTGGAACCGGGCGGCGGCATTGGTGCTGACGGATTACGGCAAGCTCGTCCCACGCGAACGCAACGTCCTTCGATTGATGTTCGGCAGCCGCCACGTCCGCGAAGCGCAGGAGGATTGGGAGGATGTAGCGCGCTTCGTCGTCGGTGCGTTCCGGGCGGATGCGGCCCGCGCCGGCGCCAGCGCCGAAGTCGGCCGGTTGGTCGCCGAGCTGTGCGCGACCAGCCCCGAATTCGAGGCGATGTGGCGCGATAACGACGTGCGGGTTCACGGGGAGGGCGCCAAGCGGCTTCGCCATCCTGTCCTGGGCGCGGTCGAACTGGAATATTCCGGCTTCGCCGTCGACGGCCGGCCCGACCTGGGGATGATCGTCTACAATCCGGTCGACGCAGCCGACGCCGACCGCATCCGATCAATGGTGCGATCATGACGTTCGGCCGATGGCGCGAGCCGGCACGCTGCCGGCGCAGGTATGCGAAGTGACGGTGAGCGATCGCCCGACCGCGTCGATTCTCGTGCGCAAACAGCCCAAGCAAGCCCGCGCCAGCGCCGTCGTCGCGACGATTCTGGACGCGGCGGCCCAGGTGCTGGCGCGCGAGGGAGCCCGGCGCTTCACGACGGCGCGGGTGGCCGAGCGGGCGGGCGTGAGCGTCGGATCGCTCTACCAATATTTTCCCAATAAGGCGGCGATCCTGTTCCGCTTGCAAAGCGACGAATGGCGCGAGACGACCGAGATGCTGCGCGTGATCCTGGAGGACGGCGACCGGACGCCCCACGAGCGGTTGCGCCGCCTAGCGGGCGCGTTCGTACGATCGGAGTGCGCGGAGGCCGCGGTGCGGGTGGCACTGGACGACGCGGCGCCGCTCTATCGCGACGCCCCCGAAGCCAAACAGGCGGGTGCGTCCGCGACATGCACCATCCAGGCCTTCATGGGTGCCGCGTTGCCGAACGCTTCCGAAGCAGAGCGCGAACTCGCCGCCGAGCTGGTGATGACGACGCTGACCGAGGTAGGCAAGCGTTTCTCCGAAACGCCTCGCTCAGGCGCGCAGATCGACGCTTTCGCCGACGCCATGGGCGACATGCTTTGCGCCTATCTTGCGCGTATCGGGGATGAAGCGACTCGCTGACGTATCGCCCGAGCCCGTGGCGGGATCGAGCTATATTTTGGCAACATTGCGGAATGTGACGCATGCTCGGCGTGGCTAAGACCTGTCCCACAGAATGGGAGAGGAAGCGCCGATGGGCAACGTATCAGCCGCCATCGCCGGGTTCGCCGGAATGTTCTTCCGCCGTGGCGACTCAGGCTATGAGGAGGCGCGCTTGGCGGCCGTATGGAACGGCCGCAAGCCGAACCGCTATCCCGACTTCATCCTGATCGCCGCCAACGCCGAAGACGTCGCCCGGGGGGTGCGGTTCGCCAAGGACAATGGCCTGAAGGTCGGCCTGCGCTCAGGCGGGCATAGCATCGTCGCGACCGGCATCCGGCAGGGCGGGCTGCTCATCGACCTTTCGGAGCTGACCGACATCGAAGTCGATGCGCCGGGCAAGAAGGCATGGATCGGCCCGGGCGTGCGCGGCCGCCAGCTTGGCCTGCGGATCGCCGAAGATGGGCTGAGCTTCCCCTACGGCGGTTCCCCGACCGTCGGCCTCGGCGGCTTCCTCCTCACGGGCGGCTACGGCCTCAACGGCAAGACGTTCGGATCGGCGACCAGCAACATCACGGCGATCGAGGTCGTCACCGCCGATGGCGAGCTGATCCGCGCCGACGAAGAAAACAACCCGGATTATCTGTGGGCGGCGCGGGGCGGCGGTTACGGCTACTTCGGCGTGATCGTGCGGTTCCAGCTCAAGCTGTACGACGCGCCGGGCTACCTTTCCCGCGCGGCCTATGTCTTCTCGGCCGACGATTTCGAGACGTTTGGACCGTGGTTCTTCGAGACGATGCCCAAGCTCGACGACAAGCTGATGACGCTCGTGTTTGGGGTCAAGCATCCCGAGCTGATGCAGAACGTGATCAGGATCACCGCGCTCGGCTTCGCAGACACCGAGGAGGAGACCCGCGCGCTCTACCGGCCGCTGGAAGAAGCCTCCATCATGGATCGGGCACTCGCCCGCGTCCCGCCGGGGCCGACGACGCTCCAGGAGATCTGGGACGGCGTCGACCTGCTGTATCCGGAAGGCTGCCGCTATTTCGCCGACACCTGCTGGCTGAAGGATCCCGACGACGCCGCGCTGTCGGCGGCGATCGCGCCGGCCTTCGCCAGCCTGCCGACGCGCTACTCGCACGTCATGATGAACCCCTGGATACCGGAGGAGCGCGACAACGCCGCTTTGTCGGGCACCACGCGGCTGCCGTTCCACATGTATGGGGTCTGCGAGCACCCCGACGAGGATGCGATGATCCAGGAGTGGATCAATACGCACATGGAGCGGGTCGTGCCGTTCTCGAACGGTGTCGGCAAGATCAACGAATCCAATCTCATCATCCGCCATCAGAGCGTGCTCGCGCCGGCGAACGAGACCAAGCTCGAGGCGATGCGCGCCAAATATGACTCCGAGGGGCGGTTCCATTCATTCCTGCGCGAAGAGGGCATGATCCATGTCGACTGAAAATACTGGCGGCCGGGGCCGTCTCGCCGGCAAGCGCGTGCTCATCACCGGCACCGCCGGCGGGCAGGGCGCCGCCGCGCAGCGCGCCTTCTGCGAGGAGGGCGCGATCGTCGTCGGCTGCGACCGCGGCGATGGCCGCGCCGAGCAGGAGGCTGAAGCGCTGCGGGCGCAAGGCTATCAGGCGCACGGCAGAACCGTCGACCTGTCCGATACCGAAGCGGCGCGCGCCTGGGTCGACTGGGGGGTCGAGACCCTGGGCGGGATCGACGTGCTCTACAACAATGCCGCCGCGACCGACTTCGCGCCGTTCGCCGAAATGACGCGCGAGCTCTGGAACTTTTCGATCCGCAACGAGCTCGACCTCGTGTTCGACGTAACGCATGCCGCCTGGCGTCACCTGAGCGCCGCCGGCGGCAGCATCATCAACGTCGGTTCGGTATCGGGCCTGGTCGCCGACGCGACGCTCGGTCAATCGGCGCACATGGCGGCCAAGGCGGCGGTGGTCGCGCTGACCAAGCAGCTCGCCGCCGAGGGCGGGCCGCACGGCATCCGCGTCAATTGCATCTCGCCCGGACTGATCAAGACGCCGGCGACCGACGACATCCCCCCGCCGATGATCAACTATTTCATCGACCGAACCTATCTGCGCCGGCTGGGCACCACCGCCGACATCGTCCCGGCGGCGATCTACCTCGCCTCGGACGAAAGTTCGTACATGACCGGCGCCAACCTCGTCATCGACGGCGGCTGGAGCACCGGCACGCCGCTTGTCGAGATCGACTTTTCGAGCGGATGATCCCTCCCGCCGCACGACAAGATTAGTCAAAGGATGAACAACATGCCCGATTCTGCAACGCCCGTTTGGTTGATCACCGGCTGCTCGTCCGGATTCGGCCGCGAGATCGCCCGCGCCGTCCTCGATCGCGGCTGGCGCGCCGTGGTCACCGCGCGCAATCCCGATCAGGTCGCCGACCTTATCGCCGGGCACGAGGATCAGGCGCTCGCGCTGAAGCTCGACGTCACCGACCGGAGCCAGATCGCCGACGTCGTCGCGGCGGCGACGGAGCGCTTTGGGCGGATCGACGTGCTCGTCAACAATGCCGGCTACGGCTATCTGACGAGCGTCGAGGAAGGCGAAGATCAGGAGATCCGCGCGATCTTCGAGACGAACTTCTTCGGGCTGGTCGCGATGACGCAGGCGGTGCTGCCGACGATGCGCGCCCAGCGTAGCGGCTGCATCGTCCAGATGTCGTCGATCGGCGGCATCGTCAGCCTGCCCGGGACCGGTTATTACCACGCCACCAAATTCGCGGTCGAGGGTCTGTCGGGCTCGCTCGCCAAGGAGGTCGCGCCGCTCGGCATCAAGGTCATCAACGTCGAGCCGGGGCCATTCCGCACGCAGTGGAGCGGCGGCTCGATCCGCAAGGCGCCCAATCGCATTGACGACTACCAGCAGACCGCGGGAGCCAGCCGGGCGCAGACCGAGGCCCGCGCCGGCCAGCAAGTCGGCGATCCGGTGCGAGCCGCCGAGGCGATCATCACCGCCGTGCAGGCGCCCGAGCCGCCGCTCCACCTGCTGCTCGGCGCGCCGGCGCAGACCATCGCGCGCAACCAGCTCGCCGCGCTGAAGAAAGACTATGACATGTGGGAGGAGCTCGCACGGGGATGCGATTTCCCGGGGGGCGGAATGGGGCTATGACGCGTTTCCATTCGGTAATGAGGTGAAACCATGCGCATGACGCTCGCGGCCAAGGGCCGGTTCGCTCCGCCGCCAGTGTTGCGGCAGCCGCTCGAGGCGGTGTCGGCGGTGGTGCAGTCCTGGCCGGAAATCGTCTCGGCGACGCATTGGCATTATGCGGACAGCCGCAGGATCGACGGCTCCGATTTCTATCGCGGCGAGGTTGAACTCGGCCACATCCATGTCGACGGCGAAATGCATCTTGCGACGTCGCCGAGCATAGCGCGCGCCCTGATCGAGCGGCGCTTCGCGATCCCGTTCCGCTGGCCCGGCGCGGAGTGGGTGATGTTCATGATCCGCTCGGACAAGGACGCGCGCCATGCCGAGCGGCTCATGCGGCTGGGCTATGATTATCTGGGGAGTGCGTCGGAGGCGGCGCTGATCGCGGAGATGGATCAGCGGATCGGCGAGGAGGCCGTCGCGGCGTAGCGCCCACGATGGCCCGCGCGCTCACGCTACCACAGCGACGCCGGGCACCGCGCGACCGCCGCGGCAATGCCGCTGGGGCTGAGCCGCGATGTGCGTCGATCAGGCCGGGCAAGAGCGTGCCGCCGCGCGCGTCCACGACGGTCCCTTCGCGCGCGAGCCGCGCTCACCGCCACGATATGACCGCTATCGATCGTCGTGGTCGGCATCGAGCAGCCGCAGGCCGTCAAGGATGCGCGTTGATGATGGTGGTCGGCGGTCCGGCGATCGGAACATCGGCCGCTGACCCGAGGTCATCCCGGTGATGCCGCTACGATCGGCGCGGCGATATCCGTCACTCCGCGTTGCGCGCGGCCCAAGCGGGGATCGGGCAGGAAGAAAAGGATGACGGCGCCGAGGAGGATGCCGATCGCTGACACGACCAGCGCCAGCGGATAGCCGCCGATCGCATCGAGCCGCGCAATCAGCAGCGGGCTGGCCCCCGCGGTCAGCAGAATGCCGCCGTAGGCCAGGCCGTACAGCCGCCCGAAGCTGGCGAGGCCGAAATACCGCGAGATGAAATAGGCCATCATGTCGAGCTCGGCCCCGATCGTCAGGCCAATGGCGAACGCCGCTAGACCGACCAGCAGCGGGCCCGACTGGAGCAGCAGCAGGCAGCCAAGGGCGGAAAGGGAGAAGGTGATCGCCCCGACACGCGGCGCCGAAAACCTGTCGAGCGCCACGCCCGAGCCCAGTCTGCCCACCAGCACGGCAACGCCGACCACCGCCTGGATTTGCGCGGCATTGCCTGGGCTGAAACCGCGTTCGCGCAGCAGCGTGATGAGGTGGAGCAAATAGCCGTTGCCAAACAGCGCGGGGATCAGGAACCCCGCCAGCATGAGCCAGAATACAGGCCGGCGCAGCCCATCGGGCGTGGCCACGCCGCCGACGTCCGGCGTCGCCCGGGGGGCCGCATGATCAGCGCGGCGGTCCGAGCGGATCAGCGCGACGCCGATCGCTCCGACCACGGCGACCAATGCTGCCAGGATCAGATAGCTGTGCCGCCAGCCGACCCGCTGGATCAGCCAGGTCGTCGAGATCGGCCCGACGATCGCGAGCACGCCGAGTCCCGATATGGTTATCGCAAGCGCCAGTCCGCGCATCCGATCGAAGCGTGCGGTGATCAACCGAGCGAAGGATGGAGGCGCGGTGCCGATGCCGAGGATCGCCAGCGCGGCCAGCGACGCGGCGAACAGCGGAAAACGGGGCGGCACCAGCCCGAGCAGCATCAACCCCAGGACCTCGCCGGCGAAGCATAGGCCGATGATGCGCACCGCTCCGAAGCGATCCATCAGCCAGCCGGCGATCGGCGCCGATAAAGCGGTGCAGACGGCGACGACGAACGAACCGAGCGCGAGCTGATCCTTGGTGAACGCCTGGTCGGCGATCAGCGCGGGCATGAAGGCCCCGGCGGTGTACAAATAAAGCCCCATGCTTCCCAGCGACGCGGCGACGGTGGACCCCGCAAGCGTTCGCCAGTGAAGGGCCAGCTCCTCTCGTTTCATCGTCGATCCTCTCTTTCGCCGTTTCGCGACCGTGCGCCGGTCATGTGTCGAAGATCGCAACGGCGCGCGTCCAGCCCGCCGACGCGGCGCGGATCTTCATCGGGAAGCAGGCGATGGTGAAGCCGCTCGGCGGAAGCGCCTCGAGGTTATGGAGCTTTTCCAGGTGGCAATAGCCGATATCACGCCCCGCCTTGTGCCCCTCCCAGATCAGGCCGGCGTCCCTGGTCGCGAGATACTTTGCCTTGGTGTGGACGAACGGCGCGTCCCAACTCCACCCGTCCGTTCCCGTCAGCCGCACGCCGCGCTCGAGCAGGTACATGGTCGCTTCGTAGCCCATGCCGCATCCGGCCGTGACGTAATCGTCCTGGCCATAGCGCGCCCCGGCGGCGGTGTTGACGACGACGATCTCGAGCGGCGACAGGCGGTGGCCGATGCGCCCGAGCTCTTCATCGACATCGGCCGCCGTCGCGACGTAGCCGTCTTCGAAGTGACGGAAATCCAGCTTTACGGCGGGCTGGAAGCACCAGTCGAGCGGGACCTCGTCGATGGTGATCGCGCGCTCGCCCTGGTTCATCGTCGAGGCGAAATGATAGGGCGCATCGAGGTGGGTGCCGTTATGCGTGATGAGCTCCACGCGCTCGATCGCCCACGCCTCTTCGTCGGGCAGATCCTGCGCCCTGAGTCCCGGAAAGAAACCGGCCAGTTCCGGCACCGAGGTCTTGTGATCGATATAATCGATCCTGGGCCGAAACGGCGGCGGATCGGAGATCACGTCGTTTTCGAGATAGATCGACAGGTCGACGATGCTGCGCGGCATGTTCAGAACTCCACGTGGTCGCCGCCCTTGAGGCCGAGCATCGCGCGGGCCTCGTCTGGCGTGGCCACGGCATGGCCCATTTCTTCGATGATCCGCCGCACCTTCGTCACCTGCTGGGCGTTGCTCGTCGCCAGCACTCCGCGTTCGATGAACAGACTGTCCTCCAGCCCGACGCGGACGTGGCCGCCAAGCAGCGCCGCCTGAGTGCAGAACGCCATCTGGTGCCGTCCGGCGGCGAGCACCGACCACTGATAGCTGCCGCGTCCGAACAACCTGTCGGCGGTCTGCTTCATGAACATCAGGTTCTCGAGATCGGCGCCGATCGCACCGAGGATGCCGAAGATCATCTGCACGAAGAACGGCGGCTTCACCAATCCCTGATCTACGAAATACGCGAGATTATAAAGGTGACCGACATCGTAGCATTCGTGCTCGAACTTGGTACCGTTGTCGGACAACGTCTCGAGCACGGTGCGAATATCACGAAACGTGTTGCGGAAGATATAGTCGTCCGAATTCCTTACGTAGCTTTCCTCCCAGTCGTACCGCCACTCGCTGATGCGGTCGGCCGCCGGGAAGAAGGCGAAATTGATCGAGCCCATGTTCAACGAGCACATCTCGGGCCGGAAGCGGACCGCTGCGGCCAGGCGGTCCTCGAGGCTCATGGTCAGGCTGCCGCCGGTCGTGACGTTCACCACTGCGCCGGTGCGCTGTTTGATCATCGGAAGGAACTGCGCGTAGATCGCGGGATCGGGCGACGGCGCACCGTTCCGGGGATCGCGCGCGTGCAGATGAATGACCGCCGCGCCGGCGTCGGCGGCGGCGATCGATTCGACGGCAATCTGCTCGGGTGTCAGGGGCAGCGCAGCCGACATCGACGGAACGTGCACGCCGCCCGTCACGGCGCAGCTTATGATCAATTTGCTCATGACGATCGCCCCATCCGCGCGGCACCTCTCGTTTCGGCGCGTCGGTGCGCGCGTCTCGTTACGCGTCACTTGCGTCGGCTTGTTGTTTCGAACCTTCATCCAAAGGGATGACAGAGGAAAATCGCGCGTGCCGATGGCAGCAACCGCCCCCGGTTGTGATCGTTGGTCAGGGCTGGCCGCACCGCCGGTAGATGCGATCGGCTGGCTTCACAACGCCAGCTGCCGGCCACACAAGCTTCGTGGATAGCAGCAACAGTCAGCTTCGATTTGCCTCGGCATCTTTGCAGCTGCTTAGGAAAGAACGGGCTGCACCGGACCCCGCGGGGCAGCCCAGTATCACGCGACGGGCTAGAGCTTCCGTTCAACCAAGCTTTCGACCAATCTGCGGATTACGTCGAAACCGATTGCCAAAGCCGGGATCGATGCCGATGTTGTTGCGTACACTGGGCCAGATGTCGCTTACGGCTTTGGCTGGATGTGCCCAGTGCGGCGCCTCGGAAACCGCCGCTTACAAGCAGGCAGTCTTTGTCCGGCACCTCGAGGGCCCTCAAGCCGTAGCGCCGATAAGCGACGACACGGCTCTCGTGGCCGAGAGATCGGGCAGGGTGTTATTCGTGAAGGGCGGGACGCGGGCAGACCTCGGAAACATAAGCGTGCGCGACGCGCCCATTCTGTTCGTGAACGAGGATGGCTACATCCAGGGTCTCAAGGATCTCGTAGCGATTCCGGATCAAAACCAGACGTTTCTCTGGTGCATGACGACCGCCGACGGACCGAGGATCCGATGGACGGTGGGCCGGCTGCACTTGGTATCCGACGGAAGCGGCTCGCCGAGCATGACGAATGCCATGCTGTGGCAGTCGGAGCCGCAAGCATGGCGGCCCGGCGCGATGTCGCCCTTCTCCGGCTGCCGCATGGCCGTCGACGGAGACGACGTCATCGTCGCGATGGGTGCGAACGATCGCAACACCGGGTCCGGGCGCGTGATGCGGATTTCCCTGACAAGCCGTCACGCCCCCCGGCTCATGAGCACCGGCCATCGCAATCCGGGCGGCATCATCATCAGAGACGGGATTCTTTGGGAAGTCGAGTTCGGCCCGACCGGCGGAGACGAACTCAATAGGATCGTCCAAGGCGCGAATTACGGATGGCCGTTCGTCAGCGGCGGCGAGCCTCAGGAAGATGGCGAGCCACGGGGCACGGGATCGGCAAGAGCCTTCCTCAAAAGCCGCGCAGGATCTGTCGATCCGGTCGTGTCTTGGACTCCGTCAATCAATCCGTCGAGCCTCACACTATGGCGTGGACAGCTATACATGGGCACACTCACGGGTGACGTAACCGAAATCGAGGTCGACGGCAGCAAGGTATCCGCGCAGCGGCAGTTCCTTCACCTGGATGATCGAATTCGCGATGTCCGCGCCAGCCGTGATGGAAAATCGTTATGGGTTTTGACCGACGGACCGGACGCGCGGCTTCTTCTGGTATCGCCAGGCTAGTATCGGGGGAATACGGGCGGGCTCCTCCAGCCGGGAAACAGGGGTGCATCGGTAGCCTTGATAAGCCATCTGCGCCGGACGCAAGCTGCACCCCGCTTCACGGCGGACGATCCAGATCTAACCGGGGATCAGCAACGCCGCCGCGCGCAACGCCGAGCGCAGATAGCCATGTCCCGGATTGTCGTCGCTGCGCGCATGCCAGACCATGTGCCAGGTGAGCGGCTCGAACGGGAAAGGACATTCGAGCACGCGCAGCCCGAGCGTGGGCGCGAAGGTGCTCGCGAGCCGACGTTGCACCGTCGCGATCAGCGGCGTGCCGGGCAGCATGTGCATGACCGTCGAAAAGTTCGGAACGGTGGCGGCGATCTGCAAGGCGAGCCCGGCTTCACGCCAACCCTGCTCGACCCAGGTGGTCACGCCCCGGCCAAAGCGCGCGCAATTGTGCGGCAGCCGCTTATAGTCCGCCAAACTGATGCTCTGGCCCACATCGGGATTCGCCGTGTCGACGACGCACACATAGTCGTCGGAGAATAGCTCCTCGGTCCGGATTTCCGTCGACGGACGGTAGGCACCGAACAAGCTCCACTCCTTCGGTGCCAGGCAAAAATCGAGGTCGCCATTTTCAAGCGCTTGGAACGATGCCTCGTCCAGACGCTCGACATTGCAGGTCATTCCCGGCGCTTCTTTGGTCAGGGTGCGCATCAGCTGTGGCAGCAGCACGAAAGTCGCATAATCGGAGGTGGCGATCCGCGCCGCCATCCGGCTGGCGCCGGGCTCGAAGCTCGGACGCGTCTCGAGCGCCAGATGCACTTGCCGCAGTACGCTGTGGACCGGCTCCAGCAGGGCCTCGCCCAACGGCGTCAGCTCCATCTGTCGTCCTATCCGGACCAGCAGTTCGTCGTCGAAATATTGGCGGAGTCGCTGCAGCGCGCCGCTCAGCGCCTGCTGGGTCAGGCAGAGCCGCTCTGCGGCCCGCGTCACGCTCCGTTCGGTAAGGAGCGCGTCGAGCGCACGCAGCAGGTTGAGGTCGAAATGGCTGAACTGCATAGATCGTGTACTCGGGCGTTACGCGAGGTGCTCGAACGCTTTCTCCCCCTGCCACCTTAGCCAATGCGCCGGGACGTCCTCTTGCGCTATGTTACATCGTCAGCGGCTTGTTGACCCGAACCGATCGGCGATCCAGTCGCTGATGAAGGCGATCACCGGGAGCATATTGTCGGCGCTGACGTGCTCGACCCCGCCGTCCTCGTCGGTGAAGATGCGGAGCGCGCGATCGCTGCTGCCGGTGGCCTGCGCGTAGCTGCGGTGCGCGTCCGCCAGCGGAATCTGGCGATCATTCGCGCCATGCGTGACAAGGAACGGCGCGCGGATCCGCTCGACGACGCCCTCGAGCGTCATATTCGGCGCCCAGTCCATGAAGCTGGCCATGTCGGGTTTGCCAAAAACCCACCGCACATGATCCCAATAATGCGGTACCGGATTCTCTCCCTCATTCAGCAGCCGGCGCTTTTGGAGCTCGCCCCAATCGTGATTGGCGCCCCAGGCGACGCACAATGCGAGCCGATGGTCGAAGGCGGCGGCGCGCGGCGCGAAATAGCCGCCGAGCGACCAGCCCATCACGCCGATGCGCGCCGCATCGATCCCGTCGAGTCCCTGCAGCACATCGACGGCCGGCGAAACCCATGCCTCGCTGTCGTGGCGTCCGGACAGGCCACGTAGCCGCAGGGCTTCGCCGACTCCGGGCTGATCGACCATCAGCGTCGATACGCCGCGTTCGGCCAGCGCCTCGCCGATGCCCGACCAGTAGATCATCTCCTTGACGCTATCGAGACCGTTGGTGTGGATCATGCAGGGGGATGGACCGGCGCCGTGCGGCTTGGCGCGCACCAGCAACGCCGGATAGCTGGACCCTTCGTAAGGGACCTCGATCCGCTCCACGTTGCGGCTGCCGGTCTCGGCCGACAAACGCATCGTCGCGAGCATCTGCGCATATGCCTGTTCGCGCGGCGCGAAGCCGTGCTTCTGCATGCGCTCCGCGGTCATGTAATAGACGCAGGCGCGGTGGTACTTCTCGCTGGCGCTCAGCCGGTTTCCGCTTGCGGCGTCGCTGTCGGCGCCACTTCTCAGCCGGTCGGCGAGTGCGATCCAGCTGTCGAAGAACGCCGCGGTGCCGCGGTCCGCCCCGAGTTTCGCGGCTTCGATCACCGGACGGTTGGCCGCATCGATTTCGCCGATCGCGCCGCCCATGCAGACTGCGAGATTGACGGACAGGTTCCAGACATAATTGCCGGGGAAAGGTTCGTACATCGTGCGTTCCTCGGTATCCGCCGACTTCAAAAGCACGGCGGTTCCGGTCCGTGTCCGGTCAGCAGCTTAACGCAGCGCCAGATTCGTCGGCGCAAGCCTGCCGGGGCGACCGGCAAACCAAGTCGCCCCGGCGTCCGCAAACCTAAGACTCGAAGTTCTCGAACCCATAATTCTTCGATGCGGCGTTCAGCTCGCCGACGAGGATGTCCTCGATCGAGAACCATTTGCCCCAGAAAGCCGTTTCACGCAGACGTTCGACGAACATCTGGTAGCTGAGATGGTCCTTGCAATCCATCATCATGATGTCGGAGATGCCCTGCTTGTAGAACTCTACGTCGTACCATTTGAAGATGACGGTATCCTCGAATTCCTTGATGATCGGCATGAGGATGCCGCGGGCGCGCTCCAGTCGCTCGGGAATCGAATAAGCAAGCCACTCGTTGGTCGTGTTGATGTGGATGAAGGCTGTCACCGAACGGTCCGTCGCGGGATCGAATGTAGCCATGTAATCTTCCTCTCTGCGCTGGACGGTCATGGCGGCGAGCGATGTCGCGCCAAATCCCGTACTCCTCAGAATTTACGACGGAATGGTCGCATTCTCTATTCGCATTCGCTGCAAAGCGCGTCGGCCACCCAGTTCATTGCCTCCACGCAGGAAAGCAGGTCATAATCGGATTTCTTTTCCGCCTGCGCATGAGGGGCAGCTTCGTCGACTGTTCACATTTGTTGGTGATGCATTGCCGACGACGCCGTGCATGAGCCGACTGGCTTGAATGTGGCGCAGACGATTGTCACAACTGAACGCGGTAGCTCGCATCGCACAACTCGATTTGCCGCCTATCGACGACGATCTACTCTTGGGCGAACTCGCAATAATGCGGGACTGGAGAGGGTAGATGATGAAGGCACTTGCGCGTACGGTTTCCTATGGCTGCTCGGCGCTAGCTCTTTCTGTATGCTTGGCAGGAGCCTCCAATGCGCAGACCTTACAGCCGGCCGGTGCGGTCGCAGGTCAGGATCAGTCATCGTCAACGGGCGCTGCGCCGGCGGTGGCCGCGGCAGAACAAGGCATCGCCGACATCGTCGTGACGGCCGAGCGACGGAGCGAGACGCTGCAGCGCGTGGCGATTCCGGTTTCCGCCGTGTCCGGCGGCACGCTCGCGGCAGCGGGCGTGAGCGATGTCACCACCTTGTCGCGGCTGATACCGGCTCTGGTCGTGCAACCGGGCCTTGGCAGCACCACCAACTTCTATCTGCGCGGTGTCGGCAGTTTTGCTGCGAACGCATTTGGCGAGAACCCGATCGCGTTCAACTTCAACGGGGTTTACATCGGGCGGCCCGCCGCGCCGCTTGGCACGTTCTACGATCTCGATCGCGTCGAGGTGCTCAAGGGACCGCAGGGCACACTCTACGGCCGCAACGCGACCGGCGGCGCGATCAACGCCATTCCCGCCAGACCGACCTTCAACGGCATAAGCGGCGATCTACTTGCCGAATACGGCAACTACGACAGCAAGAAAATCCAAGGCGCGATCAACCTTGCCTTGTCGTCGACCATCGCGATCCGGGTGGCGGGTCAAGCGCTTGAGCACGATGCCTATCTATCGGACGGCTATGATCAGCAGCGCGGTGCTGCCGCACGCGTCTCAATCCTGCTGCAACCGTCCACCGGCTTTTCCGCCTATATCGTCGCCGACTACGCAAAATTTCGTGAGCGCGGCACGGGGGCGGTGCTGGTGCCCGGGGCGTTAACCCCGGACGCGCCGGATCCGAAGCGCCGGATCGGCGGCGCCGATCCGCGCAGTCTGGCCGCATTGGCCAGGGACATCCCGTCCTTCGCTTCCGGCCTGGCCGAGGGGCCGCGCAAGGACGGCTACAATCATGGCGAATTTTGGGGAATCTCCCCGACGTTCCAGGTGGATCTCGGCTTTGGCGATGTCACCATCCAGCCGGCCTATCGGGAAAGCCGCCCGGATTATCTGAGCTACAATAACGGATATTCGGCGAGAAATAACGAGCTGGACAAGCAGTTTTCCGGTGAAGCAAGGCTCTCCTCCAAGCCAGGATCACGTCTCAAGTACGTGCTCGGCGCTTTCTACTATCACGAGGATGAGAGAGCTAATTCGATCTTCACTCAGGGCCGAATCAATCTCACCAATCTCATCTTCCACATTCGTAACAAAAGCCTCGCCGGCTTCGGCCAGGCGACCTATTCGGTCACGGACAGGTTACGCATTGTCGGCGGCGCCCGCTACACTCACGAGCAGAAGAATGAGAATTCACGGCTGCTGAACGTACGCGGCGCGCCGATCGATTTGCGCAACAACCCTACTGGCAATTATCAGCCGCTGCTCGGCCGGCTGAGCTTCAACAAGGCGACGTGGAAGGCGGGGGTCGAATATGACCTGGCGCCGCGATCGCTGGCTTACGCCACCGTAGCTACCGGCTTCAAGTCGGGCGGCTTTTTCTCCGGCATCAGTAACAATACCTTCAGGCCTGAGAAGCTTACCGCCTATACGATCGGGGTGAAGAACCGCTTTCTCGACAATCGCCTGCAACTCAATGTCGAAGGGTTCTACTGGAAGTATGACGATCAGCAGGTAAATTACGTCGGGGTCATCCAGGTCGCGCCCGGTGTTTTCGGTCCGGGCGCAGTGACGGCGAACGCCGGCAACTCCCGTATCTACGGTGCCGAAGCCGAGTTCCAATATCAGTTCACGCCGAACGACCGGTTCGGCGGCGACCTGCAATACCTCAACACGAAATACGTGGACTTCAATTTCCAGACGTTCTCCGCCAGTGGGGCGTTGCCGCGCAATGCCTGCGCCATCGGGACGAGCACCGCGATACCGCTGAACCCCCCAGCGCGGATATATTCGGTAGACTGTTCGGGCCGCTCGATCGTCAACGCCCCGAAATGGTCGGCGACCGTGTCGTACGAGCACCGCTTCGACCTCGGAACGGACTACCACCTATCGGCCGGCGCGAGGACGCGCGTCGAGTCAGCTCGCTACCTGTCGCTCGAATATCTGCCCGAGGAGCGCCAGAAGGGATACATGACTTCCGATCTCTGGCTGTCGCTGACCGGTCCCCGGGAGGCCTGGTCGCTGACGGCCTTCGTCAACAATGTGGAAGACAGGACGCTCTATACCGGATCCGCGATCGTGCCCGTCGTCGGCGCCATCTACAACGTACTCAGCCCGCCGCGGCTCTACGGTATCCGTGGATCGGTCCATTTCTAGATCTTTAGCCGGGCCCGACGCGGTGCGTCTCTCAAACTTTTCAGGACGCCTACGATGATCGGCTTGAACGTACTCGTTATTGGAGGAGGCATCGGCGGATTGTCTTGCGCGATCGCGCTGCGCCAAGCCGGTCATGACGTCCATCTCGTCGAACTCAACGCGGGCTGGCAGACCTACCCGACCGGCATAACGCTCCAGGCACATGCCTATCGCGCGTTCGATCGCATCGGAGTCGCGCACGACGTCGCGGCGCACGGCTATACCGGGCTCGGGTCGCGTGTGTGCCGAGCGGACGGCACGGTCCTCAACGAGATACTGGGGCAGCCGCTGGAGCCTGGCCTGCCGGTCGCCGGCGGAATCATGCGGCCGGCGCTGCAGGACATCCTCCAGCGCCGGGCCCAAGCGCTTGGCATGCGTGTCTCGCTGGGACTGACCTTCAGCCGCATCGAGAAACAAGGGGACGAGGTCGAAGTCGAGTTCACGGACGCGTCGGTCGCGCGCTACGACCTCGTCATAGGCGCCGACGGCGTCTTTTCCAAAGTCCGGTCGCTGATCTTCCCCGATGCGCGGGAGCCGCACTTCACCGGCCAGGGATCGTTCCGCAAAGTCGCGTCGAGACCGCCTGAGATCGACATGATGACCATGTATCTGGGCCATCAGGCCAAGGCGGGTGTCACTCCCGCTTCCGAGGAGCTGATGTTCCTATGGACTCTGACTCCCGAGCCGAATGACGATATCATGCCGCCCGACTGGCAGGTGGCTCGGCTTCGGGAAGTCTTCGACGGCTTCGGCGGTGTCATCGGCGCGATCCGCGATACGCTGGCACCCGATACCGCGCTCATCTATCGGCCATTGAAGGCGCTGATGCTGCCCAAGCCGTGGCACAGCGGCCGGGTGCTGCTTATCGGCGACGCCGCCCACGCCACGACGCCGCATCTGTCTTCCGGAGCGAGCGCCGCCGTCGAGGATGCCTGGGTAATCGCCGAGCACCTGTCGCAATCCGCCTCGATGGAGGAGGCGCTGCGGAGCTTCACCGAACGTCGGTTCGAGAGATGCCGCTTCGTCGTGGAAACTTCGCTGGAGATCGGGCGGCTGGAGCTCGCCGGCGCCCCCAGCTCGCAACAGGAACAGCTCTATGCAGAGGGGTTGGACGTGTTGAAGTCGCCAGTTTGACATAGCGTCGCCGCGCGGGACGTCATTCCGCGATCGCCCGAGCATGCGCGGTGCCCATCATCAGAAGCGCGGGGCTTCGAATGCCGCCGGAACAACGCCTGACCCGTCGCATGGCGGGCCAGCAGGGAGTAGCTGTGTGACGATTATCCGGCAGGGCAGAGGGCCCAATCCGCTCGATGGCTTTCAGGTGGATCGCGCGTCGATCCGATATGTCGGCGCCGATCTGCGGCGCCCCGAATGCATCCTCGCCGAACGCGATGGCACGCTCTGGGCAGCCGACGCGCGAGGCGGTGTCATGCGGATCTCATCCAACGGGGATCAGCAGTTGGTGGTGCAAAAGCTGGACGATCATTTCGACCTGTCGAGCGACGCCGCAGCGACCAGCCTGTTGACCGGCACGCTTCCCAACGGGCTTGCATTCGCCGCCAACGGCGACATCCTGATCTCCAATTTCGGCACCGATCGCCTCGAGAGGATGACCCGCGCCGGCGACACCTCGATGATCCTCGACAGCCTGGAAGGGCAGCCGATCGGGAAGGTCAACTTCGTGCTGCGCGATCGCCGGGACCGCATCTGGGTGACGATCTCGACGATGATCAATCCGTGGAGCGAGGCGATCAACGCGACGCTCGCCGACGGCCGGATCATCCTGATCGACGACAAGGGGGCGCGCGTGGTCGCGGACGGCCTCAGATTCGCCAATGAGATCCGCTTCGATGCGCGCGAGGAATGGCTCTACGTTGCCGAAACGACGGCCAAGCGGGTCTCCCGCTTCCGGGTGCGACCCGACGGGACGCTGACGGACCGCGAGGTCTACGGCCCCGCCAGCCTCGGCACGGGCCTGATCGACGGCATCGCCTTCGACGCCTATGGCAATCTCTGGGCGACGATGATCTTCGCCGATCGCCTAGTCGCGATCACGCCTGAAGGCGGCGTGCTGGAGCTGTTGGACGACGGCGACGCGGCGGCCACCGCTGGGTTCGAGCAGATATTCGCCGCCGGAGGCCCGGTGCCGTTCGAAGTCACGATGAAGTGCGGCGGTGGAATCTGCCGCTGGCTGGCAAGCGTGACGTTCGGCGGCGCGGACTTACGCACCGTCTATCTGGGCGGCCTCTTGTCCACCTCGATCCCCGCGTTTCGCAGCCCCGTGGCGGGGCTGCCGATGGTGCACTGGTAGCGTCAGCCGACGGCAGGCTATCCGACCGGCTGGGCGATGGTCGCCGTCGGCAAGGTCGTCCCGCGGCGAGCGGCCAGATAGCGTGCGGGCGGCTGACCCAAGGCTTTCTTGAACATGCTTATGAACGCGCTCGCGCTTTCATAACCGAGATCGTAGGCGATCGTCTGAACGGACACGTCTTCGGATAGACGCTCGATCGCGAGCATGATGTGGAACTGCTGCCGCCATCGGCCGAAGCTCATCCCAGTCTGCTCGAGGACGGAGCGCATGAGGGTCCGCTCGCTCATCCCGACGCGCCGCGCCCACTCGTCGATAGTCGATCGATCCGACGGGTTCGCCGTGATGGCGTCGGCGATACGGCGCAGATTGGGATCGGACGGCATCGGGAGATGCAGCCGCTCGACCGGGGCGATCGCGAGGCGGTCGAGCATGGTTTGCAGCAGCCGGCCTTCCGGGCCGGTGTCGATGAACGGACGCGAAAAACGCGACGTCTCGATGATCAATTCCCGCAGCAGCGGCGACACGCCGATGGTGCAGCACTCCTTGGGAAGCTCGCAGGCCAAGTCGGGATCGACGAACAGAATATAGAGCTCCAAGGCGCCGCTGACGCGCACATCGTGCTCGATGCCGCTCGGGATCCAGACGGCGCACTGGGGTGGCACCAGCCACAGGCCCTTCGCGACCTTGCAGGTTATCAGGCCCTTGATGCCCAGGATCAGCTGAGCCTTGCGATGGCGATGCGGCGGCCGCTCGAAGCCGTCGGTGACAAATTCGACGCCGACCGCGACGACCGCCTGTGCAACCTCGTCGGAGTCGAAATCCGGATCGTGCGTCGCGGTCATGACTTCCCCGTCTGGAGGCGATAAATCGCTGTAAACAAATATGAGTGCGACGGTAATAGCCGCATTCCAACGATGCTCGATTGATCCGACGCGCTAAACCGATCTCACCTCGCGGCGACTTGCCGCCAGCAAGATAGTGACGATGCCGAACAAGATCGCTGCAGACACGGCGAGGGAGACGTGCACACCGACGAGCGCGCCGACGAGTCCAACGGTTATCCCGGCGAACGCGCGGCAACCGAGGGAAGCCATCGAAAATAGTCCGAGCACGCGGCCGCGAATGCCAGCGGGGGCTTCAAGCTGGACCACCGTCTGGGCCATGCTGCTGAACGAGAGCTCGAAAAAGCCGGCGCCGAACAGGCACACCAGCGCCAGACCGTACGTGCGGGTCAGCGCGAAGCCGACAAGCGCGCAACACCAGCCCAAGGTCAGCAGCATGGCCGAACGGGGCGACGTTTTGAGACCTCCGAAGGTCTCCAGCAAGAACCCGCCGGTCAGCGCCCCGGCGGCGTCCGCGGCGAGGAGGGCGCCATATGCGGCGCCTGGGTTCCCATGGCCCAGATCGGCTGCGAAGTTGGGCATCTGCGCCTGGTAGCTATTCCCGATCAGCGCCGAAGCCGCGGCGGCCAGGATGGACATAATGACGATCGCGGAATGGTCCGCTATCTCGCGGAGAGTCCGCAACATGTCGCGCAGCCCGCGGAGAGCCGCTCGCGCCGCCGCCTCGCGATGGTAGCGAAGCCGCCAAAGCCAGAGGATCGCAGGCAGGTAGAAGCACGCGTTGGCGAAAATGCCCTTCGTCGGCCCCAGCGAAATCAGCATGAGCCCCCCGACCGCGGGCCCCACGAGGACGCCGAGGTAGCGTGCCGTCGCGCTCAGCCGGACCGCGCTCTGCAGCTCGTCCTGCTCGACCATGGCATGAATGACGAGCTGGCTCGGTATCTGCCACAGCAGGCCGGCGCAACCGTGCGCGACGAGAAGAAGCATCGCCTGCCATATCCGCAACGTGTCGGTCAGAAAGAACCAGCCCCAACCCAGCGACACGCAGATGAAGAGCAGCATGCCAAGCTGGATCAGCCGCTTGGGATTTACCCTGTCGGCCAGGGCCCCCATCGGGAGTGACAGAAACAGGAACGGCAGCCAGTGCGACAGCACGGCGAAGCCGCCAAGCGCCGCGGAGTGAAACTTCTGGAACATCATCCAGTAGCTGATGACGTGCTCGATGTTGTCCGCCATCATGGCGAGAAGATAGGTGCCGAAAAACCAGCGGAAATCCGCGTGCCGCATGGCGGCGAACGATCGGCGGCGCTCAGGCGGAGAGATCAAATGGGCTGCCTTTTGCCGACGATGGCGCACATGCACGGCCGGCGGAAACCATTTGTTGTTTTGACGGCAACAGCTTGCGCTTGTAGCTCGCCTGCCTGCTCCCATGGTTGTCCTGCGCGGGGCGCCCAGCGTCGCTGGACCGATTTGCCGTAAGGGTGGGGCAAACGTCGTATTGCGGCGACCGACCCGGAGGCTCGATGCGGCGGACAGGAGGTATATTCATGGTGACAATCGTTCGGGTCTTGTTTCTCGCTTCCGCCGCCATGGCTTCGCCGCTCGCTGCGCAGCCGCAAAAGCCGGTGGCAGCTGTCGAGGCGAAGGCCGGGCGAACTTCATTGGTTCTCCCGGCACATTTCAGCCCGCCGACACTCGTCGAGACAGCGCATTTCAAGCTCGTGCCGCTTGGCCCCAAGTTGGTCAAAACCGACTTCGACGCCTACATGTCGTCCATCGACCATTTGCAGAAGACCTTTACGCGCAGCACCGACTGGCCCCACGAAGGTATCTCCGAAGCCGACGCCATGCGGGATATGGAAACCGAACAGGCTCGCTTCGAAAAGCGTCAGTCCTTTGCCTATGCCGTGCTCACGCCGGATGGCCGCCGCGAGCGCGGATGCGTGTATGTCTCGCCTAGTCCCGGCGGGGGTTATGATGCCGTCGTCAGAATGTGGGTGACCAAGGCTGAATATGACGCCGGCTTCGATGCCGAGCTTTACAGATGGGTCGTCAGCTGGATGAAGACGGACTGGCCATTCGAGACGGTCGCTTATCCCGGGCGGTCCGTGGACTGGCACGACTGGGACTCGATGGTTGCCTCGATCGAATCGAGAAATACAGCGCAATAGGACGAACCGATTGGTGATCGCTGTACCGCGGTTCCTCCGTTGGTGTGGCGCGCAGGTGCAGGCTTCAACTCAGCATCCGCTTTCCCGGAATCCAGTTTCACCAAGACGGCTCCGCCGCCCGCACCATCGATCGAGACGTCCCGTTCCCACAATTATTCCCTATCTGAAAGATAGGGAATCTACCTTGCTTCCGCCCCGCGGCCGGATATCTTCGGGAAACAGCGGAGGAGCATCATGCCAGAAGATCTTCGGCGTTCGCCGGTCTGCCTGCTGGTTCCCGGCCTCGACAATTCCGGGCCGACGCACTGGCAGTCGGTCTGGGAGCGAGAGCGCCACGATTGCCAGCGCGTCGAGCTCGGCTGCTGGAACGAACCGAACCGCAATGTCTGGATGAGCCGGCTCGATCATGCGATCGGACGCGCCGATGCCCCGGTGGTGCTCGTCGCGCACAGCCTCGGCTGCCTGGCCGTCGCGTGGTGGGCGAGCCTGCTGGGCGAGGGCGCGTCCGGTCCGGTGCGCGGAGCGCTGCTGGTGGCGCCGCCCGATGTCGAGCGCGCCGGAAGCGATCCGCGGCTGCGCCGTTTCTCGCCGGCGCCGCGCGCGATATTGCCGTTTCCCGCGATCGTCGTGGCCAGCGCGGACGATGCTTATGCGTCCCTGGAGCGCTCGCGCGAGATGGCGGGGGACTGGCTGGCCGATTTCGTCGACGTGGGCGAGGCGGGGCACATCAACGCCGATTCCGGACTGGGCGCCTGGCAGGACGGGCAGCGCCTGCTCGAGCTGCTGATCGATCAGGATCCGGCGGTCTCGCGGCGTCGCTCGGCCGGCAACCTGTTTCCGGCGGCGCGGCAGATGAACGCGGAGTCGGGCGATCGCGCCTGACCGCTGACCTTTTGCGTCTAAGCCGCCGCCCTTTCGCGCTCGCGCATTTCCTGGTTGAGCATCTCGGCGAGCAGGAAGGCGAGCTCGATCGACTGGCCGGCATTGAGCCGCGGATCGCAATGCGTGTGGTAGCGATCGCCCAGGCTCTGCTCGGTGACGTCGATCGCCCCGCCGGTGCATTCAGTGACGTTCTGCCCGGTCATCTCGGCATGGATGCCGCCGCCGTGCGTGCCTTCGGCGCGATGCACCGCGAAGAAGCCACGGACCTCGGCGAGGATACGATCGAACGGCCGCGTTTTGTAGCCATTGGCCGCCTTGACGACATTGCCGTGCATCGGATCGCAGCTCCACACGACGGTACGGCCCTCGCGCTTCACCGCGCGGATCAGCTTGGGCAGGCCGGCCTCGATCTTGTCGTGGCCGTAGCGCGTGATCAGCGTGATCCGGCCCGGCGTGCGCGCCGGATCGAGCGTGTCGAGCAGGCGCAGCAGCATGTCCGGCTCCAGGCTGGGGCCGCATTTGATGCCGATCGGGTTGCCGATCCCGCGCAGATATTCGACATGCGCCGAGCCTTCGAAACGCGTGCGGTCGCCGATCCATAGGAAATGCGCGCTCGTGTCGTACCAGTCGCCGGTGAGGCTGTCCTCGCGGGTCAATGCCTGCTCGTACGGCAGCAGCAGCGCCTCGTGGCTGGTGTAGAAATTGGTCGTCCTGAGCTGCGGCACCGTCTCGGTGTTGATCCCGCACGCGGCCATGAAATCGAGCGCCTCGCCGATGCGGTCGGCGAGCTGCTGATATTGTGCGGACCAGGGGGAGCGCCCCATGAAGTCGAGCGTCCAGGCGTGGACCTGCTGGAGGTTGGCATAGCCGCCGCTGGCGAAGGCGCGCAGCAGGTTGAGCGTCGCGGCCGACTGCGAATAGGAGCGGATCATCCGCTGCGGATCGGGCACGCGCCCCTCGGGCGTGAACGCGATGTCGTTGACGTTGTCGCCGCGATAGGAGGGCAGGCTGACGCCGCCTTGCTCTTCGCTATCGGCCGAGCGCGGCTTGGCGAACTGGCCGGCCATGCGCCCGAGCTTCACGATCGGCAGCTTGGAGGCATAGGTCAGCACCACCGCCATCTGCAGGATGACGCGGAAGGTGTCGCGGATGTTGTTCGGGTGGAACTCGGCGAAGCTCTCGGCGCAGTCGCCGCCCTGGAGCAGAAAACCCTTGCCCGCCGCGACCTGCGCGAGATCGGCCTGCAGCGCGCGCGCCTCGCCCGCAAACACCAGCGGGGGATAGTTGCGCAGCTCCGCCTCCGCCGCGGCGAGCCGCGCGGGATCGGGATAGGTCGGGAGCTGCCGCGCTTCGTGCGCGCGCCAGCTGTCGGGCGTCCAATTGCTTGCCATGATCGGTGGCATGTGCGTCAGGAAGGGCGCAAATGCAATGGATCGGCGCCCCACGCGGCGATCGCGTCGAGGATGCGCCGGCTCGCGCGGCCGTCGCCGAAGGGCAGGGCGGGGCGCGACATCCTGGCGTGGTGCACCGGATCGTCGAGCAGCCGGGACGCCTCGGCGACGATGCGATCCGGATCGGTGCCGACGAGGCGCAGATTGCCGCTTGCGACGCCTTCGGGCCGCTCGGTGACGTCGCGCAGGACGAGCAGCGGCCGGCCGAGCGCGGGTGCCTCCTCCTGCAGCCCGCCGCTGTCGCTGAGGATCAGATGCGCGCGTTCGGCCAGCGCGATCGTCGCCGGATAAGCCAGAGCATCGACGAGCGCGATCGCCGGCGTTGCCGACAGCGCCGCGCGGATCGGCCCGGCGACGGCGGGATTGGGATGAACCGGCAGCACGATGCGCACATCGCCGCGCTCGGCCAGCCGGCGCAGCGCGCGACAAATCCCGGCAACGCCCTCGCCGATGTTCTCGCGGCGATGGCAGGTGACGAAGATCAGGCGACATGGGTCCGTGTCGGCTGCTGCTCCGCCCTCGGCGCGCGCGCGGATGGCGAACAAGGCGTCGATGCCCGTATTGCCGGTGACATGGACGTGCCCGGTGACTGCGGGTTCGGCGGCCAGATTGGCCGCGGCGACGGCGGTCGGCGCGAACAGCAATGTCGCGCATGCGTCGATCGCGATGCGATTTTCTTCTTCGGGCCATGGCTGGGTGGGGTCGTGCGAGCGCAGTCCGGCCTCGACGTGACCGAGCGCGACGCCGGCGTCCGTGGCAGCGAGCGCGGCGGCGAGGGCGGAGTTGGTATCGCCTTGAACCAGCACCAGATCGGGGCGTTCGTGCTCGATCAGGCAGACCGCCGCAGCGCGGATTTCCGCCACCGTTGCGCTCGTCGCGGCAAGATGCTGGTCGGCGGCGAGCCCGAAGTCGGCGAGCGCCTGGTCGAAGATCGTGTCGTGCTGTCCGGTGGCGGCAAGGCGATGCGTGACGCGAGGATCAGCGGCGGCGGCGATCGCCAGAGGGGCGAGCTTGATCGCCTCGGGTCGCGTGCCGATGACCGAGAGCAGCCGCAGGCGCCTCACGCACCCGGCACGCCAAGCGCCTTGGCGGCCTCGCCGAAGCGCGATTGCTGCGCCGCATCGCCGGCGAACGCGGCGCGCGCCGACGCGAGCGCGGCGGCCGCCTCGCGCTGCTGGCCGAGCACCATCCGCGCGCGCATCAAGCGGATCCAGCCGTCGGCATCCTTGGGATTGGCGGCAAGGCGCTGGGCAAGGCCGGTGACCATGCCCTGGACCATCGCATCCTGCTGCCCGGCGGGAAGCTGCGCCGCGGCCATCATCTGCTCGCGGGTCGGGCCCGGAATGCCCTCGGTCGCGACCGCGACGGCGGAGCCGGCGGGCGCGGTCTGCGGCGCGGTCGGGGGAGGGAGCCGTCCGGCGATGTCGATCTTGTTGGCGTCCGCGACGCGCGCGATGAGCTGGCGGACGTCGGCCGCCCACGGCGCGCCCGCGGGCGCGTCCTTGAGCAGCGCGATCCAGTCGTCGACCGCGCCCTTGTGATCGCCGTCGATGTCCTTCTTGACCCCGATGAAATAACGCGCGCGCGGATCCTTGGGATCGATCGCCAGCGCCTTGCGGAACGCCTCTTCCGCCGGCGCGCTGATCCCGCTCTTGCCGGCGAGCACGGTCGCCTCGCCGAGCGCCGACCAATATTCGGACTTGGTCGGATCGATCGTCGCCGCCTTGCGATAGGCTTCGGCCGAAGCGGCATAGCGCCCGGTTTCGAAATAGGACCAGCCGAGCAGCCGCCAGCCGTCCGCGTCGGTGGTATTGCCCTTCAGCTTGGCTTCGAGCTGGGCGATCATGTCGCCGACGTTGCCGGCCGGCGCGGCCGCGGCCTGCGAATTCGTCGGCGGGTCTGCCGGCGCGCGGCTGCGCACTACCGCGACGCCTACCGCCGCGAGCGCGATCAGCGCGGCCCCGCCGAGCGCCAGCGTGCCGGGCGTCACGCGGCGGGGTGGGGCAGACGGATCATTGGCCATGCGGTCCACGTCCTTCAATAGGGTCTGCATCGCTACTCAGGACGAGCCGCGTCATCAAGCCGTCTCGCGTTTCCCATTGACTCGCGCCGGCGGGCGATTCTAGCTCAACCGACAGCGAGAGGGGGGCTCGATGGACGATCGGAAGAATGCTGCCGTCGCCGCGTCCTTTCCGCGATCGTTGCTCACCGCGCGCAGCATTCGGGCCCTGCTTGCCTTGGTCTTCGTCGTGGTCGGCGCGTCGATCGCGGTGCGCATCGCTCCCTTCGCCGCCGACGGGCTGCGCCACGCCGCGGGCGCTTCGCCGGCATCGGCCGACGGCTGGATGGATGCGACGACCTCGCTCGGCATCATCCTGCTCGCGGTGGTCGGCGCGGTCGTGTTCGGGCGCTGGCTGTGGCTCGGCGACAAGCATCGCGGCCTCGGCGTCCTCGGCGTGCCGACCGCGCTCGGCGGCGTCTCGGCCGCCATCGGCATCGCTTGCCTGGCCGGCGGCGCAATCGCAGTGCCGCAGGACGGGCCTCGCGGTGGCGCAGCGCTGTTCGCGGGCGGCTCGCTGCTGATCTGCGCCGCGGCGGCGGGCGAGGAGATCCTCGTGCGCGGCCTGCTGCAACCGCTGCTGATCCGCGCCTGGGGCGCGGCGCCAGGCATATTGCTCGCCTCGCTGGGCTTCGCCGTGGTGCACGTCTCGGGCGGATGGATCGCGCCGGTGAGCCTGATCAACATCTTCGTCGCCGGGCTGTGGTTCGGCCTGCTGGCGTGGCGGACGGGTGGATTTCTTGCGCCGTCGCTTGCGCATGCGGCGTGGAACTGGAGCGAGGCGATGCTGTTCGGCGCCTATCCCAACGGTCCCGATCCCTACCCCTGGCAGGGCGCCTACGGCACGCTGATCGACGTCAACCTCATCGGGCCGGCGTGGCTCGGCGGATCGGGCGACGGTCTCGACGGCAGCCTGCTGCTGACCGCGGTGCTCGCCGCGATCATCGTTCCACTCGCGGTGCCGCTGCGCGCCGCCAAGCCCGCGCCGGCTCGGAGGTCGTGATATGAGCGGCGGGTTCATCGTCCATGCGGCCGCCGATCAGCGCCGCGCCGACGCGATCGCCCAGGCGCTGCGCGCTGCTGGAGTGGAGCTTGCCGGCGACGACACCGCCGCGCTCAAGGATGCGTCGCTAGTGCTGGTGTGCTGGTCGCAGGCCTCGGTGGCCGACCCGGCGACGATCGATCGGGCCGATGGCGCAAAGGCGCGCGGAGCCTATTTCGGAGTGCTGCTCGACGCGGCCGACCTGCCGTTCGGCTTCGGCGGGCTGCAGCAGGATGATCTGACGGGGTGGGGCGGTGCTGCGGGCGACGCGCGGCTGGGCGCGCTCGCCGAGGCGGTGCGCGCGCGGATCGAGAGCGGCTCATCGGGCGTGATGGCGCTGCCGACTTTGCCCGACCGCGTCGAGGAGCGAAGCGGCCTGCCGCTGGTGACGATCGCGGCGGTGGCGGCGGTGCTGATCGCGCTCGCCGCGATCTTCCTCGTCGTGCGCGGCCGGGCGCCGACCTTGCAGGATCGCGTCGCCGAGCAGTTCGGGACGATTCCGTGCGCCTGGCTCGGGATCGATCCGGTCGAGAACGGCGACGACGGGCGGCTGATGCTGACCGGCGTCGCCGGCGATCCGGCCTTCGCGGGCGAGGCGGTCCGCCGCTACGCCAAGAGCGAGGGCTTGCCGATCGGCGCGGTCTCGATCGAGAAAGTCGCGCAGATCGACCCGCGCGAATGCGCTGCGATCGAGGCGCCGATCAGGCTGCGCAAGGGGCCGGGATCGCGGCTCAAGGTCACCGGCGAGCCGTTCATCCTCAATGCCAAGGTCACGCCGCACCAGGCGCTGGTGCGGGTCGGGATCGCGCTGGCGGACAGCGACAAGTCGCTCGCGCTGCTCGGAATCGAGCCGTCCGGCAAGGTGACCTGGTCGATCCCCGATATCGCGATGATGCGCGACCTCAAGAAATCGGGCGCGGAGATCGTCGAGAACGGCGACAACAACTGGGAATTCTCGATCTACCCCGATCATCTCGGCTGGACCGGGCTGCTGCTCGTGGTCGGTGACGGGCCGCTGGCGCAGAAGCTGCCGCCGGGCACGGTGCAGAGCGCCGCCGATTTCGCGCGGACGATCACTGCGGCGACGCAAAGCGGCAAATGGGATGCCGAGATGGTGTGGTTCA
The DNA here is from genome assembly GCA_964245585.1 of uncultured Sphingomonadaceae bacterium. Lineage (GTDB taxonomy): Bacteria > Pseudomonadota > Alphaproteobacteria > Sphingomonadales > Sphingomonadaceae > Solisphingomonas. The sequence goes on along the minus strand of CAXTMX010000006.1, from coordinate 13,167 downwards.
GGATCGATCCCGAACGCGCGCGATAGAGCGGTCCGATGCTGCCTGGGTTAATTCGCCGGTGAGTGAGTCACATCACAACCGGGTCAGCGAATCCGCGATAGAAGGCCCCATGCCGGAGGGGGCGGGGCGAAACGCTTTGACCGATCCGGCACCGAATATTATTCCGAAGGCCAGGGCCTTCCATAGAAAAGGACAGAGACGATGCGACGGCTTATCGGCATGACGGCGTGCATTTCCCTTCTCGCGATCGGCGGAGCAGCGCGCGCGGCAGCGCCCGATCCGGACACCCAGCAGTTCGTCTGCGACCTCACCGGCGACTGCAACGGCGCGGCGCCCGACGCGGCGGCAGTGCCGGAGACGCCCGGGCCCAAGGGCAAGCCGCGGGTCTCGGCAACGCGCGGCTTCAGCTTCAATCGCGCAACGGCGGCCACGACCAGCGCCGCGCCGAGCCGCCAGCCGCAGATGGCCAGCGTGGTTCGGCGGCCGGCGCAGATCGGCAGCACGGACCTGCGCCTGACCTTCGTTTCGGGCTCGGCAATCCTGACCGATCCGGCCAAGGAGCGGCTCGCCCGCTATGCCGCGGCGCTGGCCGATCCGCGCCTGGCGAGCCGCCGAGTACGGATCGAAGGGCATACCGACGCCTCGGGCAGCGCGCGCAAGAACCTGATGCTGTCGCGCCGGCGCGCGCAGGCGGTGGCCGATTATCTGGTCGGGGCCGGGGTCGCGTCGCGCCGGTTCGAGGTCGTCGGCTACGGCGCCACCAAGCCGCTGCCCGACACCGCGCCCGACGCGGCCGCCAACCGCCGCGTGATGGCGGTGCTGCTCTAGCTCGACTGTCGATGAGCCGGTTGCAACCAGCGTCGCAGCCGGCTCGCGCAATCTCGCGCTGCCCGACGGCGGGCGGCGGGTGCGCGCAAAATGCTCTGGAAGTCGCTGTCGGCCATGCTAGAGTGAAAACGGGGATGAAACTGGCGGGCTGAACGGGGCGGGAATCCCGGCATGGCGGCCAGGTTCGTATTGAACAGGGGTCCGCGATGCCAGAAGCATTCCGGGTAGCCATCATCGGCTCCGGGCCGGCCGGCCTCAGCGCCGCGGCCCGCGCGGCCCAGCTCGGCCTCAGCCATGTCCTGCTCGAGAAGACCGACCATCTTTCCGATACGATCTACAAGTATCAGAAGGGCAAGCATGTCATGGCGACGCCGAGCCAGCTGGTGCTGCGCTCGGACATGGATTTCGAGGCCGGCAAGCGCGAGAAGGTGCTCGGCACTTGGGACGAACAGGCAGTCTCGAACAAGGTCAACGTCCGCTACAAGGCCGAAGTCAAAGCGATTACCGGGACCAAGGGCGATTACACGCTCGAGCTGGTCAAGGGCGAGGCGGTCAAGGCCGAAACGGTGATCATGGCGATCGGCACGCAGGGCAACCCCAACCTGCTGCGCGCGCCGGGCGGCGACCTGCCGCACGTCCAGTACCAACTCGACGATCCCGGCGAATATATCGACGAGCATATCACCGTGATCGGATCGGGCGACGCGGGGATCGAGAACGCGCTCGGCCTCGCTGCCGATCCCGAGCAGCGCAACATCGTCTCAATCCTCAACCGCTCGGCCGATTTCGCGCGCGCCAAGGACGCCAACGTCAAGGCGCTGATGGCGGCGCGCGATCAGGGCCGCGTCAACGTGCTGACCGAATCCTCGCCGACGCTGGTCGAGCCCGGCTTCCTCAGCCTCGACACGCGCGACGGCCAGGCCAAGATCCCGTGCAACCGGATCATCGCGCGCATGGGATCGGCGGCGCCGCGCAAGTTCATCGAGAGCTGCGGCATCGAGTTCACCAGCGAGGACCGCGAGGCCTTCCCCAAGCTCTCGCCGGTGTTCGAATCGACCGCGCCGGGGATCTTCGTGATCGGCGCGCTCGCCGGCTATCCGCTGATCAAGCATTGCATGAACCAGGGCTACGACGTGGTCGAGTTCATCAACGGCAACACCAAGCTCAAGCCCGCCGACGAGCCGATCTTCGAGGCCAAGTTCAAGGGGCTGCCGCGCCGCCGCCCGGTCGACGAGTGGCTCGAGTTCCTGCGCGCCAACGTCTCGATCCTCAACGATCTGTCGCCGCTGCAGATGCGCGAGTTCATGCTCGACAGCGAGGTCGTCGCCTATCGCGTCGGCGACGTCATCTTCGAGAAGGACGCGCCGGGATCGTCGCTGTTCGGCATCGCGCTCGGCTCGGTCGAGGTCGCGCTCGCCAACGACAAGAGCGTGCGCATCGGATCGGGCTCGATCTTCGGCGAGGTCGGGCTGATCTCCGGCCGGCGGCGCGGCGCCACGATCCGTGCGGCCGAGGATTCGATCGTGGTCGAGATCTCGCGCACCGCGGCGCTCAAGCTGATGGCGTCGGTCCCCGCGGCGAAGCGCGCGCTGACGCGCATCTCGACCGAGCGGCAGCTGCTGCAGATGTTCGGGTCGGCGGTCCAACCCGGCGATCTGACCGAGATCGTCGAGAATATCGACATCAAGAGCGTCCGCGCCGGCGAGGCGATCATCAAAGAGGGCGACGAGGGGATGGACATGTATGTCATCCGCTCGGGCTCGATGATCGTCGAGAAGAATGTCGGCGGCAAGCCGGTGTTCCTGTCCTACCTGCCGGCCGGCAGCTACGTCGGCGAAATGGCGCTGATCGACGGCGGGCGGCGCACCGCGACGGTGCGCGCGGCGATCAAGAGCGAGGTGATCAAGCTCGATGGCGCGGCGTTCAAGCGGTTGCTCGACAAGCGTCCCGAGCTGATCGACCGGCTGCGCCAGGACATGGGTTCGCGCCAGGAGCTCAACGCGTTCGTCGAGGCGAAGAAGGACAGCTTCTCGACCGTGGTCGACATGTATTCGTCGGTCGCGAGCTTTCTCGTCGAGAACGGCGTCGGCGAGGCGACCGACGTGCTGCTGATCGACGAGAATCTGTGCGTCGGCTGCGACAATTGCGAAAAGGCCTGCGCCGACAGCCACGAAGGGCTGAGCCGGCTCGACCGCGAGGCGGGGCGGACCTACGCGCACCTCCATGTGCCGACCTCGTGCCGTCACTGCGAGCATCCGCATTGCATGGCCGATTGCCCGCCCAACGCGATCCACCGCGGGCCCGACGGCGAGGTGTTCATCGACGAGACCTGCATCGGCTGCGGCAATTGCCAGCGAAACTGCCCCTATGGCGTGATCCGGATGGACAAGGTGCCGCCGCCCAAGCCGAGCCTGCTCGCCTGGCTGTTCTTCGGAAAAGGGCCTGGCCCCGGCGAGCCCAGCAAGGAATGGGCCTATGCCAATGCCGAGCCTGGGGTCGAGAAGCCCAAGAAGGCGATCAAGTGCGACATGTGTTCGGGCATCGAGGGCGGCCCGGCGTGCGTGCGCGCCTGCCCGACGGGTGCGGCGATCCGCATCGCGCCCGAGGAGTTCCTGACCGTCGCCAAGCTCGAGCGCGGGGACGCCTGAGGTGGCATCGCGGGGGATCAACCAGCTCAAGGTCGGCAAGGCCGTCCAGCACGAAGGCTTCCTGCGCCACCAGCGCTACAAATGGCTCAAGATCGGGCTGGCGATCTCGTTCGTCGCGCTGCTGATCTACGCGTTCGACGATCCGCAGCCGCGCCCGAACGGCGGCACCGCCTACGGCTATATCCTCGGCACGATCGGGCTGCTGCTGATCCTGTGGCTGACCCTGCTCGGCGTGCGCAAGCGCGCGATGACGCCCGGGCGCTGGTCGCTCAAGTCGTGGACCTCGGCGCACGTCTATCTCGGGCTGACGCTGATCGTGGTCGCGACGCTGCACACCGGTTTCCAGTTCGGCTGGAACATCCACACGCTCGCTTATGTGCTGATGATGCTGGTGATCTTCTCAGGCATCTTCGGCATCACCGCTTATGCGACGCTGCCGCGGGGCCTCAGCAACAACCGCGGCGAGACGACGCAGCTGCAGATGCTCGACAATCTGCGCCAGCTCGATCGCCAGCTCCACGACGCCGCGCAGCCGCTCGAGCATCGTTTCGCCGAGATGGTGCGGATGAGCCTGGAAGACGACCCGTTCGGCGGCGGGCTGATCGCGCGGATCACGGCGCGCTATCCCAAGTGCGGCACGCGCGCGGCGCAGGCGGCGGTGCGCGAATATACCGGGCCGGCGGCGGTCACGCCCGATCCGGCGCTCCATCGCGTCGATATATTGCTCGAGCGCAAGGAAGCGGCGCTTGCGCGCGTCCGCCAGCATCTGCGGATGAAGGCGCTGCTCGAGGGCTGGCTCTACATCCATGTGCCCTTGACCTTCGCGCTGATCGCCGCGCTCTTTGCGCATGTCATCGCCGTATTCTTCTACTGGTAGGGTCGGGCGGTTGAGCTTCATCGTCCGCCAGATTTCGCGCACCGCCGACGGCCGGCAGATCGTCCGGCCGCGCACGCTCGACAAGGTCGAAATCAGCGTCGGCCGCGAGACCGAGTGCGACATCCATCTCCCCGATCTGGCGGTGACGCTGCGCCACGCCGCGCTGATCGCGCACAGCCCCGCGCGGGTCGAGATCGTCTCCACGTCCGGCTTGCCGTTCGACGTCAACGGCCGCCAGACCGAGCGTGCCGAGGTCGATCCCGGCCAGCAGTCGACCGTGCGCATCGGCAGCCATACGCTGACCATCTCGCGCGGCGAGGGCGACGAGACGCGCGCGGTGATCGTCACGGTCGAGCGCGTCGGCGCGCTGTCCGACGCATCGGAGGCGAAGGACGAGACGCGCGCGTTTTCGCTGGCCGGCGTGCTGCCGGGCAAGCGGCCGCTCGCTTGGACGCTTGCTGCGCTCGTGCTGCTGGCGTTTCTCGCCTGGCCGGTCACCAGCTTCTTCGCGCATCGCCACGCCGCCGACCGGCCGGTCGCGTTCCATTCGGACGAGATGTGGTCGTCGGGCAAATTGTCGCTGGTCCACGCCAAGCTGCAGAACGATTGCCAGGCGTGCCACGCGAAGCCCTTCGTCGCGGTGCGCGACGACAGCTGCGTCGCCTGCCACACCAAGGTCCACGATCATGCCGATCCGCGCCGCCTCGCCGCGGCGAGGGCGATGCCGGGGCTCGGCGGCAAGATCCAGCTCGCGTTCAAGGGTGCGTTCAACGTCCCGACCGGCAGCTGCGTCGAATGCCATACCGAGCATGAGGGCGCGACGGCGATGCCGGTCACCGCGCAGAAATTCTGCAGCGACTGCCACGGCACGCTCGACAAAAGGCTGACCGACGCCAAGATCCTCAACGCATCGGATTTCGGCACCGACCATCCGCAGTTCCGTCCGGCGATCGTGACCACGCCCGAAGGCGCGCATCCGGTGGTCCAGCGCGTCTCGCTCGATGCGCGCCCGCTCGAGGACAACGGGCTCAAGTTCCCGCATGCGCTGCATCTGTCGAAGACCAACGGCGTCGCGCAGATGGCGCGCACGATGCAGGCGAGCAACGGCTTCGGCCGGAACCTGCAATGCGCCGATTGCCACGTGCCCGATTCGACCGGCGCACGCTTCGTGGCCGTCACGATGGAGAAGAATTGCGGGATGTGCCACAGCCTCGCGTTCGATCGTGTCGGCGGCACCGTGCGCACGCTGCGCCATGGCGATCCGGCGCAGGTGGTGGCCGAGCTGCGCGCCTTCTACCGCTCGGGCGCCGCGCTGCCGCCGATCGGATTCGACAGCGCCTCGCGCCGCCGGCCGGGCGACGGCATCTTCGTGCGCCGCTACACCGCCTTCACCCAGGCGGCGATGGCCAGCGGGATGCGCGGCGAGGCGGCGATCCGCGCGGTGTTCTCGCCGGGCGGGACCTGCGGCGAATGCCACCGCATGACCGAGCCGGGGCAGAACGGCACGGCGACGCTCGGGGTGGTCCCGGTCAAGTTGCCGACGCGCTATATGAACAAGGGCTGGTTCGATCACGCCGCGCACCGCACCGAGACCTGCCAAAGCTGCCATGCGGCCGAGCAGTCGAGCAATTCCGCCGACGTGCTATTGCCCAAGATCGCCGATTGCCGCAGCTGCCACGGCGGCGAGAGCGCAAGCAAGGCGGTGCCCTCGTCTTGCGCGATGTGCCACGATTTCCACCAGAGCAGCGGAACTCCGCTGATGCAGCGCGAAAAGCGCTCGCGCGGGCGGCGGACCGACCGGGTCGAGACCACCGCCCGTGCCGCGGGTAGCGAAGGCGGCTGATCCCGCGTACGGAAATGTTGACGATTGTGAGGTTAATCACAACGGACCCGGAAAGTCCTCGCTATCCGGGGTAGTTCGCGCGCGACGGGATGTCCCGATCGGGCGGAGCAGAGGGGATCGCATCCGTTCATGCTTGTCGCGCAGATCACCGATATCCACTTCGGCTTCGATCCGGACGACCCGGCCGAATTCAATCGGGTGCGGCTTCAGAAGACGCTGCAGGCGATCGATCGGCTCGATCGCGCGCCTGATCTGATGTTCGCCACCGGCGACCTGGCCGATCGCGGCGACGTCCCGGCCTATCAGCGCCTGCGCACGGCGCTCGCCGATCTGCCGTTTCCGGTCTATCCGTGCCTCGGCAACCACGACATCCGCGCCAATTTCCTGCGCGTGTTTCCCGACACCGAGACCGCCGACGGCTTCGTCCAATATGTCGTGGAGGGGGAGGGGCTGCGCTTCGTCGTGCTCGACACGCTCGGCGAGGGACAGCATGGCGGCGTGTTCTGCGAAACGCGCGCGGCCTGGCTCGCCGCCCGGCTCGACGACGCGCCCGACACGCCGACGGTGATCGTCATGCATCATCCGCCGATCGATTGCGGCATACCGTGGATGACGACCGATCCGCGCGAGCCCTGGGTCGACCGGCTCGAGGCGGTGCTGCTCGGACGGCGCCAGATCGTCGGCACGATGTGCGGGCACGTCCACCGTCCGATCGTCGCCGGCTGGGCCGGCGCGCCGCTGGTGGTGTGCCCGGCGACCGCGCCGCAAGTTGCGCTCACGCTCGCGCCGATGGACCCGGATCAGCCCGACGGGCGGCCGCTGATCGTCGCCGATCCGCCGGGCTTCGCGCTGCATTATTGGAACGAGGGCACGCTCGTGACGCATCTCGTCAACGCCGAGGTCAATCGCGTGCTCGCGCGCTTCGATCAGGGCACGCAGGAGATGGTCGAGACGCTGCTGGGGGAAGAGGCGGCGGGCGTGGCGGCGCGGGCCTGAAAGGAGCATTCTGCTGATCGTTCTCCCGCCTTCGCGGAGGAACGGCATTCGCGTTATCCTATCCTACCGCCGCGCCGGCGCCCAGTCGTCGAGCGATACCGTATCGACGACGCGATAGGGGATTCCGCGCCGGTTGAGGAACAGCCGCTCCATCTCGGGGCGAGTGAACGGGCGCGATCCGGTGCGGCCGAAGATCGCGATCTGCCCGCCGGTCTCGTCGACCGCGCGGTCGCGATCGAGCCCCTTGGACAGCGCCAGCGCGGGAGTCGGGGTGCGCGCCCACGCGATCAGCTCGGGCTTGGGCGCGGGCGAGAAGCCGTAGAAATTGGGCTGGCTCGCCGGCGACGTCAGCTGGATCACCTTGAGCCCGTTGCGGCCGTCGGCGACGTAGGCGAACAGCGAAGCGTTGGTCGATCCGACGATCACGTCTTCGGCGTCGTTGAGCTGCCCGCCGAAATCGACCTTCTGGTAGAGGATCGGCTTCTCGGGATTGGTGACGTTGAGGATGACGAGCCCGTCCTTCTTCGCCGCGACATAGGCATAAGTGCGCGCGAGGTAGATCCGCCGCGCGTCGGCGAGCGCGAACGTCGCCGACGGGATCGGCTGCGGGGCGCGCAGATTGGTCACGTCGAACAGCTTGAGCCCGTCGGCGTCGGTGACCCACAGATAGCGGAACTGTATCGCCG
>CAXTMX010000006.1:0-5279 GCA_964245585.1 uncultured Sphingomonadaceae bacterium | reverse complement strand
CGCAGCGGCAGCGTGGCGACGAGCTTGGGATGAAGCGGATCGTCGAGATCGACGACGAGCAGCCCGGCGTCGGCGGCGATATAAGCGATATGCCCGGCCAGCGTGACGTGCCGCGCGCCGTTGAGCGCATTGCCCGGATTCCACGTCACGGCACGCTTCAGATTGTTGTTGCGCGGATCGCCGTCGACGAGCGTGTTGATGTCGACCAGGATCAGCCCTTCGACCGCGTCGGTGACCACCGCATAATTGTAGATCGGGTGGAACGCCTGCTCCTGGTTCATCTCGCGCAATTTCTCGGTGTTGCGCAGCGGATTGATCGGCTGGTTGGTCGGCAGTGCGACGCAGGTGGCGTTGGCGCTGCCGACATGGGTGTCGTTGCCGAGCGGCGAGAAGGGGGCGGTGACGATCTTTTCGGAGAAGCCCTTGTTGGCGATCGACGCGACGTCATAGGCGCGGAAGCCGGCCTTGCCGCCGGCGGCGTAGAGATATTCGCCGCGCAGCTGGAGGCAGCGGATCGCGTCGGGCGCGCCCTGGACGGTGTTGTGGATGTCCTCGAGCGGATGCGTCTCGCCCGACAATTTCTTGTCGAAGCGCTTGCCGCGCACCCAATTGATCAGCTCGCGCTTGTTGCGCTCGACATGGTCGCGATAGAAATCGGGATAGGCATATTTGTGCAGATAGGAGCCGAACACCGCCTGCGGTTCCTCCCACTCGGTCACGCGCACCGCCTCGACCCCGCGCTCGAGCCCGGTCCATACGTTCATGCCGACGAAATTCACGAAGTTGGTGCCGTTGAGCATCAGCTGCGCCATGATCGCATTGTTGTCGTTCGCCGCCGACAGGTGACAGTCGGTGCAGGTCTTGGTCTCGGTCTTGCGCACGGTGTGCGGGAAATGCGGCGCGAACGCCTGGCTGGAGAAGCCCGCGGCCGAGATCGGCGGCTGCTGGATGTAGATCCGCTCGCGATTGACGTTGGTCGACGACAGCACCAGCGCCGAGGTCGATCGTACGGGCGCGATCTGATTGCCCTTGGTGGTCATGTGGATGCCAAGCTGGAACATGTCGTCGCGCGCGACCTGCGGGTTGTAGGTCGCGAAGTTGCGCGTCTCGACGCCCTCATATTTGTGGGTCATCGTTTTCCAGTTCGCCTCGATCGGCAGATGGCAGCCGCCGCACGAGGTGGTCCACGACAGATGGCAGGTGAAGCACGCCATCTTGTCGGTGTCGTGCGCGCGGTTTTCCGGCGCGACGCCGGGACCCCAGCCGAATTTGCCGGTCTCGACGCCGTCGCGCGACATCAATTTGGCGCGCGCCGCCTTGGGATTGAAGTGCGCGCTGCCGCGATCGACCGCCTCGCGCACGAGGCTGACGCGCCATTCGAGCTTGGGATCGACGATCGAGCGCTGGACCAGCACGCGTTCTCCCCGCGCGTCGGTGAACCATTCGAACCGCCGCTTGCCGTCGGCGTTGCGCAGCAGCGTCAGATTGGTGCCGCCGGGGCGCGCCGCGGGCCCTGAGGTCAGCAGCGTCGGGAAGGCGTCGGCGGTGCCGTGGCAGTCCTTGCAGCCAATCTCGATCGCATTGGCGACCTCGCCGTAGATCAGCCCGTTGCCGTGACTATCCTGCGCGAAGTGGCAGTCGGCGCATTGCATGCCCTTCTCGGCATGGATGTCCATCAGATGGACCGCCTTGCCCTTCTGCTCGCCGACGGGCACGAATTCCGCCGCGCCCTTCTTGCGGAACTTCTCGGGATCGTCGTTCGATACGATGTTGCCGTCGGCGTCGAGCAGATTGCCCTCGCGGTCGCGTTTGTAGATCGCGCGGAAATTCCAGCCGTGGCCGTGATAATCGGCGAACTGGGTGTCCTTCGCCTTGGGATTGACGTCGTCGTAGACGCGCCGGACGAAATCGACGTCGGACCATTTGCCGCGCGCCGCGGCCGCTTCGGGATTGCGATCGAGCACTTTGCGGACCTCGGCGGCGGTCGGATATTTCTGCCGCTCGGGCCACATCAGCGGCGCATCCGATTCATAGTCCCACATCGTGTAGCCGAGGTAGGAATTGAGGAAGATGTTGGGCTGGTGCATGTGGCAGTTCATGCACTGGGCCGTCGGGATCGCGCGCGTGAACGCATGCTCGATCGGGTGGCCGCTCTCCTTGATGCCGGTGCCGACGGGATGATCGGCGGCCTTGGCCTCGCCATGGCCACCGGCATGGTCTTTGCCATGCCCGTCGCCCATTTCGAGCTTGCCTGCGATCGTCGGATCGACCGTGCTGGTCTGCCCGTCGCGGCCTTTGGCGGCATAGATCAGGCTATGACGCGGCTCGCGGTCGTTGGCGTAGATCACATGGCATGACGCGCAGCCCGACGAGCGATAATCGCCCGGCTGGTCGTTGGTCCCCATCATCCAGGTGAACGGATCGTTGAGCCGGGTCTTGTGGACGTTGAGGATCGGAATCGACACGCGCAGGCCCGTGCCGGGGCCGCGGTTCGATTGCCTGAGGTCAGGCCGGCCCGGCTCTTCGAGGCGCTGGATGTTGCCGGTCGGGTTGGGCAGGCCGACCTCGGCGAACTGGGTGTTGATGTTGCGCCCGCCGCGCTCGAACACGCGGAAGATGTCGCCCGGCGGCACGACGTGCCAGGTCGGCAGCGGATAGAGCACCGGCAGCGCGCCGCGCGCGGCCTGCTCGGGCGTGACGGTGCCGACCGGCTCGCCGGGCGACATGATCTTCGCCGGCTCGCCGTCCTTGGTGTAGGCTTCGCCGAACAAATAGCTTTTATAAGGGACGATCCCGTTGTTGTAGGCCGCACCCCCCCACAGCATCGCGCCCGACGCCATCAGCGAGCGCTCGCTCGCCTCGATGATCTCCTGGTGGCACGCGCCGCAGCTTTCGCGCGCGACGCGATAGTCGGACGGGTTGACGAAGCGGATATATTCGGGCGCTTCCTTGTTGAGCAAAGTGTAGCTGCGCTTGGGATTGGCGGAGTTGGGCCAATGCCACGCCTCGGGGAAGCGCGGCAGCACATGCGCCTTGTTGCGCGTGGCGACATAGGCCGGCGCGTCGCGGGCCAACTTGGGATCGCCCATCACCGCGGGATCGCCGCCATGGCAATCGACGCAGCCGAGCACCACGGCGGGGCTCCTGTGCATCGTCTTCTGATCGCTCGCGGTGTGGCAGCTGATGCAGCCGGCGCTCTTCTCGTTCGCTTCCGGCCAGCCCTGGTTCTGCGGCGCGGGCGGCGCGTGGGCATAAACGATGTTCTGCGGCTTCTCGCCTTCGGATGCGGTCAGCGAAGCGGGCAGCAGCGAGACAAGGAGTATCCCCGCGAAGGCGGGGATCCAGCTTCTCGACGCGGACTGGATCCCCGCCTTCGCGGGGATACTGCGCAGGATGTCGAATATGCCGCGCATCAGAAGTTCAAGATACTGTTGAACAGGACCGAATAATAATATTTGTTGCGATCCCGATTGGCGAACAGATCCTTGAACCCCGCGCCGGGCACGAGCGCCGCGCCCGACAAACGGAACACGACGTTCTGCGTCATCTTCGGCCGCCAGATCGTCGCCAGCGACAGATCCCAGCCGATGTCGCTCGGGATCGTGCCTTCGCTGCGCAGCGTCTTGAGCAACTCGGTGCTGGCGAACCACAGGTGGTTGGCGTTGGCGGAAACGCGGAATTTGGGCGTGAGATCGAAATCGGCGCCGGCGCCGAGCAGCACCGTGCCCGGATTGTTGAAATTCGACTGGCCTTCGTCCTTGGACGAGCGCAGCGAATTGAGGATGCCGTTGCGCCCGGAGATATTGATCGCGCGGCCGCCGCCCGCGAACGGGATCGACTGGCGGATCCAGTAGCTGGTGTCGGCGCCGGCGAAGATCGGATTCTCGAGGATCGCGTCGAAGCCGTTCTCGACATTGTCGAACGGCTTCTTGTCGCCGCTGGCGTAGAGCGCGGCGAGGCGGAAGCGGATCCAGTTGAAATCGATCGACGGCTCGGCCGCGGCGAAGAAGGCGCGAATCCTGGCGGGCCGGCTGGTGAGGAAGTTGTTGCTGTCGCGGCCGAGCGCGGCATAGGTCACCGCCGTCAGATTGATCCGGCCGATCCGCCCGTCGGCGCCGTAGCCGAGATAGACCACGTCGTAATTGTGCCCGCGCAGATCGCCGAGCAGCGCCGGGCGTACCGGGAAGCCGTTCTTATCGATATAGATCTCTTCGCCTTCGCGATTGACGTTCCATGCGGCGATCAGCTCGCTGGTGAACGACGGGAAGGGAAAATCCTGACGATAGAGATTGGCGAGGAGGACATAATCCTTGCGCAGCGGCTGGCGCAGATCGTTGAGGCCCGAGTTGGTGTCCTTCTCGATCCGCCAGAAGGCGGCGAGGTTGAACTGGACGCGATTGTCGTCGCGATTGCCGAACAGGCGGACGCCGAGCTGGTTGTCGTTGAACAGGAAGCCGCGGAAATCGGTCTGGAACGGCTGGATGCCGACGCGCACCGAATAGAAATCGTAGCGGTCGGAAGTGTTCTTGATGTGATAATCGATGAACGCTTCCTGCACCCCGACGAAATTGTCGAAGCGCGTCGTGCCCTTGGTCGGGCTCACGAACAATACGCGGCGCTGCGGCACGCGGACGTAATTGGCATTGTAGGCGAGCGCGATGCGATACTCGATCTCGGGCGGCATATAAGCTGTCGAGCCCTTGATCAGCGACGCGCCGAAGATGAAGGTCTGCGCATAGACCTGGCTGGTGTCCTTGCCGAACACGTCGTTGCTGCCGGGCCGCGTCGGAAACTGAATGCCGTTGGGGATCGGGAAGGTGCGCGGCTCGACCACCGTGTCCGACGTGGCGTTGAGCGCGATGAACCAGTCCTCGGCCTTGAGGCCGAACGTCTTGCGCGTCCGCTCGGCGATCGGGCGGTCGCCCTTGAGCGTGTTCTGGTTGTAGGGATCGAACCAACGCTCCTTGACGACGCCGAGCGTCTGCAGGATCCGCCAGCGATCGGGCACCGGAAACTCGTCGGTCGGGAACGCCTCGGGCGGCGGCGGGCGCACCGAGCCGCGGTTTTCTTGCGTCACCCGCTCGGGCAGATTCTCCTGCGGCACGCCGGGGCGGCGGCGCCCGGGCAGGACGGCCTTGTCGGCATCGCCGGCGGCCTGGGCCTCGTGGAACTTGCGGATGGCCGTCTTCAGCGACGACTTGACCGACTTGTTGCGCAGCCGGCGCTTCTCGTTCTGCCGGTTGCGCTTGATCTGGGACTTGATGTTCGCCACGCGACAG
>CAXTMX010000005.1:0-64077 GCA_964245585.1 uncultured Sphingomonadaceae bacterium | reverse complement strand
CCCCCACGCCGCCACGCCGGCCCGCGGCCGGCGCGCCGCCGGGGCCGCGCGCCGCCGCGACCAGCGCCGCCGCCTCGACGCTGCCGACGCCGCCGCGCGCGGTGTAGGCGGACGGCGGGAACGCCATCCACTTGGGCACCCAGCCGTCGACCTTGGCGCGCCCGTTCGCGCCGTCCAGATGGTCGCGGACGATGCGTTTCATGGTCTTGCCCTTCTCCTTCGCGTTGGCCCCGGCGACGGTCTCGCCCGCGACCTCGGCGACGATCCGGGTCAGCACCTCCTTGTCGCGCAGCAGCTCGAAGAAGGCGTCGTCGGCCTGCCAGTAGCGGGCCATATCGACGCCGATCTCGCCGCCGACCGCCTCGACCGCGGCGCTGCCGCTGGCGAGCGTTTCGCCGATGACGATGGCGATCACGTCCATGACCGCGCGATCGGGAAGGCCGAGCAAGCGCAGGAACAGGCCGACTAACCCGTAGGCGTCGCCGTTGCCGCCGGTGACGGTCGGCTCCTCGGCGGAGAAGCCGAGCAGCGCGAGAGCGGCGCGACGCTTGCCGTCGAACTCCGCTTCGGCGATGCAGGTCTCGACGCTCTCGCGCACCTCGTCATTACGCGTGGCCTGCGGCTCGGGCTTCACGCTCCACAGGTGCGAGCCGACGATGACGTGGGCGACCATCAAGCGCAGCGCGACCTTGGGATGGCCGGTCAGCGCGGCGCGCACGGTGGCATGACGGTGCAGGTCGATATAGGTCTGCATCGTGCTCGTCACCTCGGGCCGCGTCGGCTTGGGACCGGTGTCGATCGGCTCGCCGCGCTCCATCCGACGCGCTTCCTTCGAGGTGATAAAGCCCTCGTGGAACGTCACCTCGCCGCTGTCGCGCACGTCGACATAGACGCGCCCGCCCTTGCGCTTCGGAGCCTTGCGATACTCCCATTGCGAGAAATACTCGCCGGGCGGCACGATCACCACGTCGGACCATCCAGCGTCCAGATACTCCTCCTTGCGCGCGGCGATCGCGGCATCCTGCGCGGTCCAGAAGGCATCGGCATCGGCGAAGTAGCGGTTGTCGCCGAACAGCTCGGCGACCACCGCCAGCCCGCTCGCCTCGACGTCGAACAGCGCGTTGTCGGCCTTGATCGACTGCCCGCCGAACAACCACGCCTTCAACTGGTGGCCGATCGGCACATAGGCTTCCGGGTCGTCATGGAGCGCCAGCCATTCCTTCTGCTGGCTCTTGCTTGCCAGCGTCAGATGACGGACGGTCGTGATGTCAATCTGATCGCGGCGGTAAAGGTCGCGGATGCGCGGCATGAGGTTGCCGAGCGCGAGGATGCGCTTCACGCCAAGCTCGGGAAATCCGAACGTCGCGGAAATGTCCGCGACGCTGCGGCCTTCCTTGACCAACCGGGTGAAGGTCTCCCACTGCGTCACCTCGTCGGGATCGCGCCGCGCGATATTCTCGATCAGCGAGGCTTCGATCGCGGCGGCATCGTCGCCTGCTTCGAGGATCGCGCAGGGCAACGGCCCGTGGTCGATGCCTTCGGCGACGATAATCGCGTCGGCGGTGAAGCGGCGCGAGCCGGCGACGATGCCGGAGCATCCCTCGTGGTTGGCGGGCTTGACGATCAGCGGCACGATGATGCCGCGCTCGCGCACGGTGGACAGGATGTCCGACACGTCGGGCGCCTTCTTGCCGTAGCGCATGTTCGTCTTGTCGATGAACAGCTTGTCACGGGCAATAAATTTGAGTTCCATCTTACACGTTCCTTGTGAGCGCCGGTCCGTCGCTCTTTGCGGGGATGGCGGACCGGCTTTGGTCTGGCGGCGGACGGCCGCCTGCGTCATCCACCGCGTGGCGGAAGCTGGTCGAACAAGTCGATCTGCAAGCGCGCGTTGAGGTCGAACAGGCCGTGATCGGCGGGGCGCTTCGACTTCTTCGGTTCGAGAGGCATTGCAGCGCGCATCGCCAATCGATCGCGTAAGGTGATCGGCGCGATACCTGCGACGAGCGTCTGCATCCCGGCCTCGGTCGGCTCGACCTCGAGCCGTGGCGTCGTGCGTGCCGCGCTCATGCCGCGAGCCTTTCGGCCTCGGCCGTCTGCCGCTGCTGCGTTTCGCGATGCCGCGCTAGTATCCAGTCCGCTGCCTTGCTGGCGGCGCTGGCGGCGCGGAAGATCGCGCGACTGTCCTCGCGCAGGGCTTCCAGCCAGGACGCCAGATAGTCGGCATGGCGCACGGTCGGCACGATGCCGAGCGCGGCGCACAGGAACGCGCTGCCCATCTCCGCGACCAGTTCCTCACGCGCATAATCCTTGCTGCCGAACGCGTTGGTCAGCTTGCGGTCTAGGCGCGAGGCATGGCCGGTCGCGTGGGTCAGTTCATGCAGCGCCGTGCGATAATAGTTGATCTGGTCGAAGAAAGCGGGTTGCGGTGGCACCTGCACATAATCGTCGGGGGGCGCATAGAAAGCGCGGCTTCCGCCGATGCGAAAGTCCACGCCCGATGCGGCGATCACGTCCTCGGCGACAGGCACGATCCGCCGTTGCGGCAGGGGCGCTGGGTCGGCGGCAAGGCCGGGTCGTAGCCCCTCGCACTGCGCGACATTGAACACGGTGAAGCGCTTGAGGAAAGGGATGGCCTTGGCGTCGTCGCCGGTCTCGCGGGCGCGTGCCTTCTCCGCTTCTGGAATGAAGCGGTCGGCATAGACGACGGTCGTTCCACGCTCGCCCTTGCGGACATTGCCTCCGGCTTCCAGCGCCTGCCGGAAGGTCAGCCAGCTTTGCGACGAGAACCCTGCGTCGATTACCGCGCCCCACAGGATTAGGACGTTCACGCCCGAATAATTGCGACCGGACAGCGCGTTGCGCGGCAGGCTCGGATTGACGCTCCCGGTCTGTCCCCAAGGCTGCACCCAGGGCAAGCGGCCTTCCTCAAGCTCGTGGATGATCTTCGCGGTTACTTCGGCATAGATGTCGCGCGACGACTCACCGCCCCGCGCGCGGCGCGCGGTCGTTTCCCTCGTCATGGCGAAGGCTCCTTTCGATTGTCGGCGACGATCAGGGGAGCGGCGAACCGCTCCCCTTCACGTCATTCAGGCGTCCTCCAGCTCGCGGCTGAAGTCGCGGGCGTAGTCCTCGTTCGCCTCGGGGATTTCGATCCCCTGCGCGCCACCGGCCTTGCGCTGCGGCAGCTTGCGCACGATTACCCAGGCATTCGGGTTCTGGCGCGAACGGAACAGGCGCAGCGGCACGAAGCCCGACACGCTGCTCTCAATGTAGCCGCCGAAATAGATTTCGCCGGTCTCCTTCGCCGCCCGCTCCCAGATCGAGCCGAGACGGACGGGACGGCCGCGCGGGCTCTTGGTCTTGAGATTGAAGGCGGGCGCACGCTCGTGGGTGGAAGCGACCTTTTCGAGAAACACGTTCTCGAAATCATAGGTCGCCTCGGCGACATAGCCGGTCACGCTGCCGTCGTCGTTATGGATCATTTCACCGATGTTCATTGTCATTACTCCGTCTAGCCCGTTGCTGTCGGTCGCCGACTGCGATTTGTTTTCGATCAGCGACATCTATACTTATAAAGGACCAGCAAAACTGCCTCCACCTCATTGTTTTCTTGACAGATTTCCATCGTGCCTGGTGAGTCTGAGCAACCAAAGGGCCGCGGCCAGCGGCCCAACAAGCGACGAAGACGCATCGGCGGCGAGATGCCGCCGATACCGCTTCAACGAGGAGCGGAGCGAGATCCGGCTCGATCCCATCGCACCCGGAGCCGTCCTCGCAGGGTCCCCAGGGCCGCGCGGATTTCTTGGCGCCAAGAGGCACGGGAGGGGACTAGCGCAGCTTGGCGAGACGGGGCCGGCGCTTCGCTGATAAGCGAACAGGCGCCGCCGGCCCCGTCTCGCCTAGCGGAGCTTGTCCCCGACGCAACTCCTTGGCGCCGAAAATCCGCGTGGCACGCCAGGGACACTGGGAGGCGGCGAAGGGGGCGATGGGATCGAACGGCTCAAGCGACTCATCGCGCCGAGCGCGATCCCTTAGCGCCAGCTGCCCGCCAGGGGATCGTCGCCGAAGGGCGAGACGCGCGGCACGCGCGGCTCGACGGAGCTCGGCGGCGAAGACGCCGAGCAGAGCAGAGCCCCGGTGCCCCGGCCGGCGGCCGGGGCAGGCGCCCTCGCCTTCTCTTCCTATGGGTCTCGATTGACCGCCTCATCCACCACATCGGACCGCAAGACGACAAACAACCCGGCACCCTTGCTTGCTCCTTTTGTCGGCCGTCCAGACATGCCGGTCGAAGCGAAAAAGATGGGATTGAAGGGTGGCACCGCCGTCACGACTTCCGAGCGATCGCCGCTACCGCCAACGCTCGCGAGATAGGCGCGCGTCTCGCCGGGCAAGGGACGGCCGCTTGCGAGATGCTCGGCATAGCGGCCGGGTCCGGCATTGTAGGCCGCGAAGAGGCCCGGAAACCCGAAGCGATCGAACATCCGCCGCAGATAGGCCGCGCCAGCCAGGATGTTGTCGCGCGGGTCGTAGGGATCTGCCCCCAATCCCAATGCGGCGCGCAGCTCCGTCCAGGTCGCGGGCATGATCTGCATCAATCCCATTGCGCCCTTGGCGCTGGTGATCGGTCGCTCACCGAGCGGGGTCGAGCCGCCGCTTTCGGCGCGCATCACGCGTTCGATCCATTCCGTCGGAATGCCGAAGCGCGTCGAGGCTTCGGTCACGAACGGGCGCCAGCGGGCGAGGCGTTCTACAACCGGCTGGGCGTGAGCCGGGGGGCCGAGCGCCAAGGCCAGCGCTATTGCTGTCGCCTTCAACCAGGCCACAGCAGATGCGCCTTGCCGATGACGTCGTCCGGTCCGGTCGCGCCGAAATAGCGCCCGTCGAACGAATCCGTACGGTTCGCCATCAACAGAAACAGCGCTCCGTGCCCCAGCACGGTGCAGCCCCGCCACCACGGCAGCGGGCGGCCGGCGCCGTCGTGCTCCACTCTGTGGACGCGGGCAATGCCGTTGACCGATACCGAGTCGCCTCGCGCGCAAACACGGTCGCCGCCGACCGCGGCGACGCGCTTGACCAGCGGGACGTTGGCGGGAAGATAATGCCGCCGCGCCGCAAGATCGCGGACAGATTGCGGCGTCCGCGCGATGACCATGTCTCCGACGCGCACCGGCCCGACGGGCGAGACCGCATAAAGGCCGAGAGGAGCGCTGGCGCTCGCGTTCCAAACGAGAATC
Source organism: uncultured Sphingomonadaceae bacterium (assembly GCA_964245585.1). Lineage (GTDB taxonomy): Bacteria > Pseudomonadota > Alphaproteobacteria > Sphingomonadales > Sphingomonadaceae > Solisphingomonas. The sequence continues at coordinate 58,840 of CAXTMX010000005.1, read as the reverse complement.
GGACGCGGCGGCCACGCGATCGTCGCGGCGAGGCAGAAGATGCCGAGGACGACGGCAACCCGCCCCCGCCAAACGCGAGGCGTCGGCCAGCTACGGCGAGCCATCGCCGGCGTCCGTTGCCCCAAGGCCCGCCGACCATGCCTCGAGATCGTCAATATGATAGCGCACCCGACGGCAATGCCGTCGGACGCGCGGTCCGGTGCCCGCGGATCGATGCTCCTGGAGTGTTCGGGTCGACACGCCAAGATAGTGGCCCGCTTGCTCTGGGCTGAGAAACGGTGTGCCGCTTCTCGCCAGGCTTGCGCGCACGTTCTCGTTGCCATCCATTGCTCACCTCGCCGCCGCTCGGAGCGCTTCCACGCGCTCGTCTACTTTGATGTGGCGCGGTCGAGGTCGGAACGGCAGGTACGAATTCGCGGGGTACGGATTCGTACGGCTAGGGTCGGAACGCAGAATAGATTGGCGCCCGCTCGCCGCGGAGTTGCCGAGTTAGGAGTCCGTCGCCCTGGCGAAGGCCCCACGCAGCTTGTTAGGCAGCAACGTCTCGATCACGGGCCATTCGAAGTCGGTTAGATCGTATCGGCTCATGCCAATGCTGAATCAGCTTCTCAGCCCAAATGAAGCGGCAGTTACCCCAATGGGGTGCTTTCGCCCCGCCGCAGAAACGTGGCCTTTACCTGAAGGATGACACAAGCCGCTGCGCTTAACGCAATGCCGAAGACCGATGCGATAGCGATCAGGAACCACAACTCGGCTGAACCCGCTCTCAGCCCACCGAGGGCGAACGCTGTAGCGTAAACTCTGCGCTGACCAGCAGGCACCTGCGCGCGATGCTCAACGACCTCATGGGTTGCTCTTGCCGCGCTACGCTCCTTGGGTCAACGAGCAGATGTCGTCGTGTTTATGGGTTCACAACCTAATGAGGCGGCGGTATCGAGCTCCTGTCGATAGCCGGCCTCGGTCATCCACCGCGCTCTCGCGAGATGGCTTTCCCAGATGCGCCGCGCCCGCTCAACATCCGCAGCGACATCGAGATGAAGAACAACAGTCGCGACCTCGCGCCAATCCGCGGACTCGGCTTCAGCGTCGAGCAAGCGCAAATAGGTGATGCGATGCGCCCGGTCGTAATCGGTGAGCTGCGGCCCCGTCGGCGCGGTCTCACTCAGCCTGGACTGCTGCTCACTCATCTTTGAACCGTATCCAAAAATACACTTGTCGAGTATACTCCGTGGAGGAATACATCGCAAGCGCGTCCGCTTGCCGTTATGGATATACGTTTGGTGTTCGCGCACAACCTCCGAACGATGAGAAATGCGAAGGGGCTCTCGCAGGAAGCGTTGGCGCATGAGGCGGGGATAGACCGCACCTATATCAGCGCACTCGAACGATCGATCTATGGTGCGACGATCGACATGGTCGACGATATCGCCCGCGCACTCGGCGTCGAAGCGCATGAACTGTTGCGCAAGTCTGCTCTGGGGGGCGCCCCGGCGCCTGAAACCACCGACTAACGCAATAGGCGCAGATATCCGCCGGCGAGCATTTCATTGCCCGCGGAGATCAGGCGATGGACGCGCATCCGAACCGAATCGGTATCACGCCAGTCCTTCCCAAGACCAATGCGGGGAAACAGCTCGGCGGCGATATCGCGCTGCGTAATGGACTTGGCGCGTGCGTCGATCGCTCTCAAGACAGGTATCCAGCGAGCGGCTTTGGGCGTGGTCCCTGACGAATCTCGCGTGATCCGTCCGTCTCGTCTCATCATCAGCAAGCGCTTGAGGTTGTGCAGTTGGCGATCCAGCGCCGGCGACCCGCTGATCCGATAACGAAGCCGGACAGGCCCGTTGCCAATGCTGCCCTGCAAGATATCGAGCCGGATTCGTTGATATCCATTGCTGAGGACGACACTCTCCAGCCCGCTCGATTCCCGCGCGATGGTGACCGCAGCGCCGGCATCGTCGAAGTCAAAGACGTCTGGCGTTGGCGTTGGCGCGGGGATCGCGTCGACCGCAAGCGCCGAAGGTAAGCAGCTGGCGTGCCAGATCAGCCTTGCCTGCGGCGCTGGGATCGACGGATGCTCCGCGAAAATGAAGCCCCCAGTCTGCGACGATGCGCGCGCTGGAGAGAACCACATAAGGTTGCCCGCTCGCCGGCTCGGCGACGGGTAGCGGCGTGCTCTCGGCTGCTTCAACATAGGCTGGATTGCGGCGCAGCCATTCCCATGCCCAACCCTCAGCGTCGAGCTCGAGCAGATGCCGGTAGCTGTCCGCATTCCGCCAGTCCGGGATGCCAGGCTTGATCAGCAGGTGGCGCGCGTCCGGTGTGCGCGCATCCTCTTGAAATTGTCGCTCAGACATGGGGATGATCCGCTTCGAAGCTATCGGGCGTCCGGGTCGGCAATCGGAGCCCAGGGAGGCTGGCTGGATCGATAGCGCGCCGATGTCCAGGCCAGCGGCGATCCCGTGATGCGGCTCCAAGGCAACTCGCCCGAGCGGATCGCCTTAACCATCAGGTCGGTCCGCTTGTGCGCACGGTAGCGCCTGCGGGCCACGTCGAGATGGTCGTGGACGGTTGGCACGCTGATGCCAAGCTCGTGCGCGATCTGCGCATCGTTGAGCCCACATGCGACGCCCGCCAGGCAATCGATCTGCCTTGGCGTCAATCCGAGGCACTCGCGGTGTTCGACCCACATCCCGAGCACGCGTCGAGCGGTCTCGTAGAGGCACTGCGCAGCCAGGATGAGGATCGCCATTACATCGATGGTGAGAGCCTCCGGGTCCTCCCACGCGAAACTGCAGAACCCCCGAGGCTCACCTGGGACGGCCAAGGGGATCGTAAACCCTTCAAGCAACCCGTGAGACGCGCAGATCGCGAGCGTCTCACGGCGCCGGTCATTCATCTCGATGATGCGTTCGAGATCGGACCAGGCGAACGCCAAGACGCGCTGCTTGCAGGCGGTCATCACCGCGTCGTCAGCCATCGGTCGCGAGACGATCGCCGTCGCGAGATCATCGGGGACGTCGACCGGGAGATGGAACGAGGAAAGAAAGCGTGTCGGACCGATCTGCGCGAGGAGGCAGACCTTCGAGCCGACGCCTGAATGAACCATCCTGAGGATCTCGTGGACGTCTTCAAGGTCACGCGCGGCGAGGCAAAGGTTGCTGAGCCACGCGGCGTCGAAGTCGGCGAGTCGTGGCGTCGCCGATCGGAAGCAACTGCGAAGCCCACACTGCGGCGTGGGACGCTCCTGCGTGACAGACCCGACAAATGCGGCGGATTGCGGCCGACCCGCGGATGTCGGAGCATTCCGCACCGTTCCGGCGCCGTACCCATCAAAAACATGCGATAGCGGATTGTTGGCTTCAACGAGACGCAAATATGGCTTCCGGGCTTCTATTTCAGAAGGCTCACGCCGATTTCGCTTCCGGTCTAGGCGGTCGCATCTCCCCTCGCCGCTCTCGCGGAGATCATTTCTCGAACTATCGATACGCATGTCAGCATCCTCGACTGGCCGCTTGCAAGCTCCATTGGCGGCTAAAGATACATAAGCGATTCGTTTCTCTGTGGCGTCTCCCGAAAAAAGAGGGGTGAACGTGCAGGCGACGGCATCACGCTGTGAAGATGTTTGACAACGGATCTCGAACGGATACGTGCAGACCCGTGCGCATACGCTCGCACATCAGTGATCGCTAAGCACTAAACCTTGACGACCTAAGGACCGTGAGGGCCATTACTGAGATCTGGTGATGCGGCTCCAAGGCAGCTCGCCCGAGCGGATCGCTTTCACGAGAAGGTCGGTCCGCTTGTGCGCGCCGTAACGCTTGCGCGCTTCCTCGAGATGATCATGCACGGTCTGCACGCTGATACCAAGTTCGTGCGCGATCTGCATGTCGTTGAGCCCGCGCGAAACCCCCACGAGGCAGTCTATTTGACGGGGGGTCAGTTCGAGCTTTTCGCGATTCACGATCCACATGCCGCGTAGCCGTCGGACCGTCTCAAACAGCGCCGGCGCAGCGATGAGGAGGATCGACATGATGTCGAGTGTGAGATCATGCGGGTTCGACCAACCGAAGCTGCAGAAGCCACGCGGTTCGCCAGGCACCGACAAGGGAATCGTGAAGCCTTCGTGGAGACCGTGTGCCGCGTAGATGGCCAGCGTCTCTCGACGCTTGTCGGTCATCTCGATGATCCGCTCGAGGTCGGACCAGAGGAACCCGAACACACGCTGCTGACAGGCGACCATAATTGCGTCGTCAGTCAAACGCCGGGACGTGATCTCCGCCGCCAGTCCTGGCGGCCCATCGATCACAAACTGAAATGTCGGCCGGCGCCGATTGGCGCCAAACTGCGCGAGCAAGCAGGCGTTCGCCCCGAGACCGTCGTAGAGCATGTGGAGGATCTCGTTGACGTCCTCGAGGCTGCGCGCCGCCAGGCAGAGACTGCAGAACCAAGCGACGTCGAAGTCGACTAAGCACGGGGGCGTGACGGCGAAGCAACTGCGTATTCCCTTCTCACCCAACAGACGTTCTTTGGGAATGGCTTCGAGGAAGACCAGCTCGCCACTGCGCACGTCAGCCGACGCCTCGGCGGTTCGATTTACGATCTCGGGCTTTTGAGAATACGCGGGATCTTCGGTTAGAATGGACGCCCGCGAGCGCGTAGAATAGAAACTGAGAAGTGCGGCGTCGTCGTCCAGCGCGCTCACCTCCCTGCCTTTCAAGATCGCCGCGACCGGGTTTGTCGGGTCTGCAATCTCCGCGCTCCTCTCCTCGCTCTGCGTCGCTCGCATCCTCGATCCCTTCTGTTCGATCGGTTCCTTCGAGCCGGGGATTAGAGATACGCGATTCGCAAGCGCGTGGCGTCTCCCGAAAAAAAGGGGATGCTCGGCGACGTTGAACGCCGATTGCCAGTCGGACCGTTATCTGGTTCATACCGTCCGCCGGCGAAGCGCAAGTGCTAGGCTACTACTGTGACTACCACGAGCCGACTTCGCCTGAGCTATCAGTAGGCGACACGATTTATTCAGCACTTCCCATCGAATTTGATATTTTTTTCAAATTCATCCTTGTCGATTATGTAGAAGTCGGCGCCCCTTCGAACAAACCCATTATAATCGATATAGTATGGAGAAGATTTGCGTAGAACCATTGCCTTGATGTCGCCCTTATTATAGCTCGATCGTGCCTTCGGCTTGCGCAATAGTCTAAGGAACTTCTGTTCATTGATGGCGCCGCGACATCCAGTTCGAGGAAAATTTTCCTCGTGATATCCCGTTATCGTGTCAACGTCGAAGCCAACGTGATACACTACCAAATTCTGCGCGCGAGAGGGGTTTGAGCAAGCGCAACAAATCAAAGTGAGAACTATCGGCGTAAGAAAAGTGCCTATCGTCGAAACTCTCATTTCAGGTTCCATATTTACCGTCGGGACCTCTTACCTAACCGACATCAGGCGCCATCAGCGTGCGACAAGCTCAAGGCCAGGCTCTGCGACTTTCATGTGAATTATCCCGTATTCGGGAAACTCGATAACGACGCCCTCGCTAAGATAGCCCCACTCGCTCTCCGGGTGAGAGGAGGAAAATAGCCTTGCACTGATATCGCATACAACGACGCCTCCGTCGTCACTTCCTAGGCGCACTTTATCGCCAAGTTGAATGTGCTGCCCATCGGCATACCTCACGGAACGTCTCCACTGATCAGTTCGCAAACGGCTCTATTGGAATAGAGCTGCGCGAAAGAGCGAAGTGGACTCCTCTTCAGGTCGTCGGCGAGTTACTGTACTCGTTCGTCATATGGCCACCTCGAAAAAGACAAAACGACTAGGCCGGCCTTACGTGTCTATTACCAAAGCTTTACTAGTATCGTATGTCAATAGCTTGCCTAGCGGCAAACCGGTCCATCTGATTATTGTTACATATCATCAAACTCAGTCTTTGTTTTGATAGCGCCATAGCGGACAAGCAATTCGACAATACCCGAATGCTTAGCATCTGTTGCATAATGGAGCGGCGTATAACTCATGTCCCCCTTTATATTCGGATCGATACCAGCTTTGAGTAACAGCTCCACAGTTTCCGTATCTCCAGCTGTAGCAGCGATATGGATCAGGGCATCCCCATCTGCGTTAACGTATGTCATCGGATCACAGACGCCAAATGCTCTACCTGGCTCGTAAGATGGTAAATGACTGTAACGGGCCTGCATTCTTGCAATTTGCTCAAAGGTTAAAGGCGTAGGTATAGAATTTTCTTCAAGCATAGCGTCAATACTTTGAGTCATGCGGTGGACACGTACACCCAAGTACTTTCATTTCATCCTCTAGATTTTTAATGCGCTTGCGAGACTGGTCAATGGCAATATCGTGCCTGCCCGGTAGATATCTCGCGTCCCAAGCCAACCGATCATCTATCAGACGCTTTTCTTTCCAAATCTCCCAGGCCAGTTGTTCACATGGGTCCAGGTTGGGAGGTGGCGGCTCCTGATAGCGCGCTTTGTAATCACGCCACGCCTTATTAGCGTCCGCGCTGTTATTGCGAGGCTTGTTTCCTTGGTTCAAAAGCGGAGGAACCGGCGGATACCACCAAGGGACAGGTATCACAATCCGCGACTGCAACCCCGCCGGGTCAGTAAATCGTATTGGGTTATTCCCAACAACTGATCCGCTTGATGTGGTCCGGCCATAGTGATGCGCTTTTCCCGAGGCGGTGCAGCGGCTTACGCGCACACGCGGGAGAAGCGGTTCGGGCGAGCGCCGGATCGCCTTGAGGCGGTTTTCGGTGCCGCGACGCGGCTGTCAAAGATCAAGTGCCATCATGCGCGCGCTGGCGCGCGCGGGCAAGCGGCTGAGAGAGGAAGGTCAGTCCTCGCCGTCGAGGGCAAGTGCTGTATCGAGCAGGGCGCGGTCGCGCACCAGGCGGGCGCCGGGGTGCGTGGCGGCGTGGATCTCGGCCAGCTTGGTGATGGAGACGCGGGTGTAGATCTGCGTCGTCTCCAGGCTCTCGTGGCCGAGCAGAGCCTGGATGAACCGGATGTCGGCGCCGCCCTCCAGCATCAGCGTGGCGGCGGTGTGGCGCAGCAGGTGGCAGGAGCCCGGCTTGCCGATGCCGGCGGCCTCCACATAGCCGCGCACCTTCTCGGACAGGCGCTTGGGTTCGAGCGGGCGCCCGTCACGGCTCAGGAACAGCGTGACCGGATCGCGGCCTGCGACCAGACCGGGGCGCACGCGGTCGCGATAGGCGGTAAGCCAGGCCTTCGCCCGCTCGCCCAGCGGCACCACCCGGTCCTTGTTGCCCTTGCCCTGCCGGACGATGAGCGCGGCACGGGCATAGTCCACGTCGAACAGCTTGAGCGCGATCAGCTCGCTGCGTCGGATCGCGGTGGCGTAGAGCAGCTCCAGCATGGCGCGGTCGCGCAGCCCCAGCGGCGCGCCCACGTCGGGAACGGCCATCACCGCCTCGGCCTCCTCCGCCGTCAGCACCACCGCCGGCAGGCGACGCTCGGGGCGGGGCAGCTCCAGCTCGGAGGCCGGGTTGGACAGGATGTGATTCTCGCGCGCCAGCCATCTGAACCAGGCGCGCAGCGGGACCATGCGCGCCGCCTGCGTGCGGAACGTCAACGGGTCGCCGTTGGGCTTGCGGTGATAGTAGAGGTGGCGCTGGAACCGCTCCAGGATCGGCTTCGTCACCTGCGTCGGGCGCTCCAGGCCACGTTCGCCGCACCACAGGATGAACGTGGCGAGGCAGTAGCGTCGGTCCTCGATCGTCGCGGGCGAGTAGTTGAGCACCGCCAGCGCCGACAGGAACCGCTCCATGTGCGAGGCGAGGCTGTCGGGATCATGGCGTCCCGGCAGCGGCGGCAGCGCACGACGCGGCATCAGCCGTTCGCGTATGACCGGCGTTCGCCAGCGACCTGGGATACGGATTCAGGGCGCGGTGCGGCGATGTGCGCGGGAAGCCGCACGATCCCTGCGGTTCTTGGCGATTCGGGGGCGTGACTGCCCACCGACCGGACCCCGATCTCGGCCCGACCAGAGGGCGGCCGATCGGCCGCCACCCCCGACCGTTCGCGGTCATAATGATGTTGGCGCAGCCGCTCGACGTTGATCAGCCCCATCACGAACGGCGCGCCCGCCTCGCCTTCGCCGCCCCAGGCCAGCTCGTAGACGAACCGGGTGCCGTCGCGGCGCACCAGCAGATATTCAAGCTCCTCCAGGCGGTGCAGGTGGAGCTTGAGCTGGGTGTCGCCCCAGCCTGTCGCCTCCCGGACCTCGCGGCGGGTGAACCGCACGTCGCGGGGCTGGACGCCCTCGGCCGTAGCACGCGCGGCGACGTGATCGCGGACCAAGTGGAGCAGCGTCCGGGTCTGCGGCGGCAGCTCGTCGAGCGTGGTGCCGAGCACCGCATGGGCGAGCCGGTTGGCGGCCGCGATATCGTCCAGCGTCGCCTCGATATAGGCGAGCGGCGCCATGCCGGGACGGGTCAGCTCGCGGGTCGGCCGCTGATGCTGGTGGAGCAGCGCGACGGCGCGGATCAGCCCAAGATATTTGCGGTGGTCGCGGCGCGTGCGGGTCTTGTCGTCGAGGAACGTCAGGGCTTCCGCGAACGGGTTGACCACCTTCACCGGCCTGATCAGCCGCTGCGCATTGTGATGCAGCGCGCGGATCGCGGCGCCGTTCTCGCGCTCGGCGAGGCCGGCGAGCGTCTCCTCGTAACGCTGGCGGGCATGGATCGCGCGGGTCTGCTCGCGACTCTCGTCGATCGTCAGCACCAGGCAGCGGTTGCTCAGCTCCTCGTCGAGGTCGATCGCGGTCGTGGTCAGCATCAGCGCGACCGGTCCCTCGACCCGATAGTCCTGCGTCACCAGCTTGCCCGTCGCCGGGTCCTTGCCCGTCGACGCGATGGTGATCGCGCCCTGGCTCTGAAGCAGCTTCAGCGCATAGGACGCATGGCGCGCGCCCTCCTCCTCGGCGATGGCGAGCGCCTTGTGGCGGAGGTCCGCCTCGCCCAGATAGAACAGGCTCTGCCCGGTCATCGCCGAGTAGGCGACCCGCTCCTCCTCCGGCACCAGGTCGAGCACCGCGTCCATCAGCGCGCTCTTGCCGGCGGCGCTGGTCGACTGGATCAGCACCGCGAGCGGCCGATCGAGCTTGCGGCTGAGCGCCGCCAGATAGACGGTGAGCGCGTTCTCGGCCTCGCCGATCACGCCCATAGCGGCGATGTCGGCGGCGATCCGGTCGAGCAGGTCGGGGGAGCGGAGCCAGGCCATCGCCGCGGCCTCGTCGCCGGCGCTGATCACGACGCCGGGGGTCGGCGCTGTCTCGCGCAGCATCGCCTCCTGCACCGACTCGAGCTTCAAGAGCACCTGCCCGATATCGCGCTTCACCGCCTCCGGCGGCAGGCCCAGCTCGAGCGCGGCTTCCGCCACGAACGCGGCGCGGTTCTTGGCGCTGAGCAGGTCCAGTCCGTCGACGTGGAACGCCTCTCCGCGCCGCACCATGAGGTTGATCTTCATCGCCTCCGGCGACGCGTTGCGGGCCAGCCCGCGCGCGCGCCAGGTGCGGTCGCCGAGCTGGATCACCACCTCCCGCTCGCCGATCTCGGCCGCTACGGGAGGCGGTGGCGACGGCGCGATCGGGCCGGCGTGGCTGGGCTCGGACAGCGGCTCGGCGGCTGAGAGAGGAAGGGTTTCGACGACGATATGGGGCTCGGATTCGTCGTCGAACGGCACCGCGCGCGGACGGGATTCGGTGCCCGCCATCCACTCGGCGGCGCGCAGCAACGCCCCCAGACTCTTGGCGGGCGGAGTCACGTTCAGCGCGTAGCCGTTCGCATCCATCCCCTTCGGGAAGTTCACGCGATAGACCCCGATCCCATGCGGCGCGAGCTGCTCGGCGACCGCAGCGGCGCCCTTGTCGCCGGCGGCGTCGCGGTCGTAGGCGACCAGCACGCGGGCGATATCGTGCGCGCGGAACGCCGCCAGATGGTCGTCGGTAAAGCCGCTCGTGCCATAGGCGGCGGTGACGTTGCGATAGCCGGCTACCCAGAAGGTCATGGCGTCGATCAGCGCCTCGCACAGGATCACCTCGCCCCCCGATCCGGCGATCCCGTCGAGGTTCCACACGCCGCGATGCGGCCCAGGAAGGTAGAGGTGCATGGGCGTTCCGGGGCGCAGATCGTCCCTGGTCTTGCGCCCATAGACCTCGACGACATGGCCGTGCGCGTCGATCACCGGCACCACCAGCGAGCCCCGGAAGTGCTCGTGGCCGCTCGCCCGGTAGAGCCCGATCCGCTCCAGCCGCCCGCGCACCTCCGCGCCAGCCTTGCGGTTCTTCTCGGGCAGCCTGAGGCCCAGCGTGCGGTCCGCATAGCCGAGCCGGAACCGCTCGATCAGCTCGGGGTGGACCAGGCCGCGCGCCTTCAGATAGGCCAGCGCCTCGGGCGACCGCTTCAGCGTCTCGTGATAATAGCCCACCACCTGATCGAGCAGCGCCCGGTCGTCGCCATCGAGGCTCATCGGCGGGGCAAGCCGCCGCACGGTGGATCGTGCTGGCGACGACGCGGGTGGCTCCAGCGCGGCGCCGTCGCGCAGCAGCTCGACCGCGTGGCGGAAGCTCACCCCCTCGCGCTTCATCACCCAGTCGATCGGCCCGCCGCCCGCGTCGCAGCCGAAGCAGCGGAACAGGTTCTTCGCCGCGTTGACCGACAGCGACGGCGTGTCGTCGGCATGGAACGGGCAGCGGCCCACCATCTCCTGACCGCGCCGCTGGAGCGCCACGCCCGCCGATTCGACGAGGCGCACCAGGCTCACCTCGTTCTTCAGCCGCTCGATCTCCGCGTCCGCCATGCGCGCCATCGCTGTCCCCAGATATTTTTCATGCAGCAAGGATGCTTGATCCGCTAGCCGCTGCGCTGTATTCGGTCAAGCAGTCAGGACAGGCTATCGAGCATGCAGGCATGGCATTCCCCCTCCACATCCGGCAGCATCACTCCATTGGAGATGGTGATGGCGGCAAGGGTGCTGGAGAACGATGTGGGCGAGGGGTTCTCGCAGCGGCTGCGCACGCTGCGCAAGGCGCGCGACCTCTCCCAGACCCAGCTTGGGCAGAAGGCCGGCCTCCACTACACCCACATCGGCCGGTTCGAGCGCGGCACGTCGCGCCCCGGCGGCGATACCCTCAGGCGCCTCGCCGACGCGCTCGACACCACCAGCGATTATCTTCTCGATGGCGCCAGCGACGAAGCCGCCGCCGCCCGCGTCAGCGACCGCGAGCTGCTCCGCCAGTTCCAGGCCGTCGAGCACCTCCCCGACGCCGACAAGCAGGTCGTCAAGACCCTGCTCGACGCGTTCCTCACCAAGCGCCAGATCGAGAGCATCATCCGGTAGGCCCGAGGATCAGCACGGAACGACGATGGGGAACGGCCGTGCCGCTCCCCGTGGCGGACCCGTTCAGCAGCTCTGTCAGCAGGGTGGCAGCGAACCGCCGCTCCTCACAAGATCAATGGGTTAGCGGTGTCTTGCGTTGCAATGCGATCGTGGCCTAGCCTTGTTTACGGGTTTTGGCATTGCAGGCCAGACACTTACGCCTCGCGGCGCGCCGCATAGGGTGTGGGCATATTCCAGCCGCTCCGTCGCCCTGCCTCCGCCGCGCTCCTGGCCTGGCGATCGTCATCGGCGATCCGGCAGGAGCCCCGACAGGAGAGTCTCGTGGCTGCCTCCTGCTATTGCCGCGCCGATTCAACTGGTTGCCAGCGCGGCACCTCCAACATCACGCCGGGAGCCTCCGTCGCCGTGACGCATGCCTCGCTATATTCCGACGTGCAGACAACCACTTAGCAGCCGCCAGGAGGCGCTGCCTTTATCTTGCAAACGCTCCTGACCGCCCTCCAAGTCGGCTACTGTGCAAAAAAGAGCGTCACCAGATCGGCAGTAGCTTGCACAACGGCAGCAGGTGCCCGGATCAACGAGAAGATGAGCAGGATCCCATGTTAAGCCGACAAGGCGTCGTCAATTAGATCCAATGAAAGGATAACCTTCTTCCCAGTAGAATCTAGGCTCTGTACTATCCTTACAAACGCTGTTGATGTACGATATCGCACATTCAATAGCGTTCAAACTATCTGCTCCCTTTATATTTGCATCATACTTACTAACTTCAGTAAAAACCACTCGTGCAGTATGACCGCCATCTGTTCGCTCTATAGGCTTTTGTATATAAATCACGGTTTTATGATATTCCTCGCCTTTAAGGAACAACATGTGACGTGAGATATACAAATCTTCCATCCTGCTACCTGCCTCGTGACGGATCTGGGATGCCACGTCGTCTAGTTGGCAGGAACAAGGGTGTGGTGATGTTAGCAGGATTCATTCCCCTAGATCTACACTCGGCGTATCTAGTTGCTGCTGTACTGAGGCATATACGATACCCCTCTCTTCGACTGTAACCCTGATGGTTGGTGTATACGTTCCACTGATTACACTCAAACTCATCATCTTCCTTTTGCTTTTCGCACCTGTCCTCGCCGCCGCCGATGCACGCTGAAACGATGGCCGCACCAGCGTTGATCGTAGCGGCACACTGCGCAGGAAACCGCAGACAGAGCGCGGCGATCCCCTCCGCAGCGCCCTCTGCGGCAGGTATGACCAACGGGATGAACAACCCCATGGGATCGGTCCACCGTATCGGATTATTTGCGACAACTGATCCGCTTGATGTGGTCCGGCCATAGTGATGCGCTTTTCCCGAGGCGGTGCAGCGGCTTACGCGCACACGCGGGAGAAGCGGTTCGGGCGAGCGCCGGATCGCCTTGAGGCGGTTTTCGGTGCCGCGACGCGGCTGTCAAAGATCAAGTGCCATCATGCGCGCGCTGGCGCGCGCGGGCAAGCGGCTGAGAGAGGAAGGTCAGTCCTCGCCGTCGAGGGCAAGTGCTGTATCGAGCAGGGCGCGGTCGCGCACCAGGCGGGCGCCGGGGTGCGTGGCGGCGTGGATCTCGGCCAGCTTGGTGATGGAGACGCGGGTGTAGATCTGCGTCGTCTCCAGGCTCTCGTGGCCGAGCAGAGCCTGGATGAACCGGATGTCGGCGCCGCCCTCCAGCATCAGCGTGGCGGCGGTGTGGCGCAGCAGGTGGCAGGAGCCCGGCTTGCCGATGCCGGCGGCCTCCACATAGCCGCGCACCTTCTCGGACAGGCGCTTGGGTTCGAGCGGGCGCCCGTCACGGCTCAGGAACAGCGTGACCGGATCGCGGCCTGCGACCAGACCGGGGCGCACGCGGTCGCGATAGGCGGTAAGCCAGGCCTTCGCCCGCTCGCCCAGCGGCACCACCCGGTCCTTGTTGCCCTTGCCCTGCCGGACGATGAGCGCGGCACGGGCATAGTCCACGTCGAACAGCTTGAGCGCGATCAGCTCGCTGCGTCGGATCGCGGTGGCGTAGAGCAGCTCCAGCATGGCGCGGTCGCGCAGCCCCAGCGGCGCGCCCACGTCGGGAACGGCCATCACCGCCTCGGCCTCCTCCGCCGTCAGCACCACCGCCGGCAGGCGACGCTCGGGGCGGGGCAGCTCCAGCTCGGAGGCCGGGTTGGACAGGATGTGATTCTCGCGCGCCAGCCATCTGAACCAGGCGCGCAGCGGGACCATGCGCGCCGCCTGCGTGCGGAACGTCAACGGGTCGCCGTTGGGCTTGCGGTGATAGTAGAGGTGGCGCTGGAACCGCTCCAGGATCGGCTTCGTCACCTGCGTCGGGCGCTCCAGGCCACGTTCGCCGCACCACAGGATGAACGTGGCGAGGCAGTAGCGTCGGTCCTCGATCGTCGCGGGCGAGTAGTTGAGCACCGCCAGCGCCGACAGGAACCGCTCCATGTGCGAGGCGAGGCTGTCGGGATCATGGCGTCCCGGCAGCGGCGGCAGCGCACGACGCGGCATCAGCCGTTCGCGTATGACCGGCGTTCGCCAGCGACCTGGGATACGGATTCAGGGCGCGGTGCGGCGATGTGCGCGGGAAGCCGCACGATCCCTGCGGTTCTTGGCGATTCGGGGGCGTGACTGCCCACCGACCGGACCCCGATCTCGGCCCGACCAGAGGGCGGCCGATCGGCCGCCACCCCCGACCGTTCGCGGTCATAATGATGTTGGCGCAGCCGCTCGACGTTGATCAGCCCCATCACGAACGGCGCGCCCGCCTCGCCTTCGCCGCCCCAGGCCAGCTCGTAGACGAACCGGGTGCCGTCGCGGCGCACCAGCAGATATTCAAGCTCCTCCAGGCGGTGCAGGTGGAGCTTGAGCTGGGTGTCGCCCCAGCCTGTCGCCTCCCGGACCTCGCGGCGGGTGAACCGCACGTCGCGGGGCTGGACGCCCTCGGCCGTAGCACGCGCGGCGACGTGATCGCGGACCAAGTGGAGCAGCGTCCGGGTCTGCGGCGGCAGCTCGTCGAGCGTGGTGCCGAGCACCGCATGGGCGAGCCGGTTGGCGGCCGCGATATCGTCCAGCGTCGCCTCGATATAGGCGAGCGGCGCCATGCCGGGACGGGTCAGCTCGCGGGTCGGCCGCTGATGCTGGTGGAGCAGCGCGACGGCGCGGATCAGCCCAAGATATTTGCGGTGGTCGCGGCGCGTGCGGGTCTTGTCGTCGAGGAACGTCAGGGCTTCCGCGAACGGGTTGACCACCTTCACCGGCCTGATCAGCCGCTGCGCATTGTGATGCAGCGCGCGGATCGCGGCGCCGTTCTCGCGCTCGGCGAGGCCGGCGAGCGTCTCCTCGTAACGCTGGCGGGCATGGATCGCGCGGGTCTGCTCGCGACTCTCGTCGATCGTCAGCACCAGGCAGCGGTTGCTCAGCTCCTCGTCGAGGTCGATCGCGGTCGTGGTCAGCATCAGCGCGACCGGTCCCTCGACCCGATAGTCCTGCGTCACCAGCTTGCCCGTCGCCGGGTCCTTGCCCGTCGACGCGATGGTGATCGCGCCCTGGCTCTGAAGCAGCTTCAGCGCATAGGACGCATGGCGCGCGCCCTCCTCCTCGGCGATGGCGAGCGCCTTGTGGCGGAGGTCCGCCTCGCCCAGATAGAACAGGCTCTGCCCGGTCATCGCCGAGTAGGCGACCCGCTCCTCCTCCGGCACCAGGTCGAGCACCGCGTCCATCAGCGCGCTCTTGCCGGCGGCGCTGGTCGACTGGATCAGCACCGCGAGCGGCCGATCGAGCTTGCGGCTGAGCGCCGCCAGATAGACGGTGAGCGCGTTCTCGGCCTCGCCGATCACGCCCATAGCGGCGATGTCGGCGGCGATCCGGTCGAGCAGGTCGGGGGAGCGGAGCCAGGCCATCGCCGCGGCCTCGTCGCCGGCGCTGATCACGACGCCGGGGGTCGGCGCTGTCTCGCGCAGCATCGCCTCCTGCACCGACTCGAGCTTCAAGAGCACCTGCCCGATATCGCGCTTCACCGCCTCCGGCGGCAGGCCCAGCTCGAGCGCGGCTTCCGCCACGAACGCGGCGCGGTTCTTGGCGCTGAGCAGGTCCAGTCCGTCGACGTGGAACGCCTCTCCGCGCCGCACCATGAGGTTGATCTTCATCGCCTCCGGCGACGCGTTGCGGGCCAGCCCGCGCGCGCGCCAGGTGCGGTCGCCGAGCTGGATCACCACCTCCCGCTCGCCGATCTCGGCCGCTACGGGAGGCGGTGGCGACGGCGCGATCGGGCCGGCGTGGCTGGGCTCGGACAGCGGCTCGGCGGCTGAGAGAGGAAGGGTTTCGACGACGATATGGGGCTCGGATTCGTCGTCGAACGGCACCGCGCGCGGACGGGATTCGGTGCCCGCCATCCACTCGGCGGCGCGCAGCAACGCCCCCAGACTCTTGGCGGGCGGAGTCACGTTCAGCGCGTAGCCGTTCGCATCCATCCCCTTCGGGAAGTTCACGCGATAGACCCCGATCCCATGCGGCGCGAGCTGCTCGGCGACCGCAGCGGCGCCCTTGTCGCCGGCGGCGTCGCGGTCGTAGGCGACCAGCACGCGGGCGATATCGTGCGCGCGGAACGCCGCCAGATGGTCGTCGGTAAAGCCGCTCGTGCCATAGGCGGCGGTGACGTTGCGATAGCCGGCTACCCAGAAGGTCATGGCGTCGATCAGCGCCTCGCACAGGATCACCTCGCCCCCCGATCCGGCGATCCCGTCGAGGTTCCACACGCCGCGATGCGGCCCAGGAAGGTAGAGGTGCATGGGCGTTCCGGGGCGCAGATCGTCCCTGGTCTTGCGCCCATAGACCTCGACGACATGGCCGTGCGCGTCGATCACCGGCACCACCAGCGAGCCCCGGAAGTGCTCGTGGCCGCTCGCCCGGTAGAGCCCGATCCGCTCCAGCCGCCCGCGCACCTCCGCGCCAGCCTTGCGGTTCTTCTCGGGCAGCCTGAGGCCCAGCGTGCGGTCCGCATAGCCGAGCCGGAACCGCTCGATCAGCTCGGGGTGGACCAGGCCGCGCGCCTTCAGATAGGCCAGCGCCTCGGGCGACCGCTTCAGCGTCTCGTGATAATAGCCCACCACCTGATCGAGCAGCGCCCGGTCGTCGCCATCGAGGCTCATCGGCGGGGCAAGCCGCCGCACGGTGGATCGTGCTGGCGACGACGCGGGTGGCTCCAGCGCGGCGCCGTCGCGCAGCAGCTCGACCGCGTGGCGGAAGCTCACCCCCTCGCGCTTCATCACCCAGTCGATCGGCCCGCCGCCCGCGTCGCAGCCGAAGCAGCGGAACAGGTTCTTCGCCGCGTTGACCGACAGCGACGGCGTGTCGTCGGCATGGAACGGGCAGCGGCCCACCATCTCCTGACCGCGCCGCTGGAGCGCCACGCCCGCCGATTCGACGAGGCGCACCAGGCTCACCTCGTTCTTCAGCCGCTCGATCTCCGCGTCCGCCATGCGCGCCATCGCTGTCCCCAGATATTTTTCATGCAGCAAGGATGCTTGATCCGCTAGCCGCTGCGCTGTATTCGGTCAAGCAGTCAGGACAGGCTATCGAGCATGCAGGCATGGCATTCCCCCTCCACATCCGGCAGCATCACTCCATTGGAGATGGTGATGGCGGCAAGGGTGCTGGAGAACGATGTGGGCGAGGGGTTCTCGCAGCGGCTGCGCACGCTGCGCAAGGCGCGCGACCTCTCCCAGACCCAGCTTGGGCAGAAGGCCGGCCTCCACTACACCCACATCGGCCGGTTCGAGCGCGGCACGTCGCGCCCCGGCGGCGATACCCTCAGGCGCCTCGCCGACGCGCTCGACACCACCAGCGATTATCTTCTCGATGGCGCCAGCGACGAAGCCGCCGCCGCCCGCGTCAGCGACCGCGAGCTGCTCCGCCAGTTCCAGGCCGTCGAGCACCTCCCCGACGCCGACAAGCAGGTCGTCAAGACCCTGCTCGACGCGTTCCTCACCAAGCGCCAGATCGAGAGCATCATCCGGTAGGCCCGAGGATCAGCACGGAACGACGATGGGGAACGGCCGTGCCGCTCCCCGTGGCGGACCCGTTCAGCAGCTCTGTCAGCAGGGTGGCAGCGAACCGCCGCTCCTCACAAGATCAATGGGTTAGCGGTGTCTTGCGTTGCAATGCGATCGTGGCCTAGCCTTGTTTACGGGTTTTGGCATTGCAGGCCAGACACTTACGCCTCGCGGCGCGCCGCATAGGGTGTGGGCATATTCCAGCCGCTCCGTCGCCCTGCCTCCGCCGCGCTCCTGGCCTGGCGATCGTCATCGGCGATCCGGCAGGAGCCCCGACAGGAGAGTCTCGTGGCTGCCTCCTGCTATTGCCGCGCCGATTCAACTGGTTGCCAGCGCGGCACCTCCAACATCACGCCGGGAGCCTCCGTCGCCGTGACGCATGCCTCGCTATATTCCGACGTGCAGACAACCACTTAGCAGCCGCCAGGAGGCGCTGCCTTTATCTTGCAAACGCTCCTGACCGCCCTCCAAGTCGGCTACTGTGCAAAAAAGAGCGTCACCAGATCGGCAGTAGCTTGCACAACGGCAGCAGGTGCCCGGATCAACGAGAAGATGAGCAGGATCCCATGTTAAGCCGACAAGGCGTCGTCAATTAGATCCAATGAAAGGATAACCTTCTTCCCAGTAGAATCTAGGCTCTGTACTATCCTTACAAACGCTGTTGATGTACGATATCGCACATTCAATAGCGTTCAAACTATCTGCTCCCTTTATATTTGCATCATACTTACTAACTTCAGTAAAAACCACTCGTGCAGTATGACCGCCATCTGTTCGCTCTATAGGCTTTTGTATATAAATCACGGTTTTATGATATTCCTCGCCTTTAAGGAACAACATGTGACGTGAGATATACAAATCTTCCATCCTGCTACCTGCCTCGTGACGGATCTGGGATGCCACGTCGTCTAGTTGGCAGGAACAAGGGTGTGGTGATGTTAGCAGGATTCATTCCCCTAGATCTACACTCGGCGTATCTAGTTGCTGCTGTACTGAGGCATATACGATACCCCTCTCTTCGACTGTAACCCTGATGGTTGGTGTATACGTTCCACTGATTACACTCAAACTCATCATCTTCCTTTTGCTTTTCGCACCTGTCCTCGCCGCCGCCGATGCACGCTGAAACGATGGCCGCACCAGCGTTGATCGTAGCGGCACACTGCGCAGGAAACCGCAGACAGAGCGCGGCGATCCCCTCCGCAGCGCCCTCTGCGGCAGGTATGACCAACGGGATGAACAACCCCATGGGATCGGTCCACCGTATCGGATTATTTGCGACATACACATAGAGATTTGTCCCACCATCGAGGCCTATGGGGTCGGCCTGAATGTAGCGTCCGATAGTGGGATCGTAGTCGCGGTAGCGATTGTAGTAGAGGTCGGCGAGGATCTTGCTCTGGCCTGGAAACCCGGGTGCGAAGTAGTCGTTGGGCGTCGTCGCCGCGTTACCGGCGCTGTCCGTTGTCACCAGCGGCACTCCGAGATGGCTGCCGTGCACCCAGTTAATCTGTATCGCACCGGCCGTAGTCGGCGTCGCCACCGCAAGCGGCGCGTAGCCATTGAGTCCATCGTCTCCGCCAAAGTCGTTATCGTTGGCAACCACTGGTAGCTGCCAGATAAACTCAGCCTTTACGTCCGTGGCCGAGTTGCCATACTCGCCCATCACCCGACCGTCGGGATCATAGATGAACCGGCGCGTCACTGTGCCGATCACCATCGTCACTCTGTCATCACGACCGTTGTATGTGAACGACAATGCACTCGTGCCGGTCCGGCTATAGCCGGTTAGGCGGCCATAACCGTCGTAGGTCTGAGTGACCGTGACGCTGCTCGGACGCGTCTCACCTTTCATGTTTCCTCGCCCATCATACGTGATCGCGCGGTTGCCCGCGGGGATCGCCACGTTGCTCAGACGGTTTGAGGTAGTCGCATAACTATATGCATCGGTCTGCGCCGGCGTCGCATCGGTCGCAAGCGTCCGGCGCTGTTCCTGCTGACGGTTGCCGTTGGCGTCGTAGGTGTAGTCAGTACGCTTGTACGTGCCGCTCGCGGTGTCGATGCGGTTCACCCGGCCCGCCGCGTCATAGGCATAGGTTTGGCTCTGGCTCGAGGTGACGCCGTCTGTGATGCTGATGATGTTATCGTCGTTGTCGTAGCCGTAGGTCAGCAGGGACAGATTGGTCCCGTTGGACACGCGCTGCAGCCGCCGCGTCGCCAGTCGGCCATCGTTGCCCCAGTCGTTCGTAGCCTTCAGGCCGTTGCCGAGAGTGATCGAGGTGACGGCGCCGAACGGCTCATAAGTAAGCCCGCTTGCGATCGACGTCCAAGTCCCGACTGACGCCGACGCCTTCGTCTGCACAAGGTTCACCCGGCCCTTGCTGTCGCGGCCATACTGGACGATTCGACCCGACGGATAGGTGATCTGGGTCACGCGATCGCCAAGATCGTAGGCGTAAATCAGCTGCGCCGCAGAGGTTGTACCAATGGCCTGCTGTATCACCAGCATGTTGCCGCGATGATCGTATTGGAACGTCGTCGTGCCCGATCCATCTACGATCTTGCCAACACGCCCAACCCCGTAGCTGCCCGCGAGTCCGCCCGTATCCCACGTGTAGGTCACCGTCTGCGCTGTAAGGCCCGTCGGAACTTTGCTCGTGATTCGGCCGAGGATATCGCGGTTAAAGGTGACTACCTGGCCGCGGCCGTCGGTCATCGTCTTAAGATCACCGCCATCATCATACGTATAGCTCGTCGCTCCTCGATCGGGTGACACTTCCTTGATGATGTCGCCAAACCCGTTGCGCGTGTAGGTTGTCTGGAACGTCTTGGCGTCGGTGAATGAAGCGATGTTGTTTTGGCTGTCGTAAGCGTTGGTTGTCGTGCCGGCAGCGGGCGCCGCTACAGTCGTCAAGCGATCAAGCGCATCGAACGCTTGAGTTGAGGCATTGGCGCGCGGGGTCGTCACCTGTGTCCGATTGCCGTTCTTGTCGTATGACCACGTCGTCGTCCGACTCGGCCCAAGCGTCTGCGTCAACATTCGCCCGAGCTCGTCGAACGTGCGAGTGATGGCGCGCGACTGCGTGCCGTTGGTTCGCTTCACCGTTTCGCTCAGTACGTCGTTCATTCCGTCATAGGTGTAGTCGATCCGCTCACCGTCGTCCGAGCGAATAGCGAGAAGCCGGCCCGCGAGGTCATAGTCGAAGTTCAACTTCGCGGCGGCGGGACGGGTTAAGCCGATAACGCGGCCCTCTACGTCATAGTCAAGAGTAGTCACCGCATCGAGCGCCACGGTGGTAGGGTGCTTGACCGTGATCGTCTTCACCCGACCCAGTCCGTCGTAAGTGAAGGCTGTCTTGATACCGTTGGGATCAGTCACGAGGCCTGGATTGCCGTTGGCGTCGTATCCCGAATAGTTAGTCACCTTGCCCAGCGCATTCGTCATCGTCAGCCGATTGCCCTGTGGATCATATGTGAACGTCGTCAGATCATCCACCCCGCCATAGGCAGCGGGATTGCGAGGGCCATTGATCGACATCAGGCGACCACCCGTTCCCCAGGTATAGGTCGTCGTCCTGGTCGTGCCGTTTCCTGCAGTGGTCTTGTCCACCCGGCTGAGGGTCAAAAGCTGACCCGAACTATCGTAAGTGAAACTCGTCGCGAGCTTTCCTGTGAGCAGGATTTGAGCTGGAAGGTCAAAATTAGGATCCCAAGTTATGCTCTGCGATACGGTGCCGGCATTCGTAACGCTGTTCGGGCGAAACTTAGCCGAATCGACCACCTGGCTCGTCACATTCCCCTTTGCGTCGGTGAACGATTTAAGCTGGCCCTGTGTAGTGTACGCGAAGCTACGCGACCGGACGGGAACCGATGCGGTGGCGGCCCCGTCGATCGAGAGAAGCCGACGAGGGTTCGTTTGCAGACTCACGCCACCCGCATTCCAGCCGACATAAGAGTAGGTGTCGGTCAGACCTAGCGGATTAGTGACGGCCCGGGTTTGAGGAGTGGAGTCGGTGTTGGGGGCTGAATAAGTGATTTGATATTGCCCTACCCCACCCGCACGCTTGGACAGCGTGGCTCGTCCATATTCGTCGTAACTATAAGTGGACAGGCGGGCCCCATTCTGATCGACGATCCCTGTGATTGCCGCCGGAAAACGGGTATCCTCGTGCAAGTATGACCGCCCCCAGAGAGTTGTCGCGCTCGCGTTCTTCCGCGTCATGGTCTCCAGTCGGCCGAGATAGCCGGAGGGGTCGATCGCCCCATAGGTGTAGTTGAGCGTCGTACCATCAGGCAAAGCGATTGCCGAAATGCCGAACTCCTTCGTGAACCCGACTGGCGCTGTCGACTGGTTGGGCCCCTTTCGCGCTCCGCGCACCGTGTTGTGCGACCAGCCGAGCTCGGTCCAGGTCAAGATAAGCTGGCGTCCGAAGCTGTCCCTTATTCGGTTAGGGTAAATCCCTGCGTCGGGATAATCGAACCACCGCTTGTAGCCACCAGGTTCGCCCTGCTCGACGGGAACAAGAACTCGCCGCTTGTTTGCTGCGTCATAGTCCCCAGCTCGTCGGAAAAGTATATACTTTCCATTTGCGAACTGAAGTCGGACCTCGCCGGTGCTGGTGGTATCGGCAGGCGCCTTGTAGAAATCCGGCCGCCCTATCGTTGGCGTGCTCACCATCGTCACGTTCAATCGCGTCTGATCGGATTTCGTATAGACATAGTCCGTCGCGCTGTTGGCATAGAAACGGCGAACCGAACCATCTGACGACTGAAAAGCTAGGTAATCTAGCTCTCCAAATCCGTTGACGATCGTTTCAATATCCAACATACCCGGAAGCAGGCCGTGCCATTGAGTGGAAAAGCCAGGAATCTCAAGCGGGAAAGGCATGTAAATAGGATTGCGCGGCCGGCTCTTATACTCGCGCTTCACCTCCAGCAAACCGTCTGCTGACCGATAATCGGTCTCTTCTGCGGTCTTAGTACCGGTATCAACCAGTATGGGGTTACCTACCGAAACTTCAGGCGGTCCGCTAACAGGCGTATCTCCAGGTACGCACTCGCAGTCTTGGCTATCAGGGGGGACTACAGCCGAACAAACTGGGCTACCTTCAACGATACCCAGTGTCTCGCCATTGCTGCAAAACGGTATGAGAACAATCTGTTTCAAACCGTTCCAGCCATCATACCCCAAGTCACCAGGAGTGCCATCAGCTCTGTTGATTGAGCATCGACGGCCCGCGACTGTCTCGCGCACGCCGCTCGGCGCGTACTGGATCCATATCGCTTCTTCCCACGGACCGACGGTATAGGTCGCCGCAGAGCTGTCCTGATTGTTGTATTCCCAACTTAGAGCACTTGCACAAGAGGCGTCCGGCGTTGAGAAGGCGGGCTCCACCGGGGGCCAGGTCGAGCCAAGTTTCCAAAGATAGTTATAGTACCACTCGGGAGCCCACGCTTGCCACATAGGTGGCGCGGCCTCCGCAGGGGCTGCATTTGCGAAGAAGACCAACAGCGTGGCGACTGCTACCCATAGCATCCGTAGCACGTTCCACTCTCCCCTGGACGCGCTTCCTGAATGTCTCATGCCCGCCCCCGTCAGAACACGTTGCCCCATCACCGACGCATAACCCGGTCGCATCTCATTGCATAGCCGGCTGCAACTCGTAACCGCGCGCAACAATTTTGAAGTGCATCCGTTTCGGTGTGAAGGTGGCTTTCAAGCGCCTCTGAAATGCGTCGTTCAATCGTGCGGGCATGACGAACGATGTGATTTTTGCCAACGATGAAATGCCGCCCGCGATCGTGGGGAACGCATAGACTCGCACACCAAAGATATCGCAACTGATTGCTCCTATCCGAGCTGACGGCAAGACGTCTGGCCGCATGATAGTCGGTGCGGTAGTCGAGTCACCGCGCGGCCTCTCTTATGCGGATCATAGTCATCTGCGCACGTCTCGCGTTCGTTCGCGTTGCCGAGGATAGATCATCACTCCACGCACCATCGCGGGTGGCTAAAGTCAGTAGGTCATGGAAACGGTCTCAACCGACCGGACACCTCCGTTACGTTTCAGCTGCACGAACACGTCGATGGAGCGACGAACATAGCTCACGACGTTCTCCCACGACATGCGGTTTCCCCCTTGCAGGACAAGCATCGCGAGCTGATCGACGGCACGTTCTGGCGAATCCGCGTGGATCGTTGTCATCGAACCTGGATGGCCTGTGTTGATGGCTCGCAAAAACGTCATCGCCTCGCCCCCTCGTAGCTCCCCTAGGATTACGCGGTCGGGCCGCATGCGCAAAGAAGCAATGAGCAAATCCTCGGCGTTGACTGCGGCTTCCCCAATTGGGCTCCTCGCCGCGATTAGGCCGACAGAGTTACTATGTGTCATTTGGAGTTCCGGGGTGTCTTCAATAAGGATCAAGCGCTCCTTGGGGGAGATCTCTCGGAGCAATGCATTCAGAAAGGTCGTCTTTCCCGTGGAGGTGCCACCTGCGATGATAATGTTCCGACGCGTGCGTACCGCGCTTCGGAGAAGGTCCTTGGTAGAGCGTTCTCGCCGATCTGCCCGGCTCGACGATTGGGACACACTTTGTCTTATGTCAGCATCGGACGTTGCGAAGGCTCCCTGGGCCTCATATGCGTCTAGCGTCAGGTGCTGCACGACGTGCTTTCGTATCGCCAAAGCTATCTCGCCGCGCGTTGCTGGCGGAAGCGCGATCTGAATCCTCGACCCATCCGGCAAACTTGCGGCGAGCAGAGGGTGTTCCCGGCTTACGCCCTGCGAGCTGATGGCGGCGACCTGGCGAGCAAGCCGGCTAAGGGCGACCTGCGTTAGCGCGGGATCTTCAATCCGTTGCACCTGCGCGCCGATTGACTCGATCCACAATTCTCCGGACCGATTAACGTATATGTCGGTGATTTCCTCGCGGGCCATATAAGGCGCTAGGGGTGCGAGAAAACTGTCGAGATATATGCTCTTGGTCAGTGCGTTCACGGTTCCACGTCCGTGAAATCCAGATCGCGCGCGACGAACACCGTGACGCTCGTGCCCTGCTTCACGGTCAACGTGGGTCTAACCGCTTCCGGCCTCACCGGATTCACCTGCTGAACGCCTCCCGGCAATGCCAGGATGACCGTGTCCCCAGCGGCTTTGCGTGCGCCAACCTGCACCCCGAAGTCCAGTGCCGACTGCAGTATGGCGCCTCCAAATCGTTCAAAGAAATGCGAGTTCACATTCCCGCGCACGCCGGCCCGCCCGAGCGGATCTGCTGACGGTGAATCGAGGCTAATTATCGCGCCGTCCGGGCGCGTTAGCCGACGCCACTGAATGAGAGCACGATTTTGGCCGCGACCGAGATCGGCTTTATAATCCCCGAACAACTTGCTTCCGCGCGGGATCAACACTCTCGTCCCGTCGAAGCTGGACACCTCCTGCGAGACTATTGCACGAGCGAAGCCAGGCTGGTTAGAGTCGAGCGCAGTCTCAAGCACGGCCTGGATCACTGTTCCTTGCGCAACCGTCGTCCCGGGCGCTACAAACCGCGACGCGCGAACCCGCTCATCCGACTTTCCCGGAGATGCTGATGGCTCAGTTCGAGGAGAGGTGGTCTCGTTCCTAAATACGTAACTTGGCTCCGGTCCGTTGCTCGGCCCGCCGGCCAGCGTCGCCGGTGGCGATGAGGCAGCGCCGATGCTTGCAGGTAACGAGGTGGGCATGCGCTCCGGATAACGCTGGGTCTGTCCAACAGGCAGCGAACTATGGACCGTCGCCGCCTCAATCGGTCTTGGTAAGATCGGCGTTATCGCTGGTTCGACTGCTTCTCGCATGGCTGGACCAATGAGAGGAGGCGGCGCGCTGATGTAGGGTTCGCCGGCACTGTCCATCGGTGCAGTAACACGCGGGCTGGTAATTGACGCGCGCCGCGCCTCGAGGGTTGCGAACAACGCTACGCCGGCAACGATAGCGCCAAAGACAAAAAGTTGCACAGCACGAGATTTGTCTCGGCGTGCTACAACGGGGCGAATATCGTCGGTGGCCAGGACGGAGGGTTCAATCATGCTTCACTGCCTCGCGATCCTGAACGCGCTTGGCCATCGCCTCCCGGCGATCGATACGAAAGATCAGTCGCTCGTAAACCCTATCGATTGTGTAAAATCCTGCTCGGACATATCCGTCGACCAATTGTTCACGTTGCCGCGAGTCGACAGCGAACACGACCGGCATGGGCACCTTCTCGGGCCAAGAGATATAGGTCTTCTCGCCATCGTCATTGATCTTGGCCGGGCGGAGACCCACGTCGCCGGATAGACGCCAGCTGATCCCGGGCGGAGACGCGTCAGGAGCCCGGCGAATGTCTCCAGTCGCCGCACCGTAGGTAAAACGAATGATCTGGGGGATCCTATCGCCTTTGATACCCGCGCTCCCAACAAGTTGCAGACGATACTGACGCAGGTTGGTTTCTACGGTCATCACCGACTGGGCACCTGGACCGTTGGCTCTGAGCACAAGGCTATCGCCGCTGCCTGAAATGCTTACAAAAAAGGCACTCGGATCGCTCAAAAGGACCGACCGGATTTGTTCACCGCGCTCAAACAAAACGGTCTGTATAATATCGGACGACGTCTCGATACGCTGGGGTGTATCTGCTTCGAAAGTGATCGACTGTAAGCGATTGTCGAGCGGCTGGGCCAACGCAGTCAGGACGGGCGCGCTCTCCACAAGTAAAACGGCGACTAGCACGTGCCGGATCATGGCTGTATTCCGACCCCTCGTGCCACTTCAATGCTCTGCGACCTCCTTTCATACACGGCCGGAGCGCTTGTCGCCGTCGACGTTGCCAGTGAACGAGGAACGTCCGCCGATACTGTCTCCGGGTTTCGACGATAACGAATCACTTGGAAGCCGAGAGGATTAAGCAGGCGGTCGTCTGCGCTCATTGCAGCGCCGGAGAAACGGTACCGGACGACCGACACCCAAGGCTGCGGTGGCTGCGGCTGCCCTCCCGGATCGGTCCGAACCGTTGAAAAACGGATGAGCGAGGTGTCGTTGTTAAGCGACGACAGGCTGCGCACTTGTACCTCAACGAGCGCCCGCCGCGGCAAGCTGGCGAGCGGGCTGGCGGGGTTTGAAATCTGCATTGCCTCAAGATAGCGCCGCCGCGCTTCATCAGCGGACCACAACGCGACCTTCTTGTAGGTGTCGTTGAGGGAGTCGATATCGAAGCCTTCGCGCGCTATCACATATTGCGCCAGGAATGAGCGGACCAGCGCCTTATCCGGTGCGACGATCTCACGCTCGAGCGGCTTGAGCCCTTGAACATAACCGGTCTGGCGATCGACCAGCAATGTGTAGGGCACGACAGTCTTAAGCGGCAGCATTATGACGATGGCCATTGCCTCGATGAAGGCGATAGCTCCGACTCCGCTTGCGACTACCCAGGCTGCACGTCGCGACGAAGCTTCAGAGCGCTTGATCGAATTCGACCATGATTCCGCATCGCGAAGGTAATCTGAAACTTTTTCGTCGTGCATCTTGGTCATCTTGCACCGTCCCGAACTCGACCGGCACGCGTTACACGCTGTCGGTTGCGCCGGAAGCTATCCCCAAGGATTTCCGAGCGCCTATCCTGATCTTGAAAGAGCGCGCTGGTTGGGGTCGAGGCCGTCGCAGCGCTGGACACGTTAGCACGAGAGATCAGTCGCTGCTCTCGGAAGATTGAATCATTTAGCGCGTGTGCCACCCGTCCAGCGCGTGCCGGCGAGTTAAACTCCACCGCCGACATCGCGATCGGGCGATCAAATGCTTTAGAGCTCTCCTCGGAGCGTACCTCGGAGACCTTAGTGATCCAGCCGGAGAACCCCGAATAGAATGCTATTCGAGCGCATACGGCAAGCGCCCCGAGCGACACGAGTGCGAAGGATATGGTGGCTACAACAATCTCAACGGGCGCGTCGAGCGTTTGCCTTTCGGCGGAGCGAAGCTGCAACACATCGACCATCCACGGCTCGATAAAGGCGAGCTCGGTCGTCAGAACGATGCTGATGGCAATCGAAGCCAGAAACATCATTACCAGCGCTTTCAACCACCCCGCGAATAGCAAGCGCGTGCTGGTAAAGAGGAGCAAGCCCGCCATCAAAGGGGCGAGCGCGAGCAGTATGCCGGTAAGCAAACGCTGAAAGGCCAGCGGAGCGAGTGTGCCAGCTAGGAATGCGTTACGCGCCAAGCCGAGCTGGAACCAGTCGCCGGTAGCCGCGCCAAGCCGACCACTTCCCGCGTCGTTAAGCACCGCCAGTCCTTCGTCGACGCGCTGCAAGCGCATGATGTAATCGCCCGACGATCCAGGAAGCTGCGCAGCCAATCCGATTGATTGCGCGACCTCCAGAGGGCCGTGGACGAAGAAGTTGTAACCGACAATGCGCCACGCGGGCCAACTGGTCGCGAGGGTCAGCACGATGCCAACACGCAATGCATCACCAATAACATCCGGGAGGCCATGTTGCTGGCGGAGCAGCAATCGAACCCCGAAGACGGCAACGAATATCGTTAGAAGGCCGGTGAGAGCAATTGAAACGGAAGAACCCGTATCGGCGAGCGCGCCGTAGCCGTAGCGCCCGATGGCCGCGGCCTGACAGTCGACGT
Organism: uncultured Sphingomonadaceae bacterium; assembly: GCA_964245585.1. Classification (GTDB taxonomy): domain Bacteria; phylum Pseudomonadota; class Alphaproteobacteria; order Sphingomonadales; family Sphingomonadaceae; genus Solisphingomonas. The sequence continues at coordinate 30,735 of CAXTMX010000005.1, read as the reverse complement.
GTGCAAGGGCGTGCGAGAGGAATTGCTGGCCAGTGAGGACGGCTTGACAACTCACGTCATGCTCTCGCCAGTAGAGGCGGGATCCAAGCGCCGGGATCGATGCCCGTTTCACCCACCAGCTCGTCGAAGATGCGAACAGTTTCTTCCCGTCCAGACAATATCGTGAGCAGGCTTTTCTCACCGGTGAGATTGAGACGCGCGACCAGGCTGTCGTTACCGTGCTTGATCAGGAAGCTGTGTGAATTGTCCGGAAGCGTGCGGACAAGTTCGAATTCGTGTCTCGTAAGCCCGAAACCATCGACATAGTCCTCAGCGCGCGCTTTCGAATTGATCATGAAAATCTGCGTCGCAGCCTGTTCGACGATGGCGCTGGCGATGCGGCTCTCAAGCGCATCCTGAGCGCTCTGAGTCGCAAAGCCGACTATGCCATTTTTCTTGCGAATGGTCTTTTCCCAGTCTTTGATGCGACGAACGAAGACTTCATCGTCAAGCGCCTTCCAACCTTCGTCGATCACGATGATCGCGGGCGATCCGTCGAGGCGCTCTTCCACTCGATGGAAGAAATACATGAGCGCCGGGGTGCGAAGAATAGGATCGTCGAGCAGCGCCGTGATATCAAATCCGACCGCGGAGGCGGACAGGTCGGTGAGATCCGTTTCGTTGTCGAACAGCCAGGCGTGTCGACCTTCCCCCCACCAGGGCCGGATTCTCGAATACAAATCGCCGGCGCGAGGCTTGGTATTGCCGCGCAACAGCTCAGCGAGGTGACGCAACCGACGATGCGACTTAATCTGCTCGAAATTTGTGTCGACCGCATCGTGGATCAGCTCAAGTTCCTCGGCGTCGGCCGCGCCCGCGAGCTGTGTCAGCCAGTCGATCAGAAATTGGCGATTGGCAGGCGTATCGGGAAGCTGCAGCGGGTTCAAACCCGATGGCGATCCGGGGCGTAGCCGATCGTACTGGCCGCCGATCGCGCGAATGAACAGTTCAGCTCCGCGGTCCTTGTCGAAGAACACGATCCGCGCCGCGAATTTTCGTGCTTGGGCCAGAAGAAAGTTGAGCACCACGGTCTTGCCAGAGCCGGATGGGCCAATAACCGTGAAATTGCCGAGATCATTTTGATGAAAGTTGAAAAAGTACGGCCCCGCGGCCGTCGTTTCCAGAAGCGTGACGGCTTCGCCCCAGTGATTGCCGCGCGGGCGTCCGACAGGGAAGTTGTGCAGGCTCGCGAGCCCGGCAAAATTGCCCGTCGAGACGAGACCCTTGCGGACGACATAGCGGAAGTTACCGGGAAACTGAGCCCAAAAGGTTGGTTCCAGCGCGATGTCCTCGCGCACGCCCATGATACCGAGATCTGCAAGCGCAGCCGTCACCTCGGCCACCTGCGCATTGAGATCTTCGAGCGCTTCCGCTCGAAGCGTGATCGTCGTGTGATGCTCGCCGAAAGCGGCTCGTCCTGCGGCAACGTCGTCCTTCGCGCGCGCCAGCTCGTCACGTAGCGAAAGAGCTTCGTCCTCGCTCGCGCGCATACGTCTGAATGCAAGATTCATCCGGCTCAGAGCTTGGCGTCGCTCAACGAAGGCAAACGATTGGCTTATCGTCATCGGAAAAGGCAGGCGATAAAGATCATCGAACATCCCGGGCATGGTCTGATCCGGATAGTCCTTGATCGACACGATCGCGCCGAACGTGCGCGGCGTGGCGCCGATCGATGAAAGCTCGAACGCATCTTGTCCAAAGCTGACCCTGCGGATCGGTATATGATGCCCGAGATCGCCATGCGGCAGCCCGACCGGCCGCATTTCGTCGTTAAACAGACAAGAAAGGAACTCGAGAGGTTCCGAGCGCAGGCCGCGTTCGGTCGGACAAATGGCGAGGAGCCTCGGTGAATAGCTGCCCAGCGAGGCCATGATCGCATCAGTTGCGGCATCGAGCGCGCGTTTTTCCGCTGCGAGGGCCGTTGAGCGGCGATCCATCATTGGCTGGGTGATCAGATCGCGAAAGCGCTCAAGCGCACTGCCTCGGCCCTGCACAGGCCGTCGCATGATCGTAAGGAACAGGTCGTTCACGTAGAGCTGACGGCCCGAGAGTCGCTGCCGCCACTGTCGGTCGAGATCGCGGGAAAACGCATCGGGGAAGTGCCCGTCCAACACGGCCTCAGCCTTGCGGCGAATGACGTGATGGTAGATCGCAAAACGAGAGCTGCCGATGGTGCGCAACAGCGCATCGCGCAGCTCTGATCGGTAATTGAGCTCTTCCGTGTCAGCTGTCTCGAACAGCAGACCTCCGAGACGGATCACCTGCATCAATTGCCCGTCGCGCGTTTCCAAGGTGACGGAGTCGAGATGACGTGCATACGGCAAGTGGGCACCTGCCGGCTTTTCGCGCGCTACGACCCGTGGATCGCGGGTCAAGGACGGTAGGAGTTGCATCCCCACAGCGTGTAATTCCTAACGCGGGGGCAACGGCTTACCCGGGCGAGCCACAGATCGAAGAAACGTGGCTCCCTGACGCAGAGCGTCGCGCCGACCAGATGCACGACCAGCGCAACGCCGATCACCCAAAACGCCTTGAATATCAGAAACAACTCAGCGGTGACGATGCCATTCAGGACAAAGAACGTGTAGGTCACGCCGGCGAACATTTGTGGCCGCGTCAGCGCTACGAAAACCGTATCCCGTTTGAGTCCAACCGCCATGCGCTTTTACCCCCCGGTTGCTGCAGCGCGAATGCCCGCGACGATACTCGCCGCCCCGAACAGGATAAAGCAGCCCACGATGACTATCACGCCATGACGCCAATTTATGCGGCCGGTCAGCATCATGAAGCCAACGCAAGCGACTGCGATTACCGCTGCCACCGTAGCGACGGTACCAAGCAATGTCCCCTGAAGCCAGTTGACAGCGCCGATGATGGCGCCGGAGCCCTCGGGATCGGGCACAGATTGCGCCCATCCGGAGACCGGAAGCGATAGTAAACCCAAAGCGGCTAAAGCCCGCGTGGTAGACTTCCAAGTCAACGCTTCCCCCATACGGCGCACCATCCTCGGTCCCGACATTTGGCAGACCTGCATACGAGAAGCCACCCGTTTGTGGCGAGGTCCGTGGCAACGCCCAGATGCGCGGGGGCATTGCCATAAGGGATGCTGAGCAGCACAATACGCGAGCGTTTTTGAAAGTGGGCATAGGACCGGATGTGACTCAAGACAGCGCTTTGGTGGCCGCGGTGGCTTGGGTGCAGGATATATTTCTTGGACAGGTTGGATCAGCTCTTGCGGTTCTTGCGATCGCGGGGATCGGCTTTCGGATGTTGCGGGGTACATATCCTTTGCGTGATGGCCTTACGGTTGTCCTTGGGTGTTTCATTCTGTTTGGTTCAGCCTCGATCGCACGCGGAATGATCGGAATTGTTGCCGAACCAGACGCTGTACCGCAGATCACTGAGCCACAAAGGGTTCCGCCACCAGTTAATGCAGTGCCCTTACAAGAGGAACCTAGTTCAAATCCGTTCGATCCCTACCCTGGTGGCCGACGTTGAAATCGATCTTGCTAAGGTGGTTATAGAGCGATCGTCTCAGATTGATTGATCAACCTTCACATCACATGTCGCAGCATGTCATGATGTTGAGAATCAACTGACTCCAGATGGTAGGACCGCAAGCTTTTCTTATTCAATCGGAGATGTCGCCGGAATGGCGCATGACGGCTTAACCGGTGGCTCCGGATCGATCGGTGGTCAGCGTGATGCGACTGGCTAGGAAGATATTCGAGGTGGACGTTAGCGCTCCGCTACAATCTCCGCGATGGGCGATAACATCCAGCCAAACGCTCGAGCGCCGATTAGCGGAGCTGGCATGCACATCGCCGACTATTTCATCTCTGCGCCATTCCATCCCATCACTGAACTTTCGAAGCTGCAGGGTTTTCGCGGATAGAGAGCTGGGGTGAGCCAGACCGGATTAAGTCAACTTAGCTTCCTCACGGCTTCGTTCATATGGTTGGTATCGACGGCGGCGTAGCGCTGGACCATGCGCAGCGACTTCCATCCGCCGAGTCGCATGATCGTGATGAGGTCGATGCCGGCCATGACGCAATGGCTCGCCCAATGGTGGCGCCAGTCGTGGACCCTGAAGTCGGCGATACCGGCCCGCGCACAGGCGCTCTCATGGGCGCTCTGCAGCGGGTTGCCGCCCTGGACCGCGAGGTCGCGCGTGTCGGTGTAGGGCTTGCCCAGCCGGTTGAGGAAGACATGTCCCTGCTGCGGCCGCCCGCGTTGCAGCCATAGCGGCTGCAGCGCCGCCGTCACCCGCGGATGCATCTCGACCGTGCGCGGACTGCCGGTCTTTGTCCGCGAGAAGAAGATCGTGCCGCGCTCCATGTCGACGCCCCCTGCCCCCCACACCAGCTGCAGCGCTTCCTGCGTGCGCGGACCCTGGAAGGCGAACATCGTCGCGATCGGCCGGACATGCTCGGCATAGCTCGCGATTAGCCGGTCGCGATCGGCATGGCTCAGGAAGCGGATCCGCTGGTTGTCGAACGGGATCGCCTTGAGCTTGACCGGCGGCAGGTCATACCGCTCGGCATGGACGTTGAGCGCCGCCTGCAGCAACGAGCGGTAGCGATCCTGTCCGGCCGGCGCATGGCTCCTGAGATAAGCCTCGCGGAAGCTATGCCACGCTGCCTTCGCATCGCCCAGGCTCATCGCCCCGATCCGCTCGTTCATCACCCCCACCCGCACCACGTCCGTCGAGTTGGGCGGCTTCGGCTTGGTCAGATACAGCTCGAACGCATCCGCGATCACCGCACTCGCCGCCACTGCCCGCGGACCGAACAGAAGCTGCTCGCGCAACTCCTGCTCGCGCACCGCCATCAGGTGCGACGCCGCTGCCTTGTCACACGTTCCCGTACTATACTCTGCGACGACGATCCGCCGCTCCCCAAGCGTGACACTCCCGCGGATATACCACGTCCCACGCTTCCCACGACGCCGAAGCCTAAGCATGTCATACGCTCCAGCTGGAGCGCGGGTGACGGCGCGCGCTGCCCTTTGCGAACGCCCTCAAACGGGGTCGCCATGGCCGTGCCCAGAATTTGCCCAATCCGTTAGGCAAAACGGGGCGCAAACGGCCGATTTTTGGCACGATTTGGCACTGAGACGGTAACGCCCCAGCTGGCAAAAAGCCTCGGAAAACGCTTAGTTTTCCGAGGCTTATGATGGTGGGCGTGGCAAGGATTGAACTTGCGACCCCTGCGATGTCAACACAGTGCTCTACCACTGAGCTACACGCCCACGGGCGGGGTCTCTAGCCGGGCATGGCACCCTGTGCAACCCGCGGCGCCCCGGTCAGTTCGACCCGGACGCGCTGCCGACCTCGAACATCCGATCGACCTCAAGGACGAGGTCGCGCAGGTGGAACGGCTTCGACAGCACCTTGGCCTGCGGCGGGGTGCTGCCGTTACGCAAAGCCACCGCGGCGAAGCCGGTGATGAACATCACCCGCATGCCGGGCGCCAGCGTGGCGGCGCGCTGCGCCAGCTCGATCCCGTCCATCTCGGGCATGACGATGTCGGTCAGCAGCAGATCGAACGTCTCCGCCTCGAGCAGCGGGATCGCCGCCGTGCCGCGGTCGACCGCGGTCACCGCATAGCCGACGCGATGGAGCGCGCGCGCAAGATATTCGCGCATCGACCGATCATCTTCCGCCAGCAGGATTCGAATCATCTGCCCGTACTTCCGTCCACCGTTCCCGCCACGGCCAGCTAGGCGAGAAGCTCTTAAGAAATATTCAGGCGGATTCCCGCCGCCGCGAAAATGCTCTAGCGGTCTATCATGCTCACACGCTCGCCGGAACCACCGTTCGTTCGTCTCGGACCAGAACTTCCGGCTTCCCCGGTCATACTGTCAGTGCCGCACGCCGGGCGCGACTATCCCGCCGCGCTGCTTGCGAGCGCGCGCCTGTCGCGCATACAGCTCGAGTCGCTCGAAGACCGCTTCGCCGACCGGCTGGTCGATACCGCGGTCGCCAACGGCGCGACCGCTCTCGTGGCGCGCCGCGCGCGCGCGTGGATCGATCTCAATCGCGACGAGCGCGAGATCGATTCGGCCATGGTCGAGGGACCCGCGCCGCTCGATTGCCTGTCGACCGCCCGGATGCGCGGCGGGCTCGGGCTCATCCCGCGGCGTATCGGCGGCGCAGGGGAAATCTATCGCGCGCGGCTCGACGCGCGCGACGTCGCCGCGCGCGTCGCCGGCGATCATCGCGCATGGCACGCGGCCTTGGCGGCTCTGCTCGCCGCGGCACAGGCGCGTTTCGGCATCGCCGTGCTGCTCGACGTCCATTCGATGCCGCCGGCGGCGAGCGGCATCGTGCTCGGCGATCGCCACGGGCGCAGCGCCGATGCGCGGTTCGTGGCGGCGGTCGAGCATGAGGCGAAGGCTGCGGGGCTGCCGCTGGCGCGCAACACCCCGTATGCCGGAGGCTATATCACCGAGCGCCACGGCAATCCTGCCGCCGGCCGGCACGCGATCCAGCTCGAAGTCGACCGATCGCTCTATCTCGTCGCGGGATTGCGCGCGCCGGCTCCCGGCCTGGCGCATCTCGCCCGCTTCGTTGCCGCCGCGGTGCGGGCGCTCGAGCGCGAGGCGCAGCCGGCGATGCTCGCCGCCGAATAAAAAACCACCTCGCGCATTGCGGCGCGAGGTGGCCAAGGTTCAGGGAGGAACGCACCCGAGGGTGCGTAATGCCCGGACGCAAAGGGGGCCACGCCCGGCATCACGAGTTAAATAGGCCGGGCTGGAAAAGGTTTCAAGCAACTATCGAAGCGAAACGCCGATAAGCAAGACGGCTTCAGGAGTTCGCCGGCTGCGGCACCTGGATCGGCACCTTGCCCTGCGCCATCTGCCGCCCGAATACGTCGCGCACCAGCGAGAGCGAGAACAGGTGGGCAAAGACCAGCCCGAGCAGCCCCGACTGGATCATCTTGCGTGCGACGTCGCCACGCAGCTCGCGCAGCGCGTCCTCCGACACCATCTGGAAACCGCGATAGACGAACGGCTGATCGCTGCCCTCGGGCTGGATCGAGACCTCGCCGTCGATCAGCAGCTTGGCGTCGGCCAGCTCCTTGACGAACGCGGCGGTCCGCTGCCCCGCGGTCTCGAACTGCTCGCAAAAGCCCAGGATCTGCTTGACCGTCTCGCTCGGCGCGGTGCCGTCGAACAGCGGATCGCCCTCGTCGAACGGACCGATCGCCTCGCTCGTCGGATCGAAGCACAGCGACAGTTCGTCGCCGTCGGGTCGCAGCTTGGCGAGCATGAACGGGTAGCGGCGGACATAGGCCGGCACATAGACCTGCTCGTTGAGCTTGCCTTCGGCATCGACGAACACGTTGACGCCCTCGTTGAGCCCCATCAGCGCCAGCGGCACCGGATTTTCGCCGACCGAGAAGACGATCGGGAAATCGCGCTGCGCCAGGATGAATTCGTCGATCGTCAGCGGGATCGCGTGCGCGGTGGCGAGGAACGGCGCCGAATCGACGTGCCGCGCGCGCCAGGCGCCATGGGGCCCGCTCGAAAGCGGCTGAAGCTCGTTGTAGAACAGCGGCAGGCCGTTGTCCGCAGCACTCGCCATCAGCCGTCTCCCAAAAAATTTGCGCTCGCGCTCTATGGTGCGGACGAAGCTTCGGCAAGGCTTGCCGGAACCGGGCCGGAGGGCGGGACGAGCTTGCCCGGATTCATGATCCCGTGCGGATCGAGCGCCGCCTTGATCGCCCGCAGCGCGCTCAGCCGCGCCGGATCGGCCAGCCGCGCAAACTCGGCGAGCTTGAGCTGGCCGATGCCGTGCTCGGCCGAGATCGACCCGCCGGCGGCCGTGACAAGATCGTGAACCAGCCGGGTGACCGCCGGGCCATGAGCGGCGATCCACGTGCGATCCCCCGTCCCCGCCGGCGCGCGGACGTTGAAATGGACATTGCCGTCGCCGAGATGGCCGAACGCGATCACCCGCGCGCCGGCGAACGCCGCTTCGACCGCCAAGCGCGCCCGCTCCATAAAGCCGGGCATTGCCGAGACCGGGACGGACACGTCATGCTTGGCGGCGACGCCGTCGATCCGCTCGGCCTCCGACAGGCTCTCGCGCAGCCGCCACAGCGCCTCGGCCTGGGTCTCGTTCGCCGCCAGCGTCGCATCCTCGATCGCGCCATCGGCCGCCGCCGCGCCCAACGCCTCGCCCAGCGCGACGGCGGGATCGGCCGCGCCCGCCGGTGCCACCGCCTCGACCAGCACATGCCAGCGGTGCGCCTGCGCCAGCGGCGCGCGCGTTCCCGCGATGTGCCGCAGCACCAGATCGAGCCCGTCGTCCGGAACGAGCTCGAAGCTCTCCACCGCATCGCCGGTCGCCGCCTCGAGCCGGCGCAGCAGCCGCAGCGCATCGTCCGGCGACGCGAGGCCGACCCACGCGACCGCGCGCTGCGCCGCCGCCGGGACCAGCCGCAGGCTCGCCGCGGTGATCACGCCGAGCGTCCCTTCCGCCCCGGCGAGCAGCTGGCGCAGATCGTAGCCGCGATTGTCCTTGCGCAGCGCGGACAGCCCATCGAACAGCGATCCGTCGGGCAGCACCGCCTCGATCCCGAGCAGCAGCGCGCGCATCGTGCCGAAGCGCAGCACCTGCGTGCCCCCCGCATTGGTCGAGACGAGCCCGCCGACCGTGGCCGAGCCCTTGGCCGCAAGCGACAGCGGAAAGCGCCGCCCCGCCGCCTCAGCCGCATCGTGGACGTCCGCCAGGATCGCGCCGGCCTCGGCGACGAGCAGATTGTCCGCCGGCGAGACCGAGCGGATCGCGCGCATCCGCCGCAGCGACAGCAGCAGCGCGCGTCCGTCGCCCGACGGGGTGGCCCCGGCGACCATCGAAGTGTTCCCGCCCTGCGGCACGATCGCGACCCGCGCCCGCGCCGCCGCGGCGACCGCGAACGCGACCTCCTCGCGATCGGCCGGCGAGAGCAGCGCCGCGGCGCGCCCGGTGATGTTGCCGCGCCAGTCGGTCAGCCACGGCGCCATCGCGTCGGGGTCGCGGGTGAAGCCCCGCGCGCCGAGCCGCTCGGCCAGCCGCGCGAGCAATATTTCGTCGGGGACCTCGGCCATCGCCACCCTATAGACGAAGGCCCGGTCGGGCAGGCAATTAATCGCTCGTTCAACCCGCGGCGAGGAAGGCAATTGCGCGTCATGGACAGCACCGCATGATCTTCACGGCTTCGCTCGCGCTGCTGATCGCCGCCGCGCCCGCCGCGCGGCCCAAGGATGCCGACGGGATCGAGCTGGCGCTGACCGAGGTGATCATCCGCGAGCGGCTGATCGTGCGCGTGCCGATCCCGCGCCGCGCGCCCGATCCGCCTGCGCGCTGGCGCGAGAAGCGGGGCGCGCGCTGCATCGAACTGGGCAAGGTCGCCGGCGCCGCGATCAGCGCGCCCGACAGCGTCGACATGATCCTGCGCGGCGGAGCGCGAATCCGCGCCGAGCTCGAGAGCGAATGCCCGGCACTCGATTTCTATTCGGGCTTCTATCTGGTGCCGACCAAGGACGGCCGCATCTGCGCCGACCGCGACAGCATCCACGCGCGCTCGGGCGGCGAATGCCAGATCGAACGCTTCCGCAAGCTCGTCCCTGACGGCCGTCGCTAGCGCCAACCTTGACAAAGTGCCTCGGCACTGCGCAAGCGCGCAGGCAGCGACCGTCGCTTTCGACGCGCTTTTTTCCGGACCGCTTATGAGCTTCGCCGACCTCGGCCTGTCAGACGAACTGCTCCGCGCGGTCAACGAGTCCGGCTATACCGAGCCGACCGCGATCCAGGCGAGCGCGATCCCCTCCGTCCTGATGAACCGCGACATCGTCGGCATCGCCCAGACCGGCACCGGCAAGACCGCCAGCTTCGTCCTGCCGATGATCGACATCCTCGCGCAGGGGCGCAGCCGCGCGATGATGCCGCGCTCGCTGATCCTCGAGCCGACGCGCGAGCTTGCCGCACAGGTCGCCGAGAATTTCGACAAATACGGCAAATATCACAAGCTCTCGATGGCGCTGCTCATCGGCGGCGTCAGCATGGGCGACCAGCAGGCCGCGCTTGCCAAGGGCGTCGACGTGCTGATCGCCACGCCCGGACGGCTGATGGACCTGTTCGGACGCGGCAAGATCCTGCTCTCGGGCTGCGCGATCCTGGTGATCGACGAGGCCGACCGCATGCTCGACATGGGCTTCATTCCCGACATCGAGGAAATCTGCTCGAAGCTGCCGACGAAGCGCCAGAAGATCATCTTTTACGAGACGATGACCTCGCAGATCAAGAAGCTCGCCGACAAGTTCCTGTCGAACCCCAAGCAGATCGAGGTCTCGCGCCCGGCGAGCGCCAACCTCCAGATCGAGCAGGGGCTGGTCGAGGTCTCGGCGCGCGGCAAGAAGGCGCGGCTGATCCAGCTGCTGCGCGACGACGTCAAGACCGCGATCGTCTTCTCCAACCGCAAGACGACGGTCCGCGAACTGTCGCAGAGCCTCAAGCGCGAGGGCTTCGCGGCGGGCGAAATCCACGGCGACATGGAGCAGGCCGAGCGCATCCGCGAGCTCGACCGCTTCAAGAGCGGCGACATCAACATCCTCGTCGCCTCCGACGTCGCCGCGCGCGGCCTCGACGTGAAGGGCGTGAGCCACGTGTTCAACTACGACGTGCCGTGGCATCCCGACGACTACGTCCACCGCATCGGACGGACGGGGCGCGCGGGCGCGACGGGCATCGCCTACACGCTGGCGACGCCGGACGATGCCGATGCGGTGGCGAATATCGAGAAGCTGACGGGGATGAAGATTCCGCGGCTTGGGAGCGCGACGCCAGAGAAAGCCGAAGTCGCGCCCGAGCAGCAGAAGCAAGCCCCGGCGCCTCGCGCGAGCCGCTCGCGTCCGCGCGCCGCGGAGCGCGCGTCTCGCCCTCGGCGCGAGTCGCCACGCCCGCGCGAGGAACGCGCCCCGCAGAGTGCGGAGCGTGAGCAAGCATCTTCACCCCGCAACGAGCCGGCCGAGCCGAAGGCAGCCGACGCCGACGCCCAATGGAATGGCCCGATCCCGTCATTTCTCGGTGCGGGTTTTGCCGGCTGAGCCGACCTAACAGTACCATCGCCGCCGAAATGTCGCCTTCTGATCCAGAAGTTGATGTTGAGGCGATGTACGTTTCCGTCTCGAAGCGATCGTGCGTTCCTGGTCGCTGTGCTGCGGTTATACGCGAACTCTAACGATCAATCAGACTTGTTGCTCAATGCGAAGGAGCTCAATGAATCTGCCGCTCCGAGCAGGATGACGTTCGGCGACCGTAAACCTCGCCACTATAAGGAATGCTCACTCCGTCTTTAACAACAAATCCAGTGACGAAAATCTTGTATTTCCTTTGCGCATAGTTCCCGTGGCCATCCAGCTCAAGAGTTCTATTTTCGCATAATCGGCATGTTGCGCTAAACGAAGCCTACCCATCGCTCGTACTAATGCTTTTTGCCGTACAATATTTGTGCATCGCCGGCATGAAGAAAAGGGCATCATCATTTGGCGGTGGGGCAGTGTGACACACGGTAACATCATGCGTGATGTTCTGATGCGTTTCCCTTTTCCCTATTTCCGCTGATGGCTTCAAATAAAGGCCTTTTTCCCAAATGCCTTTGTCGAAAAGAGGGGTCGATTCCACCGATGTCGCTACGGCAGTTGCGGCAAGCATTACCATCGTCAACATCGTCGCGATCCCGTTTGCAAGCATTCTGGCGATAGCCTTCAGTGTCTTATAGGAAAATTATTCTGACTTAGGGCAGCGGCGGCCGCAATGGCAGTTATCGCAATCATTCCCAAGCGGCCTGTCGTCTGACCGTCGATCTCGGTCGGTCACCTGCCCTCAAAATCTAATTATCAACCTTCCGATACCGCTCCCGAAACTCCGCAGCGAACACCCCCAGCCGCCCCTCCCCGATCGCCGCGCGCAAATCCGCCATCAGCGTCTGGTAGAACCACAGATTGTGCTCGGTCATCAGCATCGCGCCCAGAATCTCGTTCGCGCGGACGAGGTGGTGGAGATAGGCGCGGCTCCATCCGGCGGTCGGTGAGCCGGGCTCGAGCGGAGCGAGGTCCTCGGCGAATTTGGCGTTGCGGATGTTAAGCGGGCCGTCGCGGGTGAAGGCCTGGCCGGTGCGGCCCGAGCGAGTCGGGAGCACGCAATCGAACATGTCGATGCCGCGCTCGACCGCGCCGACGATGTCATCGGGCTTGCCCACGCCCATCAGGTAGCGCGGCCGGTCCGCCGGCAACATCGCCGCGGCGAAATCGAGCACGCGGAACATCTCGTCCTGCCCCTCGCCGACCGCGAGCCCGCCGACCGCATAACCGTCGAAGCCGATATCGGTCAGCGCGGCGGTCGAGGCGGCGCGCAAGTCTTCGTCCATCGAGCCCTGCTGGATGCCGAACAGCGCCGCTTGCTCCGCATGCTCCCGGCCCCCGTCGAACGCCTCGCGCGAGCGCCGCGCCCAGCGCATCGATCGCTCCATCGACGCCGCTGCCTGGTCGCGCGTCGCGGGGAAGGCGGTGCATTCATCGAACGCCATGACGATGTCGGCGCCGAGCAGCCGCTGCACCTCGATCGAGCGCTCGGGGGTGATCATGTGACGCGATCCGTCGAGGTGGCTCTTGAACGCGACGCCCTCCTCGCTCTTGGTGGTGAGATCGCCGAGACTCATCACCTGGTAGCCGCCGCTGTCGGTGAGGATCGGCCGCTCCCAGCCCATGAACGCGTGCAGGCCGCCGAGCCGCGCGACGCGCTCGGCGCCGGGGCGGAGCATCAGATGATAGGTGTTGCCGAGGAGGATGTCGGCGCCGGACGCGCGCACGTCCGCGGGTTTCATCGCCTTGACGGTGGCGGCGGTGCCGACCGGCATGAACGCCGGGGTGCGGATCTCGCCGCGGCGCATCGCGATCGTGCCGGTGCGCGCCGCGCCGTCGGTCGCCGCGACGGTGAAGGCGAAACGGCTCACATGTGGATCGGCTTGCCGCGCACCGCCATCGCCGCTTCCTTGAGCGCCTCGGCATGGGTGGGATGCGCGTGGCAGGTGTAGGCGATGTCCTCGGATGTCGCGCCGAACTCCATCGCCTGCGCCGCCTGCGCGATCATCGTGCCGGCGAGCGACGAGACGATCCACACGCCGAGCACGCGATCGGACTTGGCGTCGGCGATCACCTTGACGAAGCCGTCGGTGTCGCGGTTGGTCTTGGCGCGGCTGTTGCCGGCGAACGGGAACTTGCCGACATTGACCTCGCCCTGCGCCTTCGCCTGCTCCTCGGTCAGCCCGACCCCGGCGATCTCGGGATGCGTATAGACCACGCTCGGGATCACCGCATGGTTCACGATGCCCGTCAGCCCGGCGATGTTCTCGGCAACCGCGATGCCTTCGTCCTCGGCCTTGTGCGCGAGCATCGGGCCGGGGACCACGTCGCCGATCGCCCAGATGCCGGGAACGGCGGTGCGGAAATCGTGATCGATCTCGATCTGGCCGCGCTGGTTGGTCGAAAGGCCGGCCTGGTCGAGCGCCAGCCCCTCGGTGTTGGGCCGCCGCCCGATCGCGACCAGCACCGCGTCGGCCGCGATCGTCTCGGCCGCGCCACCGCCTGCGGGCTCGACGGTGACAGCGACCTTGGCGCCCTCGCGCGTGGCGCCGGTGACCTTGGTCGACGTCCTCATGACGAAGCCCTGCTTGGCGAACAGCTTGGCCGCTTCCTTGCGCACCTCGCCGTCCATCCCGGGCAGGATCTGGTCGAGATATTCGACCACGGTGACCTTGGCGCCGAGCCGCAGCCAGACCGAGCCGAGCTCGAGCCCGATCACCCCGCCGCCGATCACCACGAGATGCTCGGGGACCTTTTTGAGTGAGAGCGCGCCGGTCGAGTCGACGATCACCTCGCCGTCGATCTCGACGCCGGGCAGCGGCGTGACCGACGAGCCGGTGGCGATGACGATATTCTTCGCGCGCACTGTGCGCTCGCCGACCTTGACGCTGTCCTTGCCCGCAAACGCCGCACGGCCCTTGAGCCACTCGACCTTGTTCTTCTTGAACAGGAAGGCGATGCCGCCGGTCAGTTCCTTGACCGCGAGCGCCTTCTCGGCATGCATCTGATCGAGGTCGAGGCTCGCGCCCTCAAGCTTGATCCCGAACTTGGCGAGCGCGCCCGAATGCGCCTCCTCGTACAGCTCGGACGCATGGAGCAGCGCCTTCGATGGGATGCAGCCGACGTTGAGGCAGGTGCCGCCGAGCGTCTCGCGGCTCTCGGCGCAGGCGGTCCTGAGCCCGAGCTGCGCCGCACGGATCGCCGCGACGTAGCCGCCCGGGCCCGAGCCGATCACCAGCACGTCGAAATCGTAGTCGGGCATTGCAAACTCCAATGTGCTCCTGCGAACGCAGGAGCCCAGTTCCTACGCTCTTTCGGTGGGATTACGGACGGACGATCTCCGCCCACAAATCCTTCCATTGCGGGTTGCGTTGTTCGATCAGCTCAAGCTTCCACGCCCGCTTCCATTTCTTCATCTGCAATTCGCGAAGCCGCGCGGCTTGCAGATCGGTATGTGCTTCGAACCAGACAAGCAGCGTACAATTATATTTTTTCGAAAAGCCCGTAACCAGCTTTTCGCGGTGGCTGTAAATCCGACCGATCAAATCGCTGGTCACCCCGACGTACAGCGTGCCGTTGCGCTTGCTCGCCATGATGTAGACGTAGCCGACTTTCGTGTCGCTCTCCATTCTGGGCCCCTGCTTTCGCAGGGGCACTGCGCAGCGGTTGGATTATAAGTCGATCAGCAGCCGCGTCGGATCCTCGATCGCGTTCTTGAGCGCGACGAGGAAGGTCACCGCCTCGCGGCCGTCGATCAGGCGATGGTCGTAGCTCAGCGCCAGATACATCATCGGCCGCGCGACGATCTGCCCGTCGCGCACCACCGGCCGCTCCTCGATGCGGTGGAGCCCGAGCACCGCCGACTGCGGTGGGTTGATGATCGGCGTCGACAGCAAGGAGCCGAACACGCCGCCGTTGGAGATGGTGAAGGTGCCGCCCTTCATCTCCTCCATCTTGAGCGTGCCGTCCTTGGCGCGCTTGCCGAAATCGCCGATCGTCTGCTCGATCCCGGCGACCGACAGCTCCTGCGCATCGCGGATCACCGGCACGACCAGCCCGTTGGGCGCGCTGACCGCGACCGAGACGTCGGCATACTCGCGATAGACGATCTCCTCGCCATCGATCGTCGCATTGACCGAGGGCACGTCGCGCAGCGCCATGCACGCCGCCTTGACGAAGAAGCCCATGAACCCGAGCCGCACGCCATGCTTCTTCTCGAACAGATCCTTGTACTTGGCGCGCGCCTCCATCACCGCGGTCATGTCGACGTCGTTGAAGGTGGTGAGGATCGCGGCGGTCTCCTGCGCCTCCTTGAGGCGCTTGGCGATCGTCTGGCGCAGGCGCGTCATCCGCACGCGCTCTTCCCGGCGCTCGCCGGCGGGCGAAACGGTGGGCGGTGGCGCGGACGCGGGCGGCGAGAAAACTGGCGGCGCGGGCGCGGCGGGCGCCGCCTTCGCCTGCGGGGCGCTCTGCGCGGCGGCGAGGACATCGTCCTTGGTCAGGCGGCCGTCCTTGCCGGTGCCCTTGATCGTCGAGGGATCGAGATGATGCTCGAGGACGACGCGGCGCACCGCGGGAGACAGGGTGCGATTGTCGTCCGCGGCAGCTTCGCTCTTCAGCGCAGGCTCGGGCGACGGGGGCGGGACGATCGCGGCGGGCGGCGGCGGCGCGGCGGACGATGACCCGCCTACCCCGCCCGCATCGATCAGCGCGATCACCGCCCCGACGTTGACCGTGTCCCCTTCGCCGACCGCATGCGATCCCATCACCCCGGCGATCGGCGACGGCACCTCGACCGCGACCTTGTCGGTCTCGAGGCTGGCGACCGCCTCGTCGGCCGCGACGGCCTCGCCGGGCTGCTTCAGCCATGCACCGAGCGTCGCTTCGGTTATCGACTCGCCCAGCGTGGGCACCTTCACTTCGGTCGCCATGATCGGTCCTTGAAAGTCTGGCCAGTGTGATCAGTTGACCGTTCGCACTGAGCTTGTCGAAGTGCCTCTTTTCTTCCTCCGTCAAACAGAAGGAAAGGGCTTCGACAGGCTCAGCCCGAACGGATCTGGATTGGGACGCGCGTCACCCCGCCTTGCGCAGCGCCGGCCCTTCGGACAGATGCCCGAGCGCTTGCGCGATCAGCGCCGCCTGCTCGAGCTGGTGACGTTTGGCGAGCCCGGTCGCGGTGGCCGCGCCCGCGGCGCGCCCGGCGTATTGGGCACGGCGCGGCTTGAGCGCGGTCTCGCCGAGGCATTCCTCGAGGATGCTTTCGACGAACGACCAGGAACCGGCGTTCTTCGGTTCCTCCTGCGCCCAGACAAGCGTCTCGAGGTTGGTCATCCGCTTGAGCCGGACGACCAGCGCGTCGCACGGGAACGGATAGAGCTGCTCGATCCGCACGATCGAGGTGGTCTTGTCGCCGGCCGCGTCGCGCGCGTCGATCAATTCGTAGGCGAGCTTGCCCGAGCATAGCACCAGCCGGCGCACGTCGGCGTCGGCCGGCGGGGCCGGATCGGACAGGATGCGCTTGAAGTGGCTGTCGCCGGTAAGCTCGTCGATCGTCGACACTGCCGACTTGTGGCGGAGCAGCGACTTGGGCGTCATCACGATCAGCGGCTTGCGGAAATCGCGGTGCATCTGGCGGCGCAACAGGTGGTAATAGTTCGCCGGGGTGGTGCAGTTGGCGACCTGCATATTGTCTTCGGCGCACAGCTGGAGATAGCGCTCGAGCCGCGCCGAGCTATGCTCGGGCCCCTGCCCTTCGTAACCGTGCGGCAGCAGCATCACCAGCCCGTTGGCGCGCAGCCACTTGGCTTCGCCCGCGGCGATGAACTGATCGATGATCACCTGCGCGCCGTTGGCGAAGTCGCCGAACTGCGCCTCCCACAGAACCAAGGTCTTCGGCGCGGCCGAGGAATAGCCATATTCGAACCCGAGCACGCCGAATTCGGACAAGGGGCTGTCGAGCACCTGGAACTTGCGATCGAGCGCCGACAGCGGGATGTATTTGTGTCCGTCCTTCTGGTCGACCCACACCGCGTGACGCTGGCTGAACGTGCCGCGGCCCGAATCCTGACCCGACAGCCGCACGCCATAGCCTTCCTGGAGCAGCGTCCCGAACGCGAGCGCCTCGGCGGTTGCCCAGTCGAATCCTTCGCCGGTGTCGAACATCGCCTGTTTCGCGTCGAGGATGCGCGCCAGCGTCTTGTGGATCGTGAGGTCGGCCGGCGGCGCGGTGAGCACCTGGCCGAGCGCGGCGATCTTGTCCGGCGCGACGCCGGTGGTGGCGGCGCGGCGCTCGGTCATGGCCTCGCTCGGCGCCGACAGCCCGTGCCAGTCGCCGCCGAACCAGTCGGCCTTGTTCGGGCGGTAGCTCTTGGCCGCCTCGAACTCCTCTTCGAGCGTCGCGACGAAATTGTCTGCGCTTTCCTTGAGCCAGCTATCGTCGACCACGCCCTCGGCCTTGAGGCGCTCGGCATAGATGGCAGAAACCGGGGGGTGCTGGCGGATCTCGTCGTACATCAGCGGCTGGGTGAAGCTCGGCTCGTCGCCCTCGTTATGCCCGAAGCGGCGATAGCACCACATGTCGATGACGACGTCGCGCTTGAACGTCTGGCGGAATTCGGTGGCGACCTTGCAGGCGAAGGTCACCGCCTCGGGATCGTCGCCGTTGACGTGGAGGATCGGCGCCTGGACCATCTTGGCGATGTCCGACGGATAAGGCGACGAGCGCGCGAACTGCGGGCTGGTGGTGAAGCCGACCTGGTTGTTGACGACGAAATGGAGCGTGCCGCCGGTGTTGTAGCCCGGCAGGCCGGAAAAGCCGAAGCATTCCATGATGATACCCTGGCCGGCAAAAGCCGCGTCGCCGTGGAGCAGGATCGGCAGCACGCTCTCGCGCTTGATGTCGTCGATCTTGGTCTGCTTGGCGCGCGCCTTGCCGAGCACGACCGGATCGACCGCCTCCAGGTGGCTGGGGTTGGCGGCAAGCGACATATGGACCTTGATCCCGTCGAACTCGCGGTCCGTCGAGGTGCCGAGATGATATTTGACATCGCCCGAGCCGCCGACGTCCTCGGGATTGGACGAGCCCCCGGCGAATTCGTTAAAGATCGCGCGGAACGGCTTGGCCATGAAGTTGGCGAGCACGTTGAGCCGGCCGCGATGCGGCATGCCGAGCACGATCTCGCGTACGCCCTGCTGCCCGCCATATTTGATCACGCTCTCGAGCGCGGGGATCATCGCCTCGCCGCCGTCGAGCCCAAACCGCTTGGTGCCGACATATTTGCGGCCGAGGAACTTCTCGTACTGCTCGGCCTGGATCACCTTGGAGATGATCGCCTTCTTGCCCTCGGGCGTGAAGCTGATCTCCTTGTCCTTGCCTTCCATCCGATTCTCGAGGAAGCGACGCTCCTCGGTATCGCCGATGTGCATATATTCGAGGCCGACATGGCCGCAGTAGTTGCGCTGAAGGATCTCGACGATCTCGCGCACCGTCGCGCGCTCGGCCCCAATCACGCCGCCGAGATAGATCGGGCGATCGAGGTCGGCACCGGTGAAGCCGTGATATTCGGGAGTGAGGTCGGCGGGCAGCGCGCGCTTGGCCATGCCGAGCGGATCGAGATCGGCAGCGAGATGGCCGCGCACGCGATACGTACGGATCAGCAGCATCGCCTGGATCGAGTCCGATGCGGCTTTCGCCAACGCCGCAGTGTCGGGCGCGGCGGCCGGCGGCGCGGCCGCGGCCACGGCGGCGGGAGGCGCAGACTTTGCCGGTTTCGGCGCGACCGCCATCTGGGTCGGATCGAGCGCGGCGGTGAGCTCGTCGGTATCGGCCGGCGGCCAGTCGGGACGCGCCCAGCTCGGCCCGCTCAGCGCGCTTTCGAAACCCTCGAACCAGTGCCGCCAGCCCGGCTCGACTGCCGACGGATCAGCGGCATAACGCCGATAGAGCGCCTCGATGAACGACGGGCTGACACCCTCGACGTCACGCAGGTCCAATGTGTCGATGCCCATCTGCTGTTCCTCGCGCGCCGGCGATGGCGCGCACTTTCCCTATATCGTTGCAGCCGAACCTATTAACTAGGCGTTTAGCAAATCTTTCAAAGTGGTGCCGAGTTCCGATGGGCTCGCCGCGACCTTGATCCCGGCGGCCTCCATCGCCGCGATCTTGTCCTCCGCGCCGCCCTTGCCGCCCGACACGATCGCGCCGGCATGGCCCATGCGCCGCCCCGGCGGGGCCGTGCGGCCGGCGATGAAGCCGACCATCGGCTTCTTGCGCCCGCGCTTGGCCTCGTCCTGGAGGAACTGCGCCGCATCCTCCTCGGCGGCGCCGCCGATCTCGCCGATCATGATGATCGACTGGGTCGCATCGTCGGCGAGATACAGCTCGAGCACGTCGATGAAGTTGGTGCCGTTGACCGGATCGCCGCCGATGCCCACCGCGCTGGTCTGGCCGAGGCCGACCGCGGTGGTCTGGTGGACCGCCTCGTAGGTCAAGGTGCCCGAGCGCGAGACGACGCCGACCGTGCCCTTGGAGAAGATGTTGCCCGGCATGATTCCGATCTTGCACTCGCCCGGCGTCAGCACGCCCGGGCAGTTCGGCCCGATCAGCCGCGACTTCGAGCCCGACAGCGCGCGCTTGACGCGGACCATGTCGAGCACCGGAATGCCCTCGGTGATGCACACGATCAGCGGCACCTCGGCGTCGATCGCCTCGAGGATCGAGTCCGCGGCGAACGGCGGCGGGACGTAGACGACGCTGGCGTCGGCGCCGGTCCGCTCCATCGCCTCGGCGACGGTGTCGAACACCGGCAGGCCGATGTGCGTCGAACCGCCTTTGCCGGGCGTGACGCCGCCGACCATCTTGGTCCCGTAGGCGATCGCCTGCTCGGAATGGAACGTGCCCTGGCTGCCGGTGATGCCCTGGCAGATGACCTTGGTGTTCGCGTTGACGAGGATGCTCATTCTATCTCCCAGTTCCCCGGCGAAGGTATGACGAAAAAAAGCTAGTTCAGCGATCCATCGATGCCCTTGCACGCCACCAGCAGCTCTTTCACCGCGTCGATCGACACCTGCAGCCCTGCCTTGGCCTTGTCGTCGAGCGCGATCTCGATGACCTGCTCGACGCCGCCCGCGCCGATCACCACCGGCACGCCGACGTAGAGGTCGTCCACGCCATATTGTCCGGTGAGATACGCCGCGCATGGCAGGACGCGCTTCTGGTCGCCGAGATAGGCCTCGGCCATCGCGATTCCCGACGCGGCCGGCGCGTAGAAGGCCGAGCCCGTCTTGAGCAGCGCGACGATCTCGCCGCCGCCGTTCGCGGTGCGCTTGACGATCTCGTCGATGCGCGCCTGGGTCGATCGGCCCAGCTTGATCAGGTCGGGCACCGGAATGCCCTTGACCGTCGAATATTCCGCGACCGGCACCATCGTGTCGCCGTGCCCACCGAGCACGAAGCTCGACACGTCGCGCACCGACACGCCGAATTCCTGCGCGAGAAAGGTCGAGAAGCGCGCCGAATCGAGGACACCGGCCATGCCGACGACCATATTGTGCGGCAGGCCCGAAAATTCGCGCAGCGCCCACACCATGGCATCCAGCGGATTGGTAATGCAGATCACGAACGCGCCCGGCGCGTGCGCCTTG
This sequence comes from uncultured Sphingomonadaceae bacterium, assembly GCA_964245585.1. Classification (GTDB taxonomy): domain Bacteria; phylum Pseudomonadota; class Alphaproteobacteria; order Sphingomonadales; family Sphingomonadaceae; genus Solisphingomonas. The sequence goes on along the minus strand of CAXTMX010000005.1, from coordinate 9,924 downwards.
ATGCCCTCGCCGACCGCTTTCATCACCTTGAGATTGATGCCGAGCAGGTCGTCGCGGCTCATGCCCGGCTTGCGCGGCACGCCGGCGGTGACGATGATGACGTCGGCGCCCGCGATGTCGGCATAATCGTTGGTGCCGGTGACCTTGGCGTCGAAGCCTTCGACCGGGCCGCACTGCGACAGATCGAGCGCCTTGCCCTGGGGAACTCCCTCGACGACGTCAAACAGGACGATGTCGCCCAGCTCCTTCTGCGCGGCAAGGTGCGCGAGCGTGCCGCCGATATTTCCCGCGCCGATCAGCGCGATCTTCTTGCGAGCCATGATTCCCCCGAGGATGCGGTTCGGCCGCGCGCGGCGGCCCTTTTGGAAAGCGGGGTCCGCTTAGACCGATGCGCCGCTGCGGACAACCGCCTTGTTGCACCTGCTCACTCCTCGCCGTGCCCCAGCGCGAGATATTCGGCCGACTGCATCTCCATCAGCCGGCTGACCGTGCGCTCGAACTCGAACGCGCCGTCGCCGGCCGCATAGAGCGCGGCCGGCTCGGCATCGGCGGCGGCGAGCAGCTTGACCTTATGTTCGTACAGCTCGTCGATCAGCGTCTTGAAGCGCGCCGCCTCGTTGCGGTTTTCGGGCCCCATCCGCGGGACGCCGACCATGATGACCGTGTGGTAGCGCCGCGCCACCGCCAGATAATCGGCCGCGCCGCGCGCCTCGCCGCACAGCCGCTTGAACGAGAACACCGCGACGCCCTTGATGCTCTTGGGCACGTGCAGCAGCCGTCCGCCGCCGACGTCGATGTCGGCGGCGGGGACATGCGCGCGATCCTCGACCGGGAAGTCGGTCAGGCGGAAGAAGGCGTCGCTCAGCGCCTTGGTCGCTTCGGGGCCGTTGGGCACGTGCCAGGTCGCAGCGCCGCCAAGCCGCTCGAGCCGGTAATCGACCGGCCCGTTGAGCCCGAGCACGTCGAGGCGCTGCTCGACCAGCGCGATGAACGGCAGGAAATGCTCGCGGTTGAGCCCGTCCTTGTAGAGATCGGCGGGCGGCCGGTTCGACGTCGCGACCACCGTCACCCCGCCGTCGACCAGCGCGGTGAACAGCCGCGACAGGATCATCGCGTCGGCGCTGTTGTTGACCACCATCTCGTCGAAGCAGAGCAGCTTGGCCTCCGCCGCGATCGCCTCGGCCACCGGCGGGATCGGATCGCCCCGCTCCCTGGCGCGCTCGTCGCGCAGGCGCGCGTGGACCTCGATCATGAATTCGTGGAAATGGACGCGGCGCTTGGGATGGAATGCGGCGCAATCGAAGAACAGGTCCATCAGCATCGATTTGCCGCGCCCGACCCCGCCCCAAATATAGACTCCGCGCGGGCTCGCCGGCGCCCTGCGCAACATCCGCCACAGCAAGCTGCCGCGCGCCGGGATCGCCGCCAGCTCGGCGGTGAGCCAGTCAAGCCGCAGGGCAGCGCCGCGCTGATCGGGATCGGGACGCAACTCGCCCGAGGCGACGAGCGCGTCGTAGCGGGCGAGCGGGGTGCTGATCTGGATACCCTTCACCCGTTCGTGTCGAGCAAAGTCGAGACACGTTGCAACCGGACCACGTCCCTCGACTTCGCTCGGGACGAACGGACCTTATGAAAAATCAGAGCGCGCGCTCGACCACCATCTTCTTGACCTCGGCGATCGCCTTGGCCGGGCTGAGCCCCTTGGGACAGACGTTCGAGCAGTTCATGATCGTGTGGCAGCGATAGAGGCGGAACGGATCCTCGAGCTCGTCGAGCCGCTCGCCGGTCATCTCGTCGCGGCTGTCGGCGAGCCAGCGATACGCCTGGAGCAGGATCGCGGGGCCGAGGAACTTGTCGCTGTTCCACCAATAGCTCGGGCACGCGGTCGAGCAGCAGGCGCACAGGATGCATTCGTAGAGACCGTCGAGCTTGGCGCGGTCCTCGGGGCTCTGCAGCCGCTCCTTGCCCGAGGGCGGCGGCGTCACCGTCTGCAGCCACGGCTGGATCGAGGCATATTGCGCGTAGAAATGGGTGAAATCGGGGACGAGATCCTTGATCACGTCCATGTGCGGCAGCGGCGTGATGCGTACCTGCTTGTCGCAATCCTCGATCGCATGCGTGCAGGCGAGCGTGTTGCGCCCGTCGATGTTCATCGAACAGGAGCCGCAGATGCCCTCGCGGCACGAGCGGCGGAAGGTGAGCGACGGATCCTGTTCGCTTTTCATCTTGATCAGCGCGTCGAGCACCATCGGCCCGCATTCGTCGAGATCGACCTCGAACGTGTCATAGCGCGGATTCTCGCCCGAATCGGGATCGTAGCGATAGATCTTGAACGGCCGCACGTTCTTTGCCGCGGGATCGGCCTTGTGGACCTTGCCCTCGCGCTTGATCTTGCTGTTCTTGGGCAGTGCGAATTCGGCCATCGCCAGTCCTCGTCGGTCGGTGGCTGAGGCGATAACGACAAGCGCGCGGCGGCTCAACCTCGAACCGTCACGTCCCGCCGCGCTGCGCCAGCAAAGTCTCGGCGAGCGCATGGTCGGCCGGCTTGTCGACGTCGATCGCGGCCTCGGGCTGATCGAGCAGGACCACGCCCGCATCGAGGCCGAGTTTGCGTCCCGCCAGCCGAAGCGCCTGGTCGAGCCCGATCGTGCGCGTCGCCGCGCGCAGCGCGAGCAGCGGCCCGAAATGCCAGAACAGCCGCAGCGCCCGCTTGCGGTCGCGCTCCGCCCCAGCCCACAGCGCAAGCGCACCTTGGGCCTTGGCGGTGCGCAGCGCGAATAGGTTGGCCCCTGAATAGGCGCCGCCGCGAAATCGGAGCCAAGTCCGCCGATTGTCGGGAAAGCGCACGGCGAAGGTCGCGCGCTCGACCATGCCGACCGCTACGTCCCGCGCCCCCGCGCCGGCGAGGAAGCCTTCGATCATCGCGCGCGTCAGCAGCGGATGGTCGGCGGTCGTCACCAGCACCGGCCAGGGCGCCGCCTCGCCGCCCGCCACCTCGGCGATGCTGGCGGAAATGCCGTCGCTCGACGGAAGCACACGCAGCCGCGCGTCGACCGCGAGCGCCGCGCCGATCGCGCCGACGTCCTGCGCCAGCACGACGACACGCGCGATCGCCGGCGTCGCGAGCAGCGTCTCGACCACGCGGCGAACCATCGCTACCCCGCGAATCGAGATGAGCGCCTTGAGCGGCGCGCTGAACGCCTCGGCCAGCGGATCGCGCCCGGGCCGCTGCCCGGCCAGCACGATCGCAGTCCAGCTTGGCTGGACGGAGAGCACCATGTCGGCTCTCAATAAACCCGCGCCTTCGGCTTGATATACCCCACGTCGTCGGTCAGCGTATATTCGTGGACCGGGCGGTAATCGATCACCACGGCGTTCTGCTTCACCCAGGCGATGGTGTGCTTCATCCACTCGTCGTCGTGGCGCTCGGGATAGTCCTCGTGCATATGCGCGCCGCGGCTCTCGTGGCGGTTGGCGGCGCAGTGCATCGTCACCACCGCCTGCGGCAGCATGTTGTCGAGCTCGAGCGTCTCGACCAGGTCGGTGTTCCAGATGAGGCTCCGGTCGGTGACGCCGACGTCGGCCATGCGCGCCTGGACCCGGTCGATCTTCTCCATCCCCTCGCGCAGGCTCTCGGTGGTGCGGAACACCGCGCAGTCGGACTGCATCGTGCGCTGCATGTCGAGCCGGATCGCCGCGGTCGACGACGCGCCGTTGGCGTTGCGAAAGCGATCGAGCCGCGCCAGCGCGAAGTCGTCGGCGGCCTTGACCGCGGGCTTATGCGCGGTGCCGGGCTTGACGATCTCGGCGATGCGCTTGCCGGTCGCGCGGCCGAACACGACCAGGTCGATCAGCGAGTTCGAGCCGAGCCGATTGGCGCCGTGGACCGAGACGCACGCCGCCTCGCCGACCGCGAACAGGCCGGGGACGACCGCGTCGGGATCGCCGTCCTTCAGCGTCACCACCTCGCCGTGATAATTGGTCGGCACCCCGCCCATATTGTAATGCACCGTCGGCACCACCGGCAGCGGCTGGCGCGTCAGATCGACGTTGGCGAACACCTTGCCGGTCTCGGTGATGCCGGGCAGCCGCTCGGCGAGCACCTTGGGATCGATATGATCGAGGTGGAGGTAGATATGGTCCTTGTTCTTGCCGACGCCGCGGCCCTCGCGGATCTCCATCGCCATCGAGCGTGACACGACGTCGCGCGAGGCAAGATCCTTCGCGCTCGGCGCGTAGCGCTCCATGAAGCGCTCACCCTCGGAGTTGGTGAGGTAGCCGCCCTCGCCGCGCGCGCCCTCGGTGATCAGCACGCCCGCGCCGTAGATGCCGGTCGGATGGAACTGGACGAATTCCATGTCCTGCAGCGGCAGCCCGGCGCGCAGCACCATGCCCCCGCCGTCGCCGGTGCAGGTGTGCGCGGACGTGGCCGAGAAATAGCATTTGCCGTAGCCGCCGGTCGCCAGCACCGTCGCATGGCTGCGGAAGCGGTGGATCGTGCCGTCGTCCATGCACAAGGCGATCACGCCGCGGCACTCGCCGCCTTCCATGATCAGGTCGAGCGCGAAATATTCGATGTAGAAGTCGGCGTCGTATTTCAGGCTCTGCTGGTAGAGCGCGTGGAGCATGGCGTGACCGGTGCGGTCGGCGGCGGCGCAGGTGCGCTGCGCCGGCGGCCCCTCGCCCATGTTCTGCATCATGCCGCCGAACGGGCGCTGATAGATGCGGCCGTCCTGGGTGCGGCTGAACGGCACGCCGGCATGCTCGAGCTCGTAGACCGCGGCGGGCGCCTCGCGCACGAGATATTCGATCGCGTCCTGGTCGCCGAGCCAGTCGGAGCCCTTGACCGTGTCGTACATGTGCCAGGTCCAGTGATCCGGGCCCATGTTGCCGAGCGACGCGGCGATCCCCCCTTGCGCGGCGACGGTGTGGCTGCGCGTCGGGAACACCTTGGTGATGCACGCGGTCTTGAGCCCGCTCTCGGCGATGCCCATGGTCGCGCGCAGCCCGGAACCGCCCGCGCCGACGACGACCGCGTCGTAGACGTGATCGATGATCTTGTAAGCTTCGGCCATCAGGCTGGCGTCCCCCCGAACGCGATCTTGAGGATCGAGAAGATCGCCAGCGCGCCCGCCCCGATCGCGTAGAAATTGAGCAGGACGAGCGCGACGACGCGCGTCTCGTCGTGCTGATAATCCTCGATCACCACCTGGAGGCCGAGGCGCAGATGATAGAAGACCGAGATCGTCAGCAGGATCAGCGGTACCGCCACCACCGGCGCCGAGATCCATTGCACCACCGTCTCGTGATCGAACGACGGCAAGCGGAACAGCGAAACGACGAACCACAGGACGAGCAGCAGGTTGCTGCCCGCGGTCAGCCGCTGGTGCCACCAGTGATGCGCGCCCTGCTTGGCGGAGCCGAGCCCGCGGACGCGGCCGATGCCGGTGCCTGTTCCCATCAGTGCCTCACGAAAAGGGCGATCCAGGCGATCGCGGTCAGCAGTACCGAGCCGACGATCGTCAGGACCGCGCCGGTCTTGTTGGTCTTGAGCTCGTAACCCGCGCCGGTGTCGAGCACGAGATGGCGGATGCCGGACAGCATGTGCTGGAAGAAACTCCACGTCAGCCCGACCGCGACGATCCGCGTGAGCGCGTTGGCGGCGAAGCCAAGTGGCGCGCCGTCGGCCGCGTCGACTGCATAATAATAGAAGCTGGCGTAAGCGCCCGCGCCACTCGCCGCGGCGGCAAGCCACCAGGTGAACAGCACACCGCCGCCGACCGCGAGCGCGCTGCCGGTGGCGCGATGAAGGATGGAGACCAGCATGTGCGGTCCCCAGCGCCATATGCTCAGGTGCGGAGACAGCGGCCGAGCCCGGTTGCGCGACATGATTCCTCCCATCGGTCGAAGCGTCGCCGTCTTAGTCGAAGCGGCGCGCCATGCAAGCGCAGCCGGGGATTCTAACCTCTTGTTTACCATCGGCCGCTATCCCGAGACGGCGCAGATGCGTGGTGGAGATAAAAGGTGACCGGCAAGCTCAATTCCCGTGTCCCCCCTGAGAATGACGTGCATCTCAGCGCGGAGGATATCGCCCTGCATCTCGAGCTCTATAATGGCGACGGGAGTCTCGAGCGCTCGCTTCGCGCCGTTTGGGAACAAGCCGGCGATGTCATCATGGCCGCCTCGGAGCAATTTTTTTCCGACTTCTTTGGACGAAACATGTCGGCATTAGATCCCACGGCCCGGACGGGCGAGAGCGACCGCGTCCTTTTCGTCGAACATTCGCTCCGCCGCATGAAGCTGAAGTTCACCATGCCGATCGACGCCGACTGGGTCGAGCGGGTCGCCGAGCCTGCACGCGAAATTTATTCGCTGGGCGTGCCAATGCCGATCATTATCAATGGCATGTCGGAGGCTCTCGCATCGATGCTGCGCCGCATGCGCGAGAAATTTCATGCCGATCGCGAGGCGCTGCGCGCGATCGCCGATACCATTCACCGGCTGAGCCTGATCGAGATCGAGATCATGATGTCGCAGATCGCGATGCTCGAGCGTAGCAAGAGCGCGGCGCGACGCAACGACGAGAGCAGCCAGTTCAAGCAGACCATCGTCGGCATTCTCGAATCGACGATCCACAGCTCCGGCGACCTGCGGGTCAAGACGGTATCCGCTGCGGCATCGGCGCGCGGCATGCTCGGCAAGGCATCCGAGGTCGCGGCCGCCGCCGAGCAGTCGGCGGTGGCGATGCGTCAGGCGGCGCAGACCGCCGCCGGCCTGATCCGGGCAATCGACGAGGCGCGCGGCGAGGTCGAGGTGGCGGCGCAGGTTGCCACGCGGGCCGCGCAGCAATCGGTCCAGGCGGTCGGCGTCTCCGAGGCGCTCAGCGGCCATGCCCAGGCGATCGAATCGATCCTCGGCCTGATCCGCGACATCGCCGGCCAGACCAACCTGCTCGCGCTCAATGCGACGATCGAGGCGGCGCGCGCGGGCGATGCCGGCCGCGGCTTCGCGGTGGTGGCGCAGGAGGTCAAGAGCCTCGCCAGCCAGACCGCGCGCGCGACCGACGACATCGCCTCGAAGATCGCCGCGATCCAGTCGGCGACGCGCCAGGCGGTCGATGCCAACGGCTCGATCCGCGACACCGTCGGCGAGGTCCAGCAATCGGCCGAACGGATCCGCGACGCGATGGAGGCGCAGGCCCAGACGGTGACGATGATCACCGCCGCGGTCGACGAGACCGCGCTCGCCGCCGATTCGATGTCGGGCACGATCGCATCGATCCGGTCTGACACCGAGCATGTCGCCTCCGAGATCGACGATCTGGAAACCGGCTTCAGCGAGGTCGACAGCCAGCTCGCCGGGCTCGAGGCGACCACCGGCGATTTCGTCGCGAAGATCGCCGCCTGAGCTTTTCCTGCGCCTGCGGGCGGCGTAACGCCGCGCGATGGACAGCGACGCGACCGACGGCTGGAAGCTCAGCCTGCCCTGCACGCGGGTCGAGGCCGAGGCGTTCGCGCTGCTCGACGAGCCGTTTCCCGGTCTGACCGACCCCCCGGTCATGATGGCCAGCGAACCCGATCCGGCGCGGCCCGACGTCTGGCGGTTCGATCTCTATTGCGCGGCCGAGCCCGATGCGGACCTGGTTGCCCGCATTCGCCAGTTCGCGCGTTCCGCCGCACGGCGCAGACCGAAGATCGAACGGATCGTCCCGGCCGATTGGCTGACGCTGTCGCAGGCCGGGCTGGAGCCGATCCGCGCGGGGCGCTTCTTCGTCCATACCGCGACGCACGCGGATGCCGTCCCGCCCGGCGCGATCGCCTTGCGGATCGAGGCCGGCCGCGCGTTCGGCACTGGCCAGCACGAGACGACCACGGGCTGCCTGCTGATGCTCGATCGGATGAAGCGTCGGGGCGCGCGGTTCCATGACGTGCTCGATCTCGGCACCGGCACCGGGCTGCTCGCGTTCGCCGCGCTCGCGCTGTGGCCGCTCGCGCGCGTCATCGCGTCCGACATCGATCCCGTGTCGCTCGAGGTGACTGCGGAGAATGCCGCGGCGAACGGCGTGCGGCTCGGCGCGACGCGCGGCCGGCTCGGCCTCGCCATCGCGCCGGGCATGGCGCATCCGTTGCTCCGGGCGGCCGCGCCTTACGATCTGGTCGTCGCCAACATTCTCGCCGCGCCGCTGATCGCGCTGGCGCCATCGGTCGCGGCGGCGGTCGCGCCGGGCGGATCGCTGATCCTCGCCGGGCTGCTCGATCATCAGGCCGGTGCGGTCACCGCCGCCTATCGCCGCCACGGCATGCGCCCGGCAGGGCGGATCGATCGTGGCGACTGGCCGACGCTGCGGCTGCGCAAGCGGCGCGTCTTTACGCCGGGCGGTTGATCCCGCCGCCGTCGAGCACGTCGCGGACCTTGACCGCGAGCTGGGCGACCGTGAACGGCTTGGGCAGAAAGGCGACACCGGCATCGAGCATGCCGTTATGGACCACGGCGTTGCGCGTGTAGCCCGTGGTGTAGAGCACCTTGAGATCGGGCCGCTTCGCGCGCGCCAGATCGGACAATATGCGCCCGTTCATCTCGGGCATCACGATATCGGTGAACAGCAAGGCGATCGTCGGCTGCTGATCGAGGATCTCGAGCGCCTGTGCGCCGCCCGGCGCGGAGATGGTGGTGTAGCCGAGCTCGCGCAACGCATCGACCGAGAAATGCCGCACGCGCTGCTCGTCTTCGACGACGAGGATGATCTCGTCGGCGCGGCCGCTCGGCAGGTCGTCCGGCGTGATCGGCGGCAGCGGCGCCTCGACCTTGCCGCTGGCGCGCGGCAGATAGAGCTTGACCGTGGTGCCCTCGCCGACCTCGGAATAGATCGCGACATGCCCGCCCGATTGCTTGGCGAAGCCGAATACCTGGCTTAGCCCGAGCCCCGTGCCGCGGCCGACCGCCTTGGTCGTGAAGAACGGATCGAACGCCTTGGCGACGACCTCCGGGCTCATCCCCGAGCCGGTGTCGCTGACGCCGATCATGATATACTGCCCCGCACGGACCTCGCCGCGAGAGGCGGCATAGGCCTCGTCGAGATGCGCGTTGGCGGTCTCGATCGTCAGCTGACCGCCCTCGAGCCCCTCGCCGAGGATCGCGTCGCGGGCGTTGACCGCGAGGTTGAGCAGCGCGTTTTCGAGCTGGCCCGGATCGGCGAAGGTCGGCCACAAGCCGCCGGCGAGCACGGTCTCGACGGCGATCTGCTCGCCCAACGTGCGGCGCAGCAGCTCGGACATGCCGGCAACCAGCCGATTGGCGTCGATCGGAACGGGCGCAAGCGGCTGCTGGCGCGAGAAAGCGAGCAGCCGCCCGGTCAGCGCGGCGGCGCGCTCGGCGCCCTCCCGCGCGGTCGCGATCGAGCGCTCGAGCTTGCCCGTGGTGTCGCCGATGCGGCGCGACGCCATGTCGAGGCTGCCGATGACGATCGCCAGCATATTGTTGAAATCATGCGCGATACCCCCGGTAAGCTGCCCGACCGCCTCCATCTTCTGGACCTGGCGCAGCTGTTCCTCGGCCTGCTCGCGCGCGTTGCTTTCGACCATCAGGCGCGCATAGGCGCCGGCGGCGCGGTCGCGCTCCTCGCCGACCTCGGCGATCTGGCGCCGGTACTGGCGCAGCGCGATCGCCGCGACCGCCAGCACCCCGAGCAGGCCGATGACGAGACCGGTGATCAGCCAGCGGGCATTGCTGGCCGAGCGCGCGGCGATGTCGTTGAAATGCATCTGGGTCCGATCGCGCGCGACCTGCTGTTCGACGCGGATCCGGTCCATCAGCAGGCGTCCGCGATCGGTGCGGACGATAGCCAGCGCGCGGGCATGATCGCCGGCGCGCGCGGCGGCGACCGTCGCAGCGAGCTCGGCCAGCTTGGCCTCGACTACCGGACGC
>CAXTMX010000004.1:0-65606 GCA_964245585.1 uncultured Sphingomonadaceae bacterium | reverse complement strand
CATCGAAGCTCCTCGCGCCGCCGGCGCCGCCATGCCCGCGCGCAGACACGTTGACAATAGTCGAGCCCCGCCGCCAAGCGCCCGCCTTCGCGACGCGCCCGCCCACGTGGATGACAGAAAGGTGGCGATTTTCCCGCCGGCAGCGGCTAGTTAGCGCTTGTGTCCCTCTCTCCAGGCGGTTCGAGCGCGAACGATGAACGATGTCCGGCAAGCCGCGCTCAACCTGTTCCTCAACCGCGTATCCGCCCGCTCGCGCTTGGCCGACGATGAACGCCGGGCGATCCTCGATCTGCCCGGCGAGGTCGTCACCGTTCTCAGCAATCGCGATCTGGTCCGGCTCGGCGAAGTGGTCGATCGCACCTGCCTGGTCGCCGACGGCCTGATGGCGCGATTCGGTCAGACGCGCGAGGGCACGCGGCAGATATCGGCGCTCTACGTCCCCGGCGACATGCCCGACCTTCATTCGTTCGTCGCGCCGCGCTCGAATTGGGCGCTGACCGCGCTGACGAAGACGACCGTGCTGCGCGTGCCTCACGCGGCCATCGAAGACATCGTCGATCGCCATCCGGGGATCGGGAAGGCATTCTGGCGGGATTGCACGATCGACGCGGCGATTACCTCCGAATGGATCCTCAATATCGGACGCCGCAGCGCGCGCGCGCGCCTCGCCCATCTGCTGTGCGAGATGGCGACGCGTTACGAGCAGATCGGGCAGTTCGTCGGCTTGCGCTTCGCCTTCCCGATCAGCCAGGTCCATCTGGCCGACGCCCTCGGGCTGACCTCGGTCCATGTAAACCGGATGCTCGGTTCGCTGAAGCGCGCCGGGATCGTCGAGGTGACGAAGCAGGTCGTCAACGTCATCGATTGGAACGCGCTCGTTTCGGCGGCGGAATTCGACGTCGGCTATCTCCAGCTCGACAACGCGGTCGATCCCTCCGGCAGGACGGCGATTTTGGGGAGGCGCTACCCATGACCGAGGATATGATGCGCCCTGATCAGGCACCTCGCGGCCGGTGCGCGCTGGCGTTGACGCGGGGCGGGAGGATGAGGATGTGCGGATCGATCGCCGCGGGACCCATGAGGGATGCGCCATGGCTGTGACCGGCGACCGCAGGGCCCGCAGCCGCTATTCGACGGTCGCGATCGTGCTTCACTGGACGATCGCGGTGCTGATCCTGGCGAATATCGCGACGGGCCTGCGCATGGACCGGCTCGACGGGCTCGCCAAGTTCGAGGCGTTCCAGTTCCACAAGTCGATCGGCATCACCGTGCTGCTGCTCAGCCTGCTGCGGCTCGGCTGGCGGCTGATCAACCCGCCGCCGCCGCTGCCCGCCGACCTGTCGCGCTTCGAGCGTGTCGCCGCGCTCGCGACGCATTGGGGCTTCTACGGCTTCATGATCGCGCAGCCGCTGACCGGCTGGATCATCGTCTCGGCGAGCCCGTACAATCTGCCGACGCTGCTGTTCAAGCGCATCCCCTGGCCGCATCTCGGCTTCGTGCACGATCTGCCGATGGCGACGCGCAAGCTGATCGACGCGAACTTCGGCACGATCCACGTCGTGCTCGCCTGGTCGCTGCTCGCGCTCGTCGCGCTGCACGTCGCGGCCGCGCTCAAGCATCATTTCATCGATCGCAACGACGTGCTCGAGCGGATGTTGCCGCTCGTCCGCCGCCGCCGTCCGGCCAGTCCCGGGGATCCCGTATGATGCGTTCTCTTGCCCTCGTCGTCGCGCTCGGCACGGCCTCGGCGGCCGCCGCCGCGCCGCCGAGCTGGACGGTCGACAAGCCCGCGTCGCGCCTCGGCTTCAGCGCGGCGATGTCGGGCCAGTCGTTCGACGGCCTGTTCCGCCGCTGGGACGCGAAGATCCTGTTCGATTCCAAGGCGCTGGCGACGTCGAGCGTGACCGTGGTGGTCGACACCGCCTCCGCCGCCACCGGCGACGCGACGCGCGATCAGGCGCTGCCGACCGACGACTGGTTCGCCGCCGCCGCCTTCCCGCGCGCGACCTTCACCGCGGCCAAGTTCGTCGACGGCGGCAAGGGCCGCTATCAAGCGATCGGCACGCTGACGATCCGCAACGTCCGCCGGCCGGCGGTGCTCCCGTTCGCGCTGGCGATCGCCGGCGACGTCGCGACGATGCAGGGCCAGCTGACGATCGACCGGCGTGCCTTCGGGATCGGCCAGGGCCAGTTCGCGACGCCGGACACGGTCGCCGCGGCGGTCAGAATCTCGGTGCGGCTGCGCGCGGTGCGGACGGCCGCGCCGGCGGCCGCGAAGAAACGTTAGGCATCTCCCACGTCGGCGGCGCCGATCGTCGTCGTAAAGCTCCGCAGCTCCTCGATCCTTCGAGCGCTTCTGATGCCAGGCGGCCCGCGCTACACTGTGGGACCGTCAGCGGAGGTTCGATGCGTTTCCTGGGCATTACCGAGACCTGCGATCTCGCCGCGCTCTATCTGCGGCTGATCGCCGAAGGTCATGAGGTGAAGGTCGCGGTGTCCGATCCGGGCGCGCAGGGCACGCTCGCCGGCCTCGCGCCGCGCATTGCCGACTGGCGCGCCGAGCTCGACTGGGTCCGCGGCGCCGGCGACGAGGGGATGATCGTCTTCGAGGCGGTCTCCGAGGGTTATGGCGCGCTGCAGGACGAACTGCGCCGCGCCGGGCTCCACGTCATCGGCGGCAGCGCCTACGGCGACCGGCTCGAGAACGACCGCGCCTATGCGCAGGAGGTGCTGGCGGGCCTCGGCTTCCCAACGGGTCACGTCTGGGAATTCACCGATGGCGCCGCCGCCGACGCGTTCGTCGCCGCGCGCCCGGCGCGCTACGTGATCAAGTTCAGCGGACCCGATTATGCGTCGAACGACAATTATATCGGCCAGATGGCGGACGGCCGCGATGTCCGCGCGGTGCTCGCCGCGCGGCTGCGCGCGCGTGACGGCGCGCCGGCGACGTTCATCCTGATGGATCACATCGAAGGCGTCGAGATCGGCGTCGGCGCCTATTTCGACGGCGAGGATTTCGTCACCCCGGCCTGCCTCGACTGGGAGCACAAACGCTTCTTCGCCGGCGACCTCGGCGAGTTGACCGGCGAGATGGGGACGGTCGCCACCTTCGATCGCAGCACCACCTTCTTCGAGCGGACGCTCGCGCGCGTCGCGCCGCTGCTGCGCGGCAAGGGGCATATCGGCTACGTCAACCTCAACACGATCGTGAACGAGGCCGGCATCTGGCCGCTCGAGTTCACCTGCCGCTTCGGCTATCCGGGTTTCGCCGTGCTCGATCCGCTCCAGCAGACCGGCTGGGGCGGGCTGTTCGCGGCGATGGCGACGCGCTCGGGGCGCCGCTTTGCGACCCGCCCCGGCTTCTCGCTCGGCGTCGTGCTGACGACGCCTCCCTTTCCCTACACGCGCAAGCAGATCGACGAGCCGATCGGCCTGCCGATCCTGTTTGAGGAACCGTTCGACGACGCGGATCGCCGCCATGTCCATTACGGCGAGGTCGGGCTCGACGGCGGCGCGCTGGTCACCAGCGGGCTGTACGGCTGGACGATGGTGGTGACCGGGGTCGGCGCGACCGTCGCCGACGCGCAGCGCGAGGCTTATGCCCGGGCCGGCCGGATCGTCATTCCCAACGTGCGGTACCGGCGCGACATCGGCCAGCGGCTGATCGACCGCGACCTCGCCCGGCTCGAGGCGGTCGGGCTGCTCGATCCGCCGCCGTAGCGCTCAGACGTTGGCCGGCTGCTTGCCGTTCGCCTTGGCGCGCGGCGGTACGAACAAGCGACCGGGAAGCATCACGAAGCCCGGATCGAATTCGGAATAATTGCACGTGATCTCGGTGCCCGCGGCGATTCCGGTCAGCGCAAGGCCGACTTCCGGGTTCGTAAAGCAGGTGTTGGGCGCGGTCGTGTGGTTCATGAAGCGGCCGTTGTCGACCTCGAGCACGAGGATGCTCGGATCGGTCGGCAGCGGATAGGCGTAGCGATCGACGAACGCCTGCGTGACCTCGGACAGATTGGGCAGATCGGCGACCGGAATCAGCCGGTCGAACCCGGGATCGAGCCGCCAGATCGCCGCGCCGGGAGGGATGTCCTGCGCGGCGAAGACCCCGACACCTTCGATCTCGCTTGGCGCGATATAGGTTTCGAACAGCAGCATCACGCTTTCCTGTTTTGAGGGCCGCACATCCAACATCCGACGCTCTGATATGTTGCGAACATTCCGCTTCTCGCCGCGTCTCCTGATTGCGCCGATAAACCAAGCCCTTCGGATTTCAACCGATCAATTCGTAACCTAGATGAAACACGCGGCCTACCCTACAGCGGCACCTTGCCGACGCTGCCATAATGGTGCCAGGCGAAGATCGCCGCCGCACCACGATGCGGCCGCCACGCCTCGGCCAGCACGCGCAGCTCCGCCTCGCTCGGCCGTGCCGCGCGCCCGAGCAGCCGGCCGATCTCGACCTGGACCGCGAGATCGCCGGCCGGCCAGACGTCGCCGCGCGCTTCCGCGAACAGCAGGTAGATTTCGGCCGACCAGCGCCCGACGCCCTTTACGCGGACAAGCGCCGCGATCGCTTCCTCGTCGTCGTTCGGCAGATTGGCGAGATCGAGCCGCCCGCTCGTCACTTCCTCGGCCAGACTGCGCGCATAAGCCGCTTTCTGCCGCGACAAGCCCACCGTGCGCAGCGCCTCGTCCGACACGCCGGCGAGCCGCGCCGGTTCTGGCCCTGGTACCCCGCTTCCTCCCGCCACACCCCCCCCGGGCCCCCCCCCGCGCCCCCCCCGCCGGCCCGCCGCGCCGGACCGCGCGGACCGCCGACCGCAGCCTCGAGCCGCTGCCAGATTGCGTCGGCGGCATGGACGCTGACCTGCTGGCCGACGATCGTGCGCAGCAGCGTCTCGTAGCCGCGCTCGCGGATCCGCGGCGCGGGATAGCCGGCGCGCGCCAGGCCGCTGGCGAAGCCCGGCTCGATCTGCGCCAGCGCATCGAGCCCGGCCTGCAATTGCTCGGCGCTCAAACCCATCCGCTTCGCCTTGATTTCCTGTCCCGCTCGCCACATAGCCCGCCGCAGCACCGCTGTCGAAGCGAACGAGGGGTACTATGCCGAAGCTGATTGTCGTCGCACGCGACGGAAACGAGAAGACCGTCGAGGGCGAGGCCGGCCTCTCGGTGATGGAGGTGATCCGCGACGCGGGTTTCGACGAGCTGCTCGCCTTGTGCGGCGGCTGCTGCAGCTGCGCCACCTGCCACGTCTATGTCGATCCGGCGTTCGCCGATCAGCTGCCGGCGATGAGCGCGGACGAGAATGACCTGCTCGACAGCTCGGACGCGCGCACCGCGACCTCGCGTTTGTCGTGCCAGATCATGTTCGGCGACGCGCTCGACAATCTCAAGGTCACGATCGCTCCCGAGGACTGACCGTCAGCGTACCGCCGCCGCGTACAGCGCGATCGCGGCGGCATTCGAGACGTTGAGGCTTTCCATCCGCGGGCTGATCGGCAGCCGCGCCAGCTCGTCGCAATGCGCGGCGCTGTTGTGGCGCAGCCCTTCGCCCTCGGCGCCGAGCACGAGCGCGAGCCGGCCCGGCGGCATCGCCTCGGCCAGCGTCGTCTTGGCCTCGCCCGCCAGCCCGACGCGCCACAGCCCGGCCTCGCCGATCTCGTCGAGCGCGCGCGCGAGATTGACCACGCGGACCCACGGCATCGCCTCGAGCGCGCCCGACGCGGCGCGCGCGAGCGCACCCGATTCGGGCGGCGAATGGCGATCCTGCGTGACGATGCCGGTCGCGTCGAACGCCGCCGCCGAGCGCAGGATCGCACCGACATTGTGCGGATCGGTGACCTGATCGAGCACCAGCAGCGCGCGCCGCGGCGGTGCCTCCGCCGCGGCGTCGAGCAGGTCGCCGAGCCAGCGGTCGGGCAGCGGATCGACCTCGATCACGAGCCCCTGGTGCGGCGCGTCGTGCGGCACCAGCCGGCCGAGATCGGCGACGTCGGCGAAGCTGATCGGGATCACCGGCGGCAGCTCGAGAGCCCCAAGCGCCTCGCGCGTGCCCCAGATGCGCCGCACGCTCCGCTCTGGATTGGCAAGCGCCGCGATCACCGCGTGGCGCCCCCAGAAGCGGGGACGCCCGGCGGGCGCGGCGGAGGGTCGATGGCCTTTGCGCATGCGCGCGCTTTTCCACGCCGCCACGTTGACACGCAAGGAGCCATTCGCCATGCACCCGCCTCGCTCCGACAGGCGCCTCGCGGAAGGGTGGCCGAGTGGTTAAAGGCAGCAGACTGTAAATCTGCCCGCGCAAGCGTACGCTGGTTCGAATCCAGCCCCTTCCACCAGCCTTCGCCGAGGCTTCGGCTAGCAAGCCTGCGGAAAGTGCGACGCATCATGTCTGTGTCCTGCAAAGCAGAGGGCACCGAGGGCTGCGGCGTTCGAACGCGATCCGAAGTCGGGCTCGGATCCAGCATTGCTCGCACGCACTTGCGCTAGCGGGCTTGCCCGCCGAAGCTCACGTCGCCTATGGCGACCAGAGCGTAAGCGGGTATAGCTCAATGGTAGAGCACTAGCCTTCCAAGCTTGTGACGCGGGTTCGATTCCCGCTACCCGCTCCAAAAACCCCGTCCGGCGGCACGTGCCAGAGTCAAACGGGACTAGGGCATAGCTGTTGCCCGAAAGAATGGTCCTGGGACACAGCTCAGCCGCCGGTGCGGGCGTCATAGCTCTGCTGATGTTGCCGTATCTCGCCCATGTTCTCGGTGGTCCACCTGAACAGGGCGGCGAAGGGCTCGTTCAAGGAACGGCCGAGTGATGTCAGCGCATATTCCACGCCCAACACGCGACCATCGATCACGGTGCGGGAAATCATGCCATTGCGCTCAAGCTTGCGCAGCGTGTGGGTGAGGACACGCTGGGTCACGCCCTCCAATCGCCGTTTGATGGCGTTGAAGCGCTGCGGCTCGCGATAGAGGACCGCGAGTACCATCATCGACCATTTGTCCGCGATCTGGTCCAGGATGAACCTGCTGGGGCAGTCGCAGCGGAAGACGAAGTAATCGTCGGGAAGCTCAGTATCCTCGACCATACCAGGGATGCTCGATGTGCGTCATTGATGCCAGGTATGAGATGTATACCTCAGATAGGATCGAGGCAAACTGCCTATTGCGCACCATGAGGATCTCCATGAGCGAAGCGACCTACACGAAGCTGCGCGTCGCCCGGCAGGACCGGGTGGCCACCGTCACCATCGACAATCCGCCGGTCAACGTTCTCGATATTGCGCTGATGAGCGAGGTGCGCCGCTTCCTCGCCTCGGTGCACGACGATCCAGACACGCGCGTGATCGTCTTCGAGAGCGCCGATCCCGAATTCTTCATCGCCCATGTCGATATGACCCTGGGGGAACAGCCCGAAGCCTTGGACGAGCTGCAGCGCGACGCCCCCGATGGCCTCAATCCGTTCCAGGCCTTTTCCGAGGCGATACGCGCCCAGCCGCAGGTGACGATCGTCAAGCTGGCCGGGCTCGCGCGCGGAGGCGGTGCTGAATTCGTCGCCGCCGCCGACATGACGTTCGGCGCGCAAGGACGCGCCGGGCTGGCGCAATGCGAGGCGCTGATGGGCGTCATCCCCGGCGGGGGCGGCACCCAGTATCTGGGCCAGCGCATGACACGGGGCAGGTCGCTCGAAATAATCCTGGGAGCCGACCTGTTCGACGCCAAGACCGCCGAACGATACGGCTGGATCAATCGCGCGCTTCCGGCCGCCGAGCTGGATGGCTTCGTCGCCCGCATTGCCGCTCACATCGCGTCGCTCCCGGATGGAGTCATCGCCGCCGCGAAACGGGCGGTGCCGCACGCTGTTCCCGGCGACGGGTTCACGCGCGAGAGCGAAAGCTGGATGAGCCTAGTGTCTCAGCCAGCGGTTGTTCGGCTGATGGCGAACCAGCGCCAGGCGGGTGCTCAGACGCGCGACGGCGAACGCAACCTCGAAAGCTTGCTACGCGGCGTAATCCCACGGCCTTCCTAGAGCAAACGCGGGCCTTACAGCAGTCCGATCTTCGCTTCGCGCCGGTTGCGCGCGGTGCCGCCGCGGTCGTCGTGATCCATCACGGCTCGGCGACCTTGGCGTTCATCTGTTCCGCCATCGTGAGATGAGATTGGATAAGCGGGACGGCGGCCGCAGCGGCCTGGCGGATGGCGGGCGCATCGCCGCCGGCCGCATATTGCTGTTGCACGGTCAGCGCCGATCGGTGCACCAGAACCTGGTGGCGCCAATAGATCTTATCGAAGTCCTTGCCACCCACGCTCTGCAACGCGGCAAGCAGCAGGGCGTGACCGGCGTCGACCGCCATTGCCGGCGGCTCGAGCCCGGCACGGGCCGCCGCGACCTGCAGCGCCCGGCTGGTTTCGCCATGATCCCGGATCATCTGTTGCGCGAACGCACGCACCTGCCGATCGCCGCTTTGCGCGAGCGCGGCCTGCGCCGCCATGATCTCGAACGCGTCGGAGCCGCTGGCCGCGGCGACGAACTCGCGTGTCTGCCTCGAGCCGGCTTGCTGCGCCATCGCCGCCGATGTCAGCGCCACGCCGGCAAGCAGCACGGCCACTTTCGTCATCAGTCCCATCGTCACATCCTCTCAGGGCTGGCCCTGACCGCCACCGGCACCGTAGATGTTGCCGGTCGTGTAGCTGCCGTCGTCTTCCGCCAGTCGTACGAAGATGCCGGCGAGCTCGGCGGGCTGGCCGGGACGGCCCAACGGTGCGCTCGCGCCGAAGGTCACGATCTTGCCTTGCTGTGCGCCGCCCGAGATCTGCAGCGGCGTCCAGATCGGCCCCGGCGCGACGCCGTTGACGCGGATGCCCTTGGGTCCGAGCTGTTTGGCGAGCGACTTCACATAGTTCATCGTCGCCGCCTTGGTCTGAGCATAAGCGTACAGGTCCGGGGACGGATCATACGCCTGTTCGGACGCGGTGCCGATGATCACCGCGCCCGGCTCGAGATGCGGCAGCGCGGCCTTGATGATCCAGAACGGCGCATAGATGTTGGTCTTCATCGTCCGATCGAATTCCTCGGTGGTGACGTCGAGGATCGAGGGAATGGACTGCTGGCGCGCGGCATTGCACACGACGATGTCGAGCCCGCCCAAGGCGCTGACGGCCCGTTCGACGAGCTGGCGGCAGAAGCCCTCGGTGCGGATGTCGCCGGGGATCGGAGCGGCCTTGCGTCCGGCACGCCGGATGAGATCCACCACCTCGAGCGCGTCCGGCTGCTCTTCCGGCAAGTAATTGATCGCGACGTCCGCACCCTCGCGCGCGTAGGCGATGGCCGCGGCGCGGCCCATGCCGGAATCGCCGCCGGTGATGAGCGCTTTGCGCCCGCTGAGCCGACCGGACCCGACGTAGCTCGCCTCGCCATGGTCGGGACGCGGATCCATGCGGCTCGCCAGCCCGGGCCATGGCTGCATCTGCGCCTTGAAGGGCGGCTTGGGATATTTGGCGCGCGGATCCTGCTTGCCGCCGCGCGGCTGCGGCCCCGCTTTTTCCTGCGCCGCCGCCGGGGCCGCGATCGCCGCCGCCGCGCCCAGCGTCGCCGCCGTCATCACCTGCCGTCGCGTCGTGTCGCGCATGTTCATCCACTCCGTGAGTTTGTCGGCCTGAGTTTGTCGGCGTCGTGAGCCACAACATCCGGATGCCGCGACGGTTTCCGACAAGCCGTTGATTTATGGCTTATGCTTCCGATCCATGCCGGCGGGGATGCCGGGCATCGGCCGCTTTCCGCCGCGCGAAGCACCGGCCGAGGTCGCACGCTGTCCCAACCCGCCCGGACCGAGGAGCGCGACGCGAGGTTCGAGAAATGTCTTTCGCCCGGCTACAGCCTCATTGCGCATCGCCCGCTCGGTCAGATCATGCGCGCGCGGCTCTTCGTCTATCGACAGCTGGCCGAGTGGCGGAGCGCAGGCCGCAGCGACGCCGCGGGAAGCGGTCGTGCGGTAACGGGGTGCTCCGCGGCCCGGGCCGGGCGGGTCGGCCTGGACACGCGGCTACGCCAAGCGATCAAGCATCAACCTTCTGATATCGAGGACTTAATCGGGAACCGGCGCAACCGACGCGAGTTCCGCTCGATGGGTATTCGACAGGGAACACGCGCATGAATCATCGCACTACCACCGCCATTGCCTTGCTGCTCGGCACGTCGACTGCTGCGCTTGCGCAGTCGCCCTCCTCGATCAACGCGGCTCCACCGCCCCCGCCTCCGGCAGTCGCGAGCCAACCCGCACAGCCGGCTGCGGATATGCAGGCGGTGCTGGATGCGCACATGCAGCTCGGTGCCAAGCCGATCGAGACGCTGACGCCGGTCAAGGCCCGCATCCAGCCCACCGTCGCCGACGCGGCCCATGCGGTGATGCGCCAGCAGGGGGCGTCGACCGCGCCCGATCCGGCGGTGATCACATTGGAGAAACCCTATGGTTCGGACCCGATGCAATATGCTCGCATCTACAAGCCTGCCACTGCGGCGGACGGCGGAGCGCCGTTGCCCGTGGTCGTCTACTATCATGGCGGCGGTTGGGTGATCGCCGACATCAACGTCTACGACGCGACCCCGCGCATGCTGGCCAAGCAGCTCAACGCCCTGGTGGTGTCGGTCGAATATCGCCACGCACCCGAAGCCAAGTTCCCGGCGCAGCATCAGGATGCGGCCGCAGCCTATCGCTGGGTGCTGCAGAACGCCGCCTCCTGGGGCGGAAATCCCGGCAAGGTCGCGCTGGCGGGCGAGAGTGCCGGCGGCAACCTCGCCGTCGCCACCGCCATCTACGCGCGCGACAATGGCCTGGCCGCACCCGTCCATGTCCTGGCGGTCTATCCGATCGCGAACAGCGACATGAGCCTGCCGTCCAAGATCGACTCGGCCAACGCCAAGCCGCTCAATAGCGCGATGCTCAAGTGGTTCGGCTATTATTACTCGAAAACCAAAGCGGATCAGATGGATCCGCGCGTCAATCTGGTGAAGGCGGATCTGCGCCGGTTGCCGCCGACCACGATCGTCAACGCTCAGATCGATCCCCTGCGCTCCGACGGCGAAACGCTCGCCAGCGCGATGCGCGCGGCGGGCGACAAGGTCGAGCAGAAGACCTTCCCCGCAGTGACCCACGAATTCTTCGGCTTGGGCAAGGTCGTAAGGGGCGCCTACGACGCCGAGAACTACGCCATCGGCAAGCTGAAAACGGCGTTTGGTCAGTGAGCTGCTGGTAATTTTGGAGATTTGCACATGAAGACGTTGTCATTGCTCACGTCGGCGCTTGCGGTCGTGGCCGCACCTGCCGTAGCCCAGGTCATGTCGCCGGCTGAATATGTCGCAACCGCCGGTGCGAGCGACCTTTACGAGCAGCAGTCGAGCCGGCTCGTGCTCCAGACTACCGCCGATCCCAAGATCAAGTCGTTCGCGACGATGATGCTGCGCGACCACGGCAAGAGCACCGCCATGGTCAAGGCAGCCGCAGCGAAGTCAAAGGTCAAGGCGCCGCCGCCGAAGCTCACCCCGCTCCAGGCCGAGCTGATCGCACAACTGGAGGCCGAAAGCGGCCCCGCTCGCGATGCGGCCTACCTCGCCCAGCAGAAGGCGGCGCACAATCAGGCGCTGGCGGTTCAGAAAGCCTATTCGGGCGGCGGAACAACCGCGTCGCTGAAGGCGGCTGCGACGAGCACCGTGCCGGTGGTGCAACACCATATCGAATTGCTCAAGACCATGTGACGCCGCGCTGGAGCGAAGGTATCCGCGTGCTTGGCTCCGGGTGCGTACTTGAGCAATGGACCGTGAAGGCGCAAGCACGCGAGTAGTCGTGCAGCCGCGCCGTGCCGCGTGAGTTCGGGAGATCGTGCCGATGAAGATAATTGCTTCGCTCGCTATCGTGGTGGCGTCGGCCCTCTCGGTCGCCGGCGCGGCCCAGCCGGCTCCGGACCGGGCCGGCCAGGCGCCCGGCTTTTATCGCGTCCATCTCGGCCGCCTCATGGTGACGGTGCTCACCGATGGCGCCGCTTCGGTGCCGTATGACAAGCTTCTTCAGGGCAGGCCGCCGGAGGATATCGCCCGGACCTTCGCCGCGATGGGCGAGACCCCCGAGCGTCCTACCTCGATTAACGCCTTCCTGATCGATACGGGCGACCGGCGCATCCTGATCGACACCGGCGCGGCTGCCTCGTTCGGACCGTGCTGCGGGCGACTGCCCGAAACGCTGGTGGCCGCCGGCTACCGCCCCGACCAGATCGACGCGGTGCTTCTGACTCACGTCCATGGCGATCATTCGGGCGGCCTGCTCCGCAAGGGCGAGCGCGCCTTCCCGAAGGCGGAATTGTACCTTGCGAAGGCTGAGCTGGATTATTGGATGAGCGATGCCGAGCGCACCCGCGCCAAGCCCAGCCACCAGAAGATGTTCAGCGAAGGACGCGCTGCCCTGGCGCCCTACATCGCGGCGGGCCGCATCCGCACTTTCACCGGCCGGACGACCCTGTTTCCCGGCATCACCGCCATTCCGGCGCCTGGCCACACGCCGGGCCACAGCTTCTATGAGCTGGAGAGCGACGGCCGGCGGCTGCTGGTGATCGGCGATACCGTCCACGCCGCCGAGATCCAGTTGGCGGACCCATCCATCACGATCGACTACGACGTCGATCCCGCCGCTGCCGCCGCGCAGCGGAAAACGGTGTTGGCGCAACTTGCCCAGAGCCACGAACTCGCCGCAGGCGATCATCTGTCGTTCCCGGGACTCGGCCATGTCGTGCGCTCAGGTTCCGGATTCGCATTCGTGCCGCTGCCCTACGACGCCGGAGTGGCCGACGTAGGAAAATGAACCGAAGCGCGCGAGGTTAGCGGGCACGACGATTTTGCGATCGGGTCGCTGCCGTGATCGAGCGAATGCTGCGCCCGGCGATGCGATGGGCGCGATTTGACCGGCGCCGCCGGCCGACAGGCTGTTGCCACGACGTTGGCAGCAGCGGGCTGCTAGCTCTAAGCTCCACCGCAAGGAGCAGGAAAATGACTGAAGCATTATCGCACGTTAACTGGCTCGCCGTCCTGGCCGCCAGCGTCGCCCATTTCATCCTCGGCGGCCTCTGGTTCGCCGCATTGTTCGCCAAGCCCTACGCCCGGGCGCTGGGCATTGCCGACCGGCCGCCGCAGAAGCCCGACGCGACTTTCATGATAGGTCCGTTCGTTTGCGGCGCGGTGACGATTGCGACCACGGCGGTGCTGCTGCGCGCATTGGGGATCACAACCTACCCTGACGCGCTCGCGCTCGGCGCGCTCGTCGGCGTCGGCTATCTGGCGGCGATGACGCTCAACATCGCGATCAACCCGCTGTTCCCCAGACCTTTCGCCTACGCTCTGGTCAACGCGCCGATGTTCGTGATCGGCAGTCTGATGGCGAGCGCCATCCTCGTCGCGATGGGGTAGGCGGCGGCCGGTTTCGACCGGCCGGCGGTTGCCACACCCCGGACGCGCGCTCTAGGTTCGCCGCTCTGACATCCGCGCGAGGGACCCGATGTTCCACATCCACGAGGATCCGATCGATGCCGGGCGGGGCGACCGGGCCCGTGCCTGATGGCTCGAGGCGGTTGCCGAGCGCGGTGGTTGGGCTGGAGCCGGCCCGATGAGCGCCGATGCGGCGTCGAATGCCATGGCCAAATGCTTTGCTCCACCCGCCGCACCGCGCGGCCACTGAACAGGTCAGATCATGCGCCGCGCCGACCGCCTGTTCGAGATCATCCAGGTCCTGCGCCGTGCGTCGGGGCCGATGACCGGCGACGCGATCGCGGAGGAGCTCGAGACCAGCCGGCGCACGGTCTACCGCGACATCGCCGCGCTGATGGCGCAGCGCGTGCCGATCCGCGGCGAGGCGGGGGTCGGCTACGTGCTCGACCGCGGGTTCGACCTTCCGCCGCTGATGCTGACCGTCGACGAGACCGAGGCGGTGGCGCTCGGCTGCCAATGGGTAGTGGCGCACGGTGACGATGGCCTGGCCAAGGCGGCGTTCGCGGTGCTGGCGAAGGTCGCGGCGATCGTGCCCGAGGACCTGCGCCCGATCATCGACGATCCCGCGGTCGGCACGCCGCCCAAGCGGGGCGGGGGCGGCGCGGACCACGTCGACGTCGTCCGGCTGCGCGAGTGGAGCCGTCGGGGACGCAAGCTCGGGCTTCGCTATGCCGACGAGACCGGCACAGCGAGCGAGCGGGTGATCTGGCCGTTCATGGTCGGCTACGTCGCCACCGTCCGTGTGGTGATGGCATGGTGCGAGCTGAGGCAGGACTTCCGCATATTCCGCACCGACCGCATGACGGCGGTCGCGTTCCTCGACGAGCGCTACCCGGAGCACCCGGTCGTGCTGCGTCGCCGGTGGCTGGCGGCGAACAGACGCGTGCGCGAGCCGGAGGACCTATCCTAGTCGATGGACCACTCGGACGGGCACCTCATGACGGGCTCCCCCTTTGCCTTCGAGGGACGAGGATTCCGGTCTCGCCGTGGCGACAGGAGCTGGGAACGAGGTACGGATCATTCCGCTGCCGCGCTGTCGTTGAGCCGGCTGAAAATGGCATCGAAGGTTCCATTACGCTCGGCGAACCGGACCGCACGCGCTCGCTCCACGATAATCTCGGATTTTGCGGGCTGTTCAGCGAGCAGACTCATTGTCTCCCCGATGAATGCGGCGAGTGGCATAGCGTTCGGGCTCATACCATAGTCACCCTGAAGCCGTGTCTGCACGAACGGGGGGATGATCTCGATGACGTCGACGCGCTTGTCTCGCAGCTGGGAGCGGAGCGACTGCGTGTAAGAGTGAAGCGCAGCTTTCGTCGCACTGTATGTCGGGGTGATTGCTTGAGGCACGAAGCCGAGAGCCGACGTGACGTTCAATATCGCGCTTGGCTGATTTGCCAGCAGGGTGCTCATGAACCCTGCCGTGAGACGAATGGGTCCGAGGAGATTGGTCGCTATCGCGTTCTCTGCGGCCTCCAGATTCCCGTTCGATAAGTCTTCCCGCTGCTGAACGCCGGCGTTATTTATCAATATATTAAGTTTAGGATGGCGCCGGACGAGCTGCGCTACCAAATCGGCGATGCTCGCGGCATTGCTCTGGTCGAAATGCGCTATATCGATGCCCGGACAAGCCGAGTCTACTTCGGCAAGAGCTTTTAAATTACGACCCGCGATAACGACTTCGTTGCCAAGATTGTAGAATGACTCGGCAAGGCCTCTTCCAATCCCTGATTCTCCGCCAGTTATCAAGACCGTGTTACCGCGGATTATCATCTTCGTGCAGCCCCATTTGCTTGGCGTCTTATAAGCGCGTGCAGGAGTAGGCGCGCGGCGGACTGTTGAGCGCCGACCGCGTGTTCGTCGCAAGGCGCTGCTCGAGCGTGGCGAGGTCACCGATACCGGCGCGTTCGAAGGCTGCCATTTCCGCGGCGAGGAGCCCGGACCGCGCTTCTATCTGTTGGCCGAACCAGAGGACGTCGTGATCCGGCGTACCATAGCGCGGCCACTTATCGCCAGGGTCACCGCAGCGAATGAAATCGCCGTAGAGCTTGCCGAATCCGGTGGCGGACCTGGCAAGTTCCTCGCCATCGATGCCGTCGAACGCGGGCCACCGCGCGAGGTCCTCGGTCGCATAATTTCGCCAGATGAAGGGCATGTCGCCGGTGTGGTATGCGCGGACGTATCCCCCCTGCCCCGGCAAGTCGTAGGAGAATTGGAAAACGTACGTCGGGATATTCTGCCGCGAGAGATTTTCAGCGATCCTTAGGCTCGCAAGCTTGAAAAATTCAAAGGACATCGCGTCGCTGATGAGCTGCGGCGCGGGATGCTCGGCATGGATCGTCCGATAGTCGCGCAACAGCTCCGCCGCCGCATCGGCACCCGCTACCTGCGCGAAGATTCTCTCGAAGTCGGCATCGGTGCCGGTCCGCAGCGTCTCGCTATGGCCGCGGAAGAACTGCCACTCGTCCTTGGCGAAGCCGATCATCACCTCGAACGGCGGCCCGCCGAATTCCGCGGTGGCGAGGTGGATCGCCGGGTGGTGGGGCACGATGTCGCCGTCGACGACCCCCCCGATAGGCCGCCAGGCGCAGTTTTTATCGGCCTCGAAGAACCGTTGCAGCGACTGGGCGACCGCAATGAGCCGATCAGGGTCGATCGTAAGCAGCTCGCGGATATCGCCGATGCCGAGGATCTGGAGATATAGCTCCGCGACGGAGACAGCGTCCTGCCTGGCCTGGGTCGTCCACTGGTTGAACGGCGAAAGCGACTGAAGGATCGCGCGGCGGAAAAGCCGCCGGCTCCGCGGATTGACAAGAAGGTGCGACACGGCGGTGGCGCCCGCGGATTCGCCGCAGATCGTGATGTTGCCGGGATCCCCGCCGAACCGATCGATGTTCAGCGATACCCACTCAAGCGAGGCTATTTGGTCTTGAACGCCGAGGTTGACTGCCTCCGGCAGCTCGTCGCTCACAAGACCGAAATGCACCCAGCCGAGCGGCCCCATGCGGTAGTTTGGGCGCACGACGATAATCCGTTCTTCGCGCGCCAGCCGGGCGCCGCGCTCGAGCGGGTTCGAGGCCGAGTTCCCGGTGTTCGCGCCGCCGTGATAGTAAACGAAGACCGGCAGGCGCTCCCCGGGGTCGTGGTCGGGGACCCACATGTCCAGGTACAGGCAGTCCTCGCTGACCACGGGTTGGGCGTAGGTGGCGGCCGCGAACGGCGGTGCGAGCCGCACCCCAGGGAAGTTGTCCCCGAACGTCGCCATGATGGCCTGGATGCGCGCTCCGTTCTCGCCGTTCATCTGGTAGGACGCCGGGCCCGGGCGATCCGCCGCGCGCACGCCCTGCCAACGCTCCGCCGGTGCCGGCGCGCGGAACCGGAGCGGCCCAACCGGCGGGGCGGCGAAGGGCACGCCCCGGAAGACGGTGACGCCTTCCTCGGCAATCCCGGCCAGCTTCCCCTGAACCGCCTCGACCCTCTCGCTCATGCCCAGCTCCCCTACGCCGCGACGACCCGCTGCTCGATCCGACCGAATATCGACGCGCCATCCTCGCCGACCATCTCGATCGCGACCGTGTCTCCGAACCGCAGATGCGGTGTCGCGATTTCCCCCGTCGCGATCTTCTCGCGCATCCGAAGCTCCTGCAGGCACGAGACCCCGGCGTCCTCAGCGCGATTCGAGACGGTACCCGAGCCGATGATGGTGCCGGCCGACAGCGTTCTCGTCCGCGCGGCGTGGCTGATGAGCTGGGCGAAGTCGAAGTTCAGATCGGTGCCGGCATGAGGACTGCCGATCGACCGGCCGTTGACCGCGCTTGCCAATCGAAGATTCAGCTTCGTCCCCGTCCACGCGTCGCCGAGCTCGTCGGGCGTGACGGCCACGGGCGAGAACGCGGTCGCCGGTTTGGAGTTGAGGAAGCCGAACTGCTTCGAAAGCTCGTCGGGCATGAGGTTGCGCAGCGAGACGTCGTTGACGAGCATGACCAGCAGGATATGACGCGGCGCGTCGGCGACGGATACGCCCATCGGCACGTCGTCGGTGACCACCGCCACCTCGGCCTCCAGGTCTATGCCGTGCGCCTCGTCCGGCAGGACGATGGGGTCGCGCGGACCCAGCAGTCCGTCGGCCGCGCCCTGGTACATCATCGGCTCGCTGTAGAGGATTGGCAGCATCTCGGCGTTTCGCGCCTTGCGCACCAATTCGGCGTGGCTGAGGTACGCCGAGCCATCGAGCCACTGGAAGGAACGCGGGAGGGGCGCGGCGCACTGCGCGGGGTCGAAAGCGAAGCCGCCGCCGGCGGCGAGCGTGTCCGCCACCCGACGCAGGTCCGGTTCGGCGCTCGGCCAATCCTCGAGCGCGGCCCGCAGCGTCGGCCAGCCGGGAACCGTCGCGGCACGTTCCAGCGCGCGGTCCACCACGATCAGCGCGCCGTCGCGGCCGCCCTTCCTCAGCGATGCCAGCTTCATTCCGTGCCCCCCAAACTCGATTGCGTGAAGTGTCCCGGGGTGACGACCACCGGCGCCCGAAGGCCGTCCCGGCCGGCGCGCAGACGCAGCCCGAACGCCTCCTCGCGCAGCGGCTCGGGCAGCCAGCTCCGCTCGTGACCCCAAAAGCTCGGTCCGCAGTCGAGCCGCTCGGCCTTCCATGTCAGCGGATCGATCTCGCGTCCGCCGACACCGTACTCGATCATGAAGTGCGAAGGCGTGAACATGTAGAACGAGGTCATGAAGTCGTTGGTGTGCCTTCCAAGCGAGGCGCCCAGCCGCACCCCGTTCGGCTCCAGCAGGTCGTAGGTCTGCCCCACGTCGTCGAGCTCGAGAAGTTCGAGCATGACGTGGTGCAGGCCGTGGCGCTCGTTACGGATGATGGCGAAGCTGTGGTGGCGGCCGTTGACGTGAAAGAAGTGCGCGTCGAACGGGCGCTCGGTATAGTCGCTGAGCCGCATGCCGAAGACGTCGACGTAGAAGCGTCGCGCCTCGTCGACATCGCTGCCCATGAGAACGACGTGGCCCAAGCCGAGGTCCCCGGTCTTGAACCCGGCCAACGGCCGCGAAAGCGCTAACGCCGCCGGATCGTCGCGATGGTCGGCGCAGAGCTCGACGCGGTTGCCGAGCGGATCGACGAACCACACCAGGCCCTCGACCCCGCGCGCCGCGGCCTCCTCGTTCGTCCCCGCCGTGACCGCGACGCCGTGCGTCTCGAGCCGCGACCGCACGTCGGCCAGGCTGATGCCGGTCGGGATTTCCCACCCGAAGTATGTATAGGTCCGGTCGGCCGGGTGGATAAGGAAGCGGACGGCCTTCGCGTCGAGTCGCAGCCTGAGGCCTCCCTCGAGGGTCGGCGCGACATCGACGCCCATCACGTTGCGGGCGAAACGGCCCCAAGCGCTTATATCCTCCGCGCCCACCCCCACATAGGCCAGCCGATCGCCGAGTGGGGCGAGGCGGGGATCGCTGCCGCTCATGGCGCCTCGCTCCCGCCGGCGACTCCGCCATCTCGTTTCGGCAGGGCATCGAGCAGGACCACCGCGACGCGCGCCGTTCCCGGGCCGGGGTTGTGCCAGCCGTGCATCGCGCCGCATTGGATTGCGATCTCGCCGCGTTCAAGGCGGACGTCGCCCGCCTCGACGAGCAGGTCGATCGGGCCGTCGAGGCAGATGACATAGTCTACGGTGTCGGTGCGGTGCAGCGCCTTCGACCGGTGGCCGGGCGCGATGTCGAGCACCGAGAAGCGGCTGCCGCCGTCTGGGGGGGCCACCCCGGCCGGACGCGGGATGGCGTCCGGAAGCGTCCTGTGGTCGGTATCGCGCGCGGTCGCCCACATCAGCGTGGTGGTCAGGCCCGGAACCGGCGTGCGGCTGTCGGGCGGCAGGCCGTCCCTGACGACACCCGCCTCGCCGAGCACGACCCGCCGCAGCGGCTGCCCCTGCATCCCGCCGCCCGCCAGCCAGCGCTCGGCCTCGTCCAGCAGCGCCGTCCAGGAAGGTCCCGACGCCGCGGGCAGATCGCGATTGATCGAGAGGCCCAGGCCATGCTGGAGGTAGGCAAGATGGCGGTAAGGACGCGGGAAGGACGCCAGCAGCGCTTCGTCGAGCGGCGGCAAGGCGTCCCCGCCGACCGGGTCGAGACGATCGCGGTCGTAGGCAGGCTGGCGCCGCACGATGCCCCAGCGGCCTTGGCGATGCGCGAGGAAGTCCACGAAGCGTCCGATGCAGGTCGCGTCGACCTCGACGCCGCCGATCTCGGCACGCTGCAGAATCTCCATGCCGGTCACCGTCACGGCGCGATCGCCGGCGATGCGGCACCAGAATCCGCTCTGCGCATGGCGGACCTGGGCGCCGCGCTCGTAGCCGGCGCGCGTCTGCGCCACGAACTCCTCCGCCGTGCCGCTGAATCGCGTCGACGACATCGTGCCGCCGGCATGCCACGCCCGTAGCAGATGGTCCCAGCAGCCGCCGTCGCGCCAGATCGGCCACGCATCGATCAGCGCACGGATCTCGCGGCGGTCGCACTCCTCGTCGCGTGCGTCGGGCATGTCAGGCCTTCTTGAGGGCGCCCATCTCGTCGCCATTGTGGAATGCCCACTCCGAGAACCGCTCCGGCGAAGGAGTCAGGTCGCTCGGCTGCCACGCCGGCGTCACCACATCCTCGTCGGCGACATACTCCATCGCGCCCCCGAACGGGCTCTTGAAATACCAGAAGCATCCCGAGGAAGCGTAGTGGCGCCCGGGTCCGGTAAGTGTCTCGGCACCGCGACGCACAAAGCCCTGGCCCCCGCCGATCACCTCATGGATGTCGCGCACCTTGAAAGCCAGGTGGTTGAAGACGAACTTCCCCTCGTCGAGCAGGAAGAGGTTGTGGTGGTGCCCGATCGCCGG
The DNA here is from genome assembly GCA_964245585.1 of uncultured Sphingomonadaceae bacterium. Classification (GTDB taxonomy): domain Bacteria; phylum Pseudomonadota; class Alphaproteobacteria; order Sphingomonadales; family Sphingomonadaceae; genus Solisphingomonas. Next base: position 45,210 of record CAXTMX010000004.1, on the reverse strand, counting down.
CGCGCGCAGGAACACGCCGCGGTTCACGTAGCGGTCGCTCACGTGGAAGCCGAGCTTGTTCCGGTAGAAGTCCTCCGTCGCCGCCAAATTCTCCACGCCCAGCACGATATGCCCGATCTCTTGCGGTATCGCGCGGTCATAGAAGGGGGCGCTCTGGTCGATCCGGGCCGGCGCGCCGGGCGTGTTGAAAAGCGCGGGCGCCGCCTCCAGCCTGCGCTTGCGGGTGACGCGGAAGGCGACGGTGAGGTCCATCGCGTCGCGGGTCCGCACGGTCCCATCCGCGGCGACGGCGACGTCCTGGCTGGCGGCGAGCGTCTCGGTCAGCGTGCGGAGTGCGTCGTCGTCCGATATGCCCCAGGTCAGCTCGTTGATCGTCGGGAAGGGCCGCGGACGCGAGTCCGCGCGCGCCGCGTCGACCAGCGTGATCGATGAGCCGTCGGCGCATTCGTAGCGCGCCGTGTCGCCTTCCCCGGTTTTCAGCAGCCCCCAGGCGACGAGATATTCGTCGGCCTCCTGCAGCGACTCAACGACGAACTCGACGCTGTCGATGCCGACCACGGCCATCTGGAACCCTCCCTCGCAGCCATGCACGGCCTGGGGAAGGCATACCAGACCGCACGGTCTAGTCAAGCGTGGCCAGTTTGATATGGCATTTGTCCGGACGGTCCCTCATTGTGGCGGCGGCGCAATCGAGCGGACGGAGTGGGGATGGCTGCCACGCGCATCTATCAGCGGAAGACGGAGGACGTGCTGGTCGCGGCGGAGGAGCTGTTCATGCGCTCCGGCTATGCCGACACAAGCATGCAGGCGGTCGCCGACAGGGCCGGCGTCGCGAAGGCGACGGTGTACAGCAACTTTCCGAACAAGGAAGCACTGTTCGCCGCGGTCGTGACGCGGCGCGCCGAATGCAACAGGCTCGACATCGACCACATTGACCTCGATTCCCGCGACATACAAGCCACGCTGGTCGAACTGGCCACGGCGTTTCTCCTCGACATCTATTCGCGCGAACAGCTCGAATTGTTCCGCACGGTCGTGGCCGACGCGCGGCGCTTTCCCCAGATCGGCCGGCTGATGCTCAAGGGCCCCTTTCAGGAAACCCATGGCAAGATCACCGACTATTTCGAACGACTCGTGCGGGACGGCGAGCTTCGCCTGGCCGACGCGAACATGGCGGTCGAGTACTTCCTCGCCATCATCAAGGCCGACAAGCATGTCCGACTCCTTTTCAGCCAAGACGTGAGCACAACCCCCAAGGCCATCCGGTCGATCGCGGACGGCGCCGTCGACATATTCCTCCACGGCGCGAGCCCCGCCGATGCCGATAGGAGGGACGAGCGCTCGTAGCGGGGCGAGCCGCAATACTGCCCGTTGACAAGCCTAGACCGTATGGTATGCCCTAGTGAGAGGCGACGCCGGAAAGGACGTCGCCCGTATGAGGGGAGGACGCCATGACGAAGGAGTTTGTTCGGCTCTTGCTAGGCGGCGCGACGCTCGCCGCGTTCGCTACCACGGCCTCCGCCGGCGCACAGACGACCGCCGCGCCCGGCGAGCCGGCCGACACCGCCGCCGCGCCCGCGGACCAAACGATCGGCGCCAATGGCTTGGCCGACATCGTCGTCACCGCGCAGAGAAGGTCGGAAAATCTGCAGCGCACCGCGATACCCGTCTCGGCGGTCAGCGGCGACCAGCTGGTCAACGCCGGGGTCAGCGACGTCAACAACATCTCGAAGCTGGTGCCCTCGCTCGTCGTGGCGCAGTCGTCCGGGTCGGCAACCAATTTCTACATCCGCGGCATCGGCACTTTCGCGGCTGCGATCCTTCGCGAGAACCCGATCGCCTTCAACTTCAACGACGTCTACATCGCCAGTCCCTCCGCGCCGGTCGGCACGCTCTACGACCTCGAGCGGGTCGAAGTGCTCAAGGGGCCGCAAGGCACGCTCTACGGGCGCAACGCGACCGGAGGATCGATCAACATCATCCCGGTCAAGCCCAGCCTCGCCGGCGTGGCCGGCAACGCCACGGTCGAGTACGGCAACTATGACGCGAAGAAGGTGTCGGCGGCAATCAACCTCCCGCTGGGATCGACCGTGGCGGTGCGCGTGGCGGGGCAGGCGGTCGACCGTGACGGCTACATGTCGGACGGCACGGACGACGAGCGCGGCGCGGCGGGGCGTGTCGCACTGCTGTTGAAGCCGACCGACCGGTTCCAGGCGACGATCACCGCCGACTATTTCAGGCAGTGGGGCAAGGGCGCCGGCTCGGTGCTGCTCCCGAGCGCGCTGACGCCGACCGCCCCGGACATCGACGACCGGATCGGGGCAGGCGACCCGCGCAGCACCGCCGAGCTGCGCCGGCGGTTTCCCACCCTGGCGGGAACCCCAACGGGCGTCGACCTGCCGCGGTCGGATGGATTCAACCACGGGCGTTACTGGGGCGTGTCCGCGAACCTTCAAGGCGACATGGGTTTCGCGACGCTGACCCTGATCGGCGCATACCGGAACAGCCACCCGAACTATCTGAGCTACGCGCTGGGCTACAACTTCCGGGTCAACGAGCGCGGCGAACAGATCTCGACCGAGGCGCGGTTGACTTCAAACGGCGGCGGGCCGTTCAAATACGTTATCGGCGCCTACTACCTCACCGAGGACAAGCAGGGGTTGAATCAGTTCAACCAGGGACCGCTGCAATTCTCCACGTTCAACGCCCGCCAATCGACCGAGAGCTTTGCCGGGTTCGGGCAAGCCAGCTACGCCCTGACGGACGCTCTCCGGGTCGTCGGCGGTATCCGCCACACCTGGGAGAACAAATCGTTTGCCGTGACGCTGACGCAAGCATCGTTCCGTATTCCGAATCCCACGCCTGTCAGGGTCCGCGGCGACCTCAGCTTCGGCAACACGACGTGGAAGGCCGGCGTCGAGTTCGATGCAGGGCCGCGTTCGCTGCTCTATGCGAACGTCGCGACCGGCTTCAAATCGGGCGGGTTCGTCTACGCCGCAGTCAACAACACCTACCAGCCGGAGAAGCTGACCGCCTACACGATCGGGTCGAAGAATCGCTTCTTCGACAACCGTCTGCAGGCGAATCTGGAGGTCTTCTACTGGGACTACCAGAACCAGCAGGTCAACTACGTCGGACCGGTGCAGCTGGTCCCGGGTGTCTACTCCGCGGGCGGCACCACCACCAACGCGGGTCAGGCCAGGCTTTACGGTGCCGACCTCGAGCTGCGCTTTCAGGCTTCGCCGCGTGACATAGTGGGCGCGGAAGTCCAGTATCTCCACTCCGAGTACAGGCAGCTGAACTATCTCCAATTATCCGCGACCGGTGCCGCGCCGCGCACGGCCTGCATAGTGTCACCGAATTCTTCCCTACCGATCACCGCGCCGGCAAGGCTGTTCAACGTCGACTGTGCCGGACGTCCGGCGATCAACGCGCCGAGATGGTCGGTCAACCTCGCTTATCAGCACCGTTTCCCGATCGGGGACTATAACCTGCTGGCGGACGTGCACAGCCGAATAGAGAGTGGCCGGTACCTGTCGATCGAGTATCTGCCGGAGGAGCGGCAGGGCAGCTACACGACCACCGATCTGATGCTCACGCTCGAAGCGCCGGACGCGCGCTGGGCCGTTTCGGCCTTCGTCAACAACGTCGAGGACGATACCGTGCTCAGCAGTTCGGCTGGGCTACGTCCGTTCCTGAACACGGCCTATGCGGTGCTGCGGCCGCCGCGGACCTACGGTGTGAGGGCGCGGCTCAAGTTCTAGTCTGGCCAGCCGATGGAGAGGCGAATGCAAGCTGCGCGCACCAAGCCATGACGACCGAGACGCGGCCCGAGATGGCACTATCCCACCCGTCCGACGCGGCCGCCGAAGGCGTGCGCGGTGGCTGGGCGATGGTCGCGGTTGGCTTTCTCGGCCTCATGCTCGGGCCCGCCGCGCTGCTGACGATGACCTTCGGCGTCCTTGCGGCCGGCCTGGAAGCCCAGACGGGATGGACGCACAGCGCCGTCGCCTACGCATCGACGCTGGCCTCGCTCGCGATCCTGGTCACTTCGCCGATACAGGGGGTGCTCACCGATCGGCTCGGCGGCCGCAGGCTCATCCTGATGTCCCTCCCGGCATTTGGCGCATCGCTGCTGTTGTTTGGCCTCGCACCGACGTCAATCGGCGCGTTCTACGCGATCTTCACCCTTGCCGCGGTGGCCGGCATGGGGCTGTGGCCCGGACCGTTCATGAAGGTCGTTTCGGGATGGTTCGACCGTCGTTTGGGCATTGCCTTCGGCATCATGACCACGGCGCTGGGTGTCAGCGTGAGTGTCATCCCGCTCGTGTTCAGGTCGAGTTTCGCGACGCTCGGCTGGTCGACGACCTACATGCTGGCCGGCGGCGTCATCCTCGCCGTGGTATTGCCTGCGGCCTGGCGCTGGCTGCGGGAGGCGCCGCCCGCGCACGGACGACCCGAGGGGCCCCGCGCCGCCACGGGGATCGGTCCGTTGCTCGTCTCGCGTGCGTTCTGGATCGCACTCGTCACCTTTCTCGCGCTCGGCATGGCGAACGCCGCTATCCTCGTCCATGGCGTCGCGAACCTGAAGGCGGCCGGCCTGCCGGTCGGCGCGGCGCTCAAGATCCAGGCACTTGTGGGGATCGGCTCGATCGTCGGCCGGCTGGGAACCGGCATCCTGCTTGACCGGCTCGACGTGCGCGCGGTCGGTGCCGCCATGTTCGTGCTGGCCGCAGTCTACTTCTTGGTGCTGGCGCAACCGATCGCTGGTGCGCTCCCGCTGGCGGCCGTCTGCGGCGGGCTCGTTGTCGGAGCCGAGTTCAACGTCCTCGGCATCCTCGTGCGGCGCTATCTCCCGCTGCCGCTGTTCGGCAGTGCCTACGGCATCGGGTTCGCGGCCTTCCATCTGGGGGGTGCGATCGGGTCCGGCACGCTCGCATTTCTCCTCTCGCGCAGCGGCTCGATGACGGAGGGTCTTTGGGTGCTGCTGGGAGTTAGCCTCGGCTGCGGACTGCTGTTCGCGCTGGTCGGGCGGCCGCCGGCGGCGCGACGCGAGGAGCCGGCGTGACCGCGGTGGCCGACGTGCTGTCCGAGACGATCGCTGACCGCTTGCGGCATCCGACGCTCACGGCGATGTTCCTCGCCACGTGCGCGGCGCGAGGCGGCGCGACCGCCGTGCGGGACAGCGCTGGGCGGACGGTCCTCAGCTACGACGGGTTGCGGGACCGGGTAGCGCGCGTCGCTGGCGGCCTGCGGGCGCTCGGCGTCGCTCGGGGCGATGCGGTTGCGCTCATGATGGTCAACCGTCCCGAATTCTTCGTCGTCGACCTCGCGGCGCTTTTCCTCGGCGCGATCCCTTTCTCCCTCTACAATTCGGCGGCGGCATCGCAACTGCGGCACGTGCTGGCGGATGCGGGCGCGCGCACCGTCGTCTGTGACGGTGCATTTGCATCGGTGCTGCGAGAGGCTCGGTCGCCGGGTGCGCCACCCGTCAATCTCGTGCTGGTCGACGGAGCGGCGGGCGGCGACGCGACGTCACTGGCCGAGCTGGAAGGCGTCGTGCCGCCGCTCGACCTGGAGCGGCTGGCGTCCGAGACGCGGCCGTCGGATCTCGCTACCCTCATCTACACCTCGGGCTCGACCGGCGCACCGAAGGGCGTCGAAATCACTCACGCGAACCTCGTCGCGGAGGTGCGCGCGATCGACGCCGCGGTACCGCAGGTCGAGGACGGCAGCTGGATCTCGGTCCTGCCGTCGGCCCACATCGGCGATCGCGCGCGCGCCGAATACGGGGCCGTGGTGGCCTTCGGTCACGAGGTGGTAACGGTGGCAGACGCCACCAGCCTGTTCGCGACGGTCCGTGAGGTGCGCCCCGTCTATTTCGGCAATCCGCCGCGCACCTGGGAAAAGCTCCGCGCCGTGATCGAGGCCGAATTCGGCGACGACATCGCCCAGCGCGCGTCTGCGGACGCGAACTTGGCGGCCACTGTCCGCGCGGCCATCGGGCTGGATCGCGTGCGGTGGATCAGCACGGGCTCGGCCCCGACGCAGATCGACCAGTTCCGATTCTTCGCGTCGCTGGGGATCGTCCTCTGCGAGCTGTGGGGAATGACCGAGACTTGCTCAATCGCGACGACCAACACGCCGGATTCCTATCGATTTGGCACGGTCGGACGCCCTCTCGAGGGCGTCGAGATGCGCCTGGCGGACGACGGCGAACTGCTCGTCCGCGGGCCCACCGTCGCCGCGCGCTATCGCAACCGGCCCGACGCGACTACCGACGCCCTAGACGCCGACGGCTGGTTCCGCACCGGCGACTTCGCCGAGGTGGATGCGGACGGGTTCTGGTCGATCACCGGTCGCAAGAAGGAGCTCATCATCAACGCCGCCGGCAAGAACATGTCCCCGTCGTCCATCGAGTCCGCACTCAAGCAGGCCGGGCCCGTGATCATGCAGGCCTGCGTCGTCGGTGACCGCCGACCCTATAACGTCGCGCTGATCGTCGCCGCCCGACCCTACGCCGACCGGACGGACGCGGAGCTTCGAGAGATCGTCCAGGCAGAGGTGGATGCCGCCAACCTACAGCTCTCCAGGGTAGAGCAGATCAAGCGCTTCGCGCTGTTCCGCGACGAGTGGCTGCCGGGCGGCGACGAACTCACGCCGACGATGAAGATGAAGCGCCGCGAGATAGCGGCGAAGTACAGCGAGGCGATCGATGCCCTCTACGCCTAGCCCGGAAGCGGCGGGGCTCCCGTGTCCGCTGATCACCGAGGACCGGGGCGGCATCCTCGTCATGACCATCAACCGGCCAGACGTGCGCAATGCGATAGATCACGGGACCGCGGTGCTCATAGCGCAGGCGCTGGAGCGCCTGGACGCCGACGACGGTCTACTGATCGGCGTGCTGACCGGTGCCGGCGGCAACTTCTCCTCCGGCATGGATCTCGGCGCGTTCGGCCGGGGTTCGCCGCCAAGCGTCGAGGGGCGCGGCTTCGCCGGCATGACCCGCAGGTCCGCCGACAAGCCGCTCATCGCCGCCGTCGAGGGTTATGCGTTCGCCGGCGGGTTCGAAATGGCCATCGCCTGTGACCTGATCGTCGCGGCGGACGATGCCAGGTTCGCGCTGCCCGAGGTCCGCCGCGGCCTGCTGGCTGCGGCCGGCGCGCTGCTCAAGCTTCCGCGGCGCATGCCTTATCACGTCGTGATGGAGCTCGCGCTCACCGGCGACACCTTCGACGCGGGCCGCCTTCATGCGCTTGGTCTGGTCAACCGCGTCGTTCCGCCAGGAGGAGCGCTGGAAGCGGCAATCGCGCTCGCCGGCCACATCATCGAGGGCGGTCCGCTGGCGATCGCCGCCACCAAGCGCATCCTGACCGAGCAGCAGGACTGGACGCTCGACAACATGTGGGAGATGCAGGATCCGCACTTCCGCAAGGTGGCGGACAGCCTCGACGCCAGGGAGGGCGCGGCCGCGTTCAAGGAGCGGCGCAAGCCGCGCTGGCGGCGACAGTGAGCGGCGCGCCCGCGAGCCCCGCGCCGCGACACCCCCTCATCGCGAATTCTGCCGCGCTCAAGCTGGTCGTCATGCTGCGCCACGGCGACGGACGGCGACCCGATCCCGATCTGCTCGGTCGGCATCTCGGCTGGATGGTCGAGCAAGAGGCTGCGGGTCAGATATTTCTGTCGGGCCCCGTCGCGGCGCACGACGGATCGCTGATGGGGCTCACTGTCTTCCGGACCGCCTCCATCGAGACGGCGGATGCACTGGCACGGACCGATCCGTTCGTGACGGACGGTCTGATCCGATACGACCTGTATGAATGGACGGCGCTGGAGGGATCGATGTCGCTGAGGGTTTCGCTATCGGATGGACGGGTGGCGTTCGGGTGACCGTCGGCATCGGCGCCGACGGCCGATGCGGCCGCCATGCGACAAGCTGAGGCCGGCATGCGCATCGTCGCGCTCGAGGAGCACTTCAAGCCGGACGGCTTTGCGCGCAACATGGACCGCGCCGTCCTCGCCTCGCGTGGCTGGACCGAGGCGGGTCCGCATCTTTCCAGCCGGGCGGTGATCGACCGGCTGCGGGAGGCGGGGCCGGAGCGGATCGCCGACATGGACCGGGCTGGCATCACCCTGCAGGTGCTTTCCCTCGGCGGGTCCGGCGCCGAACTGCTCGCCGGTGACGACGCGGTACGGGAGGCGCGCGGCTTCAACGACCGGATCCACGCGATCGCGCACGAGCATCCCGGCCGGTTCGCGGGGCTCGCCCATCTCCCGATGGCCGACCCCGCGGCCGCTGCCGACGAACTGGAGCGTGCGGTTCGCGAGCTCGGCCTGACGGGCGCGATGATCAACGGGACGATCGACGATCGTTTCCTCGACGACGCCCGGTTCGAACCCCTGCTCGCGCGCGCGGAAGCACTCGACGTCCCGCTCTACCTCCACCCGAATCTGCCGCCCGAGAGCGTCGTCGGCGCCTATTACGACGGGCTGCCCGACGCGGCGCGCTGGAAGCTCGCCGGGCCGGGGTTCGGCTGGCACGTCGAGACCGGGCTACACGTCGTCCGGCTGGCGGTGTCGGGGGCGCTCGATCGGCACCCCGGGCTCAAATTGGTCGTCGGCCACATGGGGGAATGCCTCCCGTTCATGATCGATCGCCTCGACGACATCTTCGCGGACTTCGCGTCGGCCAACCTGCACCGCGGGCTGGGACAGACGATCCGGGACCATGTCTGGATCACCACCAGCGGCTTCTTCTCGCTCGCGCCGTTCATGGCCGCGCTGATGACGTTCGGCGAGGACCGCATTCTGTTCTCGGTCGACTACCCGCACAGCGCCAACTCGGTCGGTGCGGAGTTCCTGCGGCGGCTGCCCGTTTCGGAGCAGGCGCGCCGGAAGATCGCCCACGGCAATGCGGACCGGCTGCTCCGCTTGGCGCGCGACTGAATGCCGCAGCGGACTTTTCGCCGGGTCGCGTCGCAGGCCTGCTCCGGGGCCGTGGCGCGATGACACGTTTGCCCGACATCGAGGTCACGGGCATGGAGCCGGCCGCGCAGCGGATCTTCGACGAGATCGCCGGCGGTCCGCGTGGGCTGGTCGAAGGCCCGCTCCGCGTCTGGCTGCACAGCCCTGGCCTGGCCGAGCCCGCGCAGCGCCTGGGTCTGCACTGCCGCTACGGCAGCGCGCTTGAGCCGCGTATCTCGGAACTCGTCATCATCACGATCGGGGCGTTCTGGCAGGCCGGGTTCGAGTGGCATGTCCATCTCCCGCTCGCGCTCGCGGCGGGCGTGTCCGAGGCCGCCGCGGCGGCGATCCACGCCGGGCGGCCGCCTGCTTTCAATAAAACGGACGAAGCGGTGGCGCACGATTTCGCCCGGTCGCTCATCGCCGATCGCTGCGTGCCGGACGAACTGTTCGCGCGGGCCGTGGCAGAATTCGGCGAAAGAGGTGTCGTCGATCTCGTCGGCATCGTGGGCTACTATAGCTTCATCGCGATGACGATTCGGGCGTTCGACGTGGAGACGCCCGGCGGCGATCCCTTTTCGCCGCAGGGCGACGGCGCGGGATTTCAGGCGGGCGGGGCCGCCTGATGGCGCGGGGATCGGGAACGGTCTACGACGCGATCGTCGTCGGCTGCGGCCCGGTCGGCGTGATCGCGGCCCACCTGCTGGGCAGACAGGGACTCCGAACCCTGGTCCTGGAGCGCGACTTCGAACCCTACGACATGCCGCGCGCGGTACATTTCGATCACGAGATCATGCGCATCCTGCAATCCGCGGACCTCGCGGAGCTGGTTCTGCCGCTCCTCGAGATTCCGCAGGGGTCGGTCCACTTCGGATGCGACTGGGCTCCCATCCGTCCATTCCGACGCATGCGGCCGGACAGCGCCTTCGGATGGGCAGAGGACTACTTCTTCTACCAGCCGGACCTCGAGCGGGTGCTCCGCGATGCGCTGGCGGGCGTCGAGTCGGTCGAGGTGCGGCTCGGACACGCGGTCACCGCGGTCCGCCAGGACGCCGACGAGGCGGTCGTCGAGGCGGAACATGAAGGCACGCCCCTGGCATTCAGCGCCCGCTACGTGCTGGCGTGCGATGGCGGTCGAAGCACGATTCGCAGAGCGTTGGGCATAATGCTCGAGGATCTGGGCTTCGACGAGCCCTGGATCGTGGTGGACGCCATCGTGGACGGGCGCGTGGCAATGCCGTCCTTCTCCGGACTGCCCGACGACGTCGACCTCCAGAAGGTGATGTTCATCGTCGGGGATCCCGAACGGCCGACCACCTACGTTCCCAGCGCCGGCAATCACCGGCGTTGGGAGTTCATGCTGCTGCCAGGCGAGACGCCGGAGGACATCGGGCACCCCGAATCGGTCCGGCGGCTTTTGCAGCCTTGGGTCGGCGGCCAGCCTTACCGGCTGATCCGGGCGTCGGTCTACCGCTTCCATTCGCTCGTTGCACGTCGTTGGCGGGAAGGGAGGGTGTTCCTCCTGGGCGACGCGGCGCATCAGACACCGCCGTTCTTCGGCCAGGGCCTATGCCATGGTATCCGCGACGCCGCCAACCTCGCCTGGAAGCTGGGGTTCGACCTCCGCGGACGCGGATCGCCGGACCTGCTTTCCACCTACGAGGCCGAACGACGGCCGCATGCCCGATCGGTCATCGAGACATCGATCAGGACAGGTCAGTACGTCTGCACGCTCGATAGGCAGATGGCGGAAAAACGCGATCGGGAAATGCGGCTGGCGCCCCAGGAGCCCCGACGACCGTCGATCATTCCACCCCTCACTGCGGGCGTCATCGGATGCGGCGGCATCGACGCCGTTCGTGGCGTCCGATTCATTCAGTCGAAAGTCGAACGCGGCACCCTTCTCGACGATGCGACCGGAGGTGGCTTCGTCGCCCTGACGCTGACGCCTGGCGGTTTTGATGCGTGCGCGGCCGGTGGTCTTAAGAGCTTTCTGATCGCGCCGCCTCTCGCGCCAGCCCCGCAGCGCGAACCCTTCCTGGTCGATCGGGATGGACAATTGGGTGCCTGGTTGGACGCGGTTGGGGCACAAGGCGTGATCGTTCGACCTGACGGCTACGTGTTTGGGGCCTTCGCCGACGTCGAGCAAGCGCGCGGATTGGCGAACGAGCTGCGCCGATGGTTGCACTGATCGGCGGGAGCGGCATGTAAGCACGCGCCGTCGCGGGCATGCGTATTCGCGCGCCGAGAAGACGAAAGTTTCGGGCTGTAGTCCTTCTCCTCGAAGATCGGCAGGGAGGGTGGTCGGCAGCAGAACTCGACTTGGCGATCAGTCCACCGATCAACCTCGCCAGACGTCTAGCGCACGTCATGAATCGGTCCGATCATGGACCGATCCGCAATCGATCAGGCAGTCTGCGCCGCGCCGCGCAACGCGTCGACCTCGCGCGCGATGACCGACATGATCAGGTCTGTCAGCCCGTCCGTATCAACCCCGGGGTGAGACAAGCGAAACTGCATCAATCCAAGCGATTGGGTCAGCACCAGATCGGCCAGCAACGCGCGGCGCGATGCGACATGGTCTCCCGGGGCGAGCAGCGTCAGCGCGGCCAGCATGCTGGCGTTGACCTCTTGACGAACGCGCGAAAAGATCGCCGCGATGCGCTCGTTGCGCGAGGATTCGGCGACGATTTCAGCGAACAGCGGCTTGGCATCGCGGTGCGTGGGTCCGAGGAAATGGCGGATCCACTCCCGTACCTGAGCGGCATCGCCGGTCGAGATCGCCCGGTGCAGCGAGTCGCACGCCATGAACTCGGCGAGATCGCCCTCGACGATCTCTGCAACAATATCTTCCTTGGCCTCAAAATCGCGATAGATCTGGCCCACGGCGACGCCCGACGCCCTCGCGATCTGGGCGACACCGGTAGCGTGAAAGCCGTTTTCGTTGAACAGGATACGAGCGGCATCGATAATCCGTTGACGACGCAATCTGGCGCGATCGCGCATCGGCTCGCAACGCAATCCCTCCAGCTTGATCATTGTTTTCATCCGCAACCCGCTTGACCGCGCTGCGTTGTTCGCAGTAGCAGCAATGTGAGTGATCATTCACTCACATACACTATTCGGCAGACCTTCGCATGACTTTTCGTCGTCGCACCGCGCCCATTCTGGCACTGGTGCTCTTTGGCTGCGGCAAGCCGGCCGCGCCGCCGCCGCCGGGGCCGACCGGTGTCGGATATGTCACGATCGGCGAACAGGCGGTGACGCTGACAAGCGAACTGCCTGGCCGCACCGCCGCATTCGAGACCTCGGAGGTTCGTCCCCAGGTCAACGGCCTGGTCGAGGCGAGGCTGTTCACCGAGGGAGACCTCGTCCGCAAGGGGCAGCCGCTCTATCGCGTCGACGCCGCGCCGTACCGCGCCCAGGTGGCCAACGCCCGCGCCGCGCTGGCGCGGGCGCGCGCCGCGATCGCGTCGAGCGCGGCGCTGGCGCGGCGCTACGGCGAGCTGGTCAAGATCAACGCGATCGCCCGGCAGGATTATGAGAACGCGCAGACGACCGCCGCGCAGGCGCAGGCCGATGTCGCGGCACAGCAGGCGACGCTCGGGACCGCGCAGATTGATCTTGGCCGGACCACGATCCGCGCGCCGATCACCGGCCGGATCGGCCGATCGGCCGTCACCACCGGTGCGTTGGTCACCTCCGCGCAGGCCCAGCCGCTCGCGACCATCCAGCGGCTCGATCCGATCTATGTCGACATCCAGCAAGCAAGCGCCGATCTGCTCAGGCTGCGCCAGCAGGTCCTTGCCGGCGAAGTGGCTCGCGACGGCAATGCGCGGGTCCAGCTGATCCTCGAAAACGGTACGGCCTATGGCCCGCGGGGCACGCTGCGCTTCGCCGACGTCACGGTCGACCCCACCACCGGATCGCAGATCATCCGGGCGGTCTTCCCGAATCCCGACGGGCTGCTCCTGCCGGGGATGTATGTCCGTGCCCGGCTGACCGAGGGCACCCAGCAAAAGGCGATGCTGGTGCCGCAACGCGCGGTGAGCCGCGACGAACGCGGCGACGCGACCGTGATGGTGGTCGGCAAGGGCAACACAGCCGAGCCACGCACGCTGCAGACGAGACGCACGGCCGGGGACAGCTGGCTGGTGACCGGCGGTTTGCGGCCCGGCGACAAAGTGATCGTCGAAGGCGGAATGATGCTTCGCCCCGGCATGCCGGTACGGCCGCAACGCTGGAACCCCGATGCCAAGCCCGCGCCATCCCCCGCTCCCGTGCGACGTAATAATCGGTAATGGCCCGCTATTTCATCGATCGGCCGATCTTCGCGTGGGTCATCGCGATCATTCTGATGCTCGCCGGCATACTCGCGATCCGCAGTCTGCCGGTGGCGCAATTCCCGTCGATCGCGCCGCCCGCGGTCTCGATCACCGCGACCTACCCGGGCGCGGACGCGCAGACGCTCGAGAACACGACGACGCAGATCATCGAACAGCAGCTCAAGGGCATCGACAATCTTCGCTACTTTTCGTCGTCCTCGTCGGCGGGCACCGTCACGATCACGCTGACCTTCGAGCAGGGCACCAATCCCGACATCGCGCAGGTCCAGGTCCAGAACAAGCTGCAGGCGGCGACGCCGCTGCTGCCGCGGGAGGTGCAGCTCCAGGGAATCCGGGTCGCCAAGGCGACGGCCAATATCCTGATGTTCGTCGGGGTCTATTCCGAGAACGGCCGGCATGACGGCGGCGACCTCGCCGACTATGTCGTGTCCAAGCTCCAGGATCCGCTGGCGCGGGTCAGCGGCGTCGGCGACACGCAGGTCTTCGGGGCGCAATATGCGATGCGGATCTGGGTCGATCCGCTGAAGCTCAACAATTACGCGCTGACGATGGCGGACATCACCGCCGCGGTCACCGCGCAGAATGCGCAGGTCTCTGCGGGGCAGATCGGTGCGCAGCCCGCCCCCAAGGAACAGATGCTCAACGCGACCGTCTCGGTCGCATCGCGGCTGACGACGCCCGAGCAATTCGCGCGGATCAGCCTCAAGAGCAACGCCGACGGCTCGATCGTGCGGCTCGGCGACGTCGCCCGCGTCGAGATCGGCGCCGAGAATTACGGCATCTCGACACGCTGGAACGGCAAGCCCGCCTCGGGCATGGCCGTCAGGCTCGCGCCGGGCGCCAATGCACTGGCGACGGTGACGGCGGTGAAGGCGCGGGTCGATGAGATCGCCAAGCAGTTTCCGCCCGACGTCAAGGTCATCTACCCCTACGAAACCTCACCGTTCGTGCGCCTGTCGATCAAGCAGGTGATCGAAACGCTGGTCGAAGCGGTGGTGCTCGTCTTCCTGGTGATATTCCTGTTCCTGCAGAACTTGCGCGCCACGCTGATCCCGACGATCGCGGTACCGGTGGTGTTGCTCGGCACGTTCGCGGCGCTCGCGATCGCGGGCTATTCGATCAATACGCTGACCTTGTTCGGCATGGTGCTGGCGATCGGCCTGCTCGTCGACGATGCGATCGTCGTCGTCGAAAACGTCGAGCGTCTGATCGAAACCGAGCATTTCGAGCCCAAGGATGCGGCGCGCAAATCGATGGACGAGATCACCGGCGCGCTGGTCGGCATCGCGCTGGTGCTCTCCGCGGTGTTCCTGCCGATGGCCTTCTTCGGCGGGTCGACCGGGGTGATCTACCGCCAGTTCTCGATCACGATCATCTCGGCGATGGTGCTGTCGGTCTCGGTCGCGTTGATCCTGACGCCGGCGCTGTGCGCAGCGATCCTCAGGCCGCACGATCCGCAGCGCAAGCAAGGCAAGGGCCTGTTCGCGCCCTTCTTCCGTTGGTTCAACGACAAATTCGATCGCGGCCGGGTCAGATACGAGCGAGGCGTTCGCAGCACGGCGCGCAACTGGAAGCGTTCGCTGGTCGTCTACGCCTTGATCGTGGGCGGCATGGCGCTGCTGTTCATCCGGCTGCCGACCGGCTTCCTCCCCGAGGAGGATCAGGGAATGGTCATCGCGCTGGTGCAAGGCCCCGCCGGCGCCACCAGCGCGCGGACCGAGAAGGGCCTCGACCTGATCCGCGAGCATTTCCTGAGTCAGGAGGGGGACAACGTCAAAGGCGTGTATACCGTCAATGGCTTCAGCTTCGCCGGCACCGGGCAGAACAGCGGCATCGCCTTCATTCCCCTCAAGGATTGGAAAGACCGGCCGGGAACCGCCAACAGAGCGCAGGCGATGGTCGGCCGCGCAATGGGCACCTTCGGCCAGTACAAAGACGCGATGATCTTCGCGGTGGTGCCGCCCGCGGTGCGGGAGCTCGGCAACGCGACCGGCTTCGACCTTCAGCTCGTCGACAAGACCGGGATCGGCCACGCGAAATTGCTCGCCGCACGCAACATGATGCTCGGCATGGCCGCGCAGGACAAGGCGCTGGCGGGGGTGCGCCCCAACGCGCTCGACGACGCGCCGCAGCTCAAGATCGATGTCGACCAAGATAAGGCCCGCGCGCTCGGGCTCGATCTCGCCAGCATCAACAGCACGATCTCCACCGCCTGGGGCGGCGCTTACGTCAACGACTTCATCGACCGCGGCCGCGTCAAACGCGTTTACCTCCAGGCGGACCAGCCATACCGGCTCGCGCCCGAGAACGTCGGCGACTTCTACGTCCGCGGCAGCAGCGGCGCGATGGCGCCGTTCAGCGCCTTCTCCACCCTGTCGTGGAGCCAGGCGCCGGTCCAGCTGACGCGCTACAACGGCGAGCCGGCAATGGAAGTGCTCGGCAGCCCTGCGCCGGGAGTCTCCTCGGGCGCCGCGATGGCGGCGATGGAGGCGATCCACGCGAAGCTGCCGCCGGGCACGGGGCTCGAATGGACCGGCCTCAGCTACGAGGAACGGCTGTCGGGCGGACAGGCGCCGGCGCTTTACGGCCTGTCGCTCCTGATCGTGTTCCTGTGCCTCGCCGCACTATACGAAAGCTGGTCGGTGCCGGTCTCGGTCATGCTGGTCGTTCCGCTCGGCATCATCGGCGCGCTGCTCGCGGCGACGCTGACCGGGCTCAGCAACGACATCTATCTGCAGGTCGGGCTGATCACGACCATCGGCGTGTCGGCGAAGAACGCGATCCTGATCGTCGAGTTCGCCGAAGAGCGCATTCGCGACGGCGTGAATGCGTTCGACGCGGCCGTCGACGCGGCCAAGCTGCGCCTCCGTCCGATCCTGATGACCAGCCTCGCCTTCATGTTCGGCGTGATGCCGCTCGCCGTCTCGACGGGGGCCGGAGCGGGCGGGCAGAATGCGATCGGCCGCGCGGTGGTCGGCGGCATGCTGTCGGCGACGGTGCTGGCGATCTTCTTCGTGCCGATGTTCTTCGTCGTCGTGCTGCGCCTGTTCCGCCAAGAAAAGCAGTCCGCCGCCCGCGACAGACCCGACGCCGGTGGCGCGAAGCTCGCGCCGCAAGGAACCTGATCGGTGGCCAAGCACTCGTTCCTACCCCTGGCCCTCGCGGCCGGCGTGACGCTGGCAGGGTGCGATCTCGCGCCGACCTATGTCCGGCCGGCGAGTGCGGTACCGGCCGTGCTGCCGCAGGGCGGGGTTTATCCCGCCGCCGCCACGGACGCGCGCGACATCACGCGGATCGGATGGCGCGACTTCTTCCTCGACGAGCGATTGCGCCAGGTGATCCAGCGCGGGCTCGACAACAACCGCGACCTGCAGCTGGCGGCGGCGAACGTGCTCCAGGCGCGCGCGCAATATCGCGTTCAGCGCGCCGAGCTGCTGCCCGCGATCGGCGTCGGGGGATCGGCGACCTATGCCGGCGACGTCTTCGGCTCGTCCGACTCGACACGGACGACGGGCGGCCGTTCGGTGGCCGGTAGCTCGGACAACCGGCAATATTCGCTCGATGTCGGCTTTTCGGCGTTCGAGATCGATCTGTTCGGCCGAATCCGCAATCTCAGCCGCGCCGCGCGCGAACAATATTTCGCTTCGCAAGAAGCGCAACGCAGCACGCGGATTAGCCTGATCGCCGAAATTGCTACCGCTTGGCTGACGATCGCGGCCGACCAGGATCAGCTCGCGGTGTCGGAGAACACGCTGAAAACATTCGAACAGACGCTTGAGCTGACGCGCGCGCAATTCCGCATCGGCGTCGCCTCCGAACTCGAATCGCGCCAGGCCGAGACCAATTACCAGGCCGCGCGCAACGACATCGCGGTGCTGCGGACCCAGATCGCGAACGACCGCAATGCGCTCGATCTGCTGGTCGGCGCGCCGGTCGAGCCGGCGCTGCTGCCGGCCGCGCTGGGCGATGCACGCCCCGCGATCGAGGTACTGCCCGCGGATCTGTCGTCGGCCGTGCTGCTGCGCCGCCCCGACGTGCTCCGGGCCGAGCACCAGCTGATCGCGCAGAACGCCAATATCGGGGCTGCGCGCGCGGCGTTCTTTCCGACAATCTCGCTGACGGCGGCGCTGGGCACGGCGAGCACTGCGCTCGGCGGTCTGTTCGGCGCCGGAAGCGGCACCTACACGGTCGGTCCGTCGCTCGCGGTCCCGCTGTTCGACGGCGGCCGCGTCAGGGGCAATCTCGATTATGCCCGCGCCTCGCAGCAGGCGGCGGTCGCGACGTACCAACGGACGGTGCAGACCGCGTTCCGCGAGGTGGCCGACGCGCTGGCGCAGCGCGGCACGATCGACGAGCAGATCGCCGCCCAGACCGCGCGCGTCAACGCCGGGCAGGTCGCAGCGAAGCTGTCCGACGCCCGCTATCGCGCCGGGGTCGATTCGTTCTTGTCGGCGCTCGACGCGCAACGCACAGCCTACATCGCGCAGCAGCAGCTCGTGACGACACGCTTCAACCGCGGCGGCAATCTGATCGAGCTCTATCGCGCGCTCGGCGGAGGCTTGCACTGACGGCGCGAGCAGGCGCTTGCCAGCGGCGCGAAACGGCGTACCTTGTCAAAAACAGACAAGGAGAGAGAGTGATGGTGTCGATGCACGATCCTCAGGCCCATCGCGGCGAGGAAAGTCTCATCATATTGCAGAGCCTGCTCTGCTTGATGCGCGAAAAGAACCTGCTGACGCGCGCCGATATCGAGGACCTGTGCCAGAAAGTGGAACGCCGCGCCGCGGGCGAAAGCCAGGTGCCGATCCCCTGCTGCACGGAAAGCGCCGAAGAAGCCTCGGGAATCATGCAGCGCCTGACCAGCTACATCGGCGAACGCTATGGCGGGAAGCACGCGCGAATCTATCGCTGACGCGATCGCGCGTCCCTCAGGAGGCCAGCTGACCGGCCGCCGCAAGTGCATGCTCGAGCGGCGGGACCCCAAGGCGCCCGCGCAGAACCTCGGCCTTCGCCCGCGCCCGTTCGCCGATCGACCGATCGTCCCATAGCTGACGCAGGCCGAGCGCGAAGGTCTCCTGATCGACCTGCGACAAATGCGCCTGCGCGCCGATGCCGAGCCGCTCGATCGCCGCGCCGTGAAAGCCTTTCTCGAGATCGTAATGGACGATCACCTGCGGCAGTCCCACCGCCATCGCCATGCTGGTGAAGCCCAGTCCGCCATGTGACAGCACCATGCGCGCGCGAACGGCGATGCGATCGAATGCCATGCTGTGTCGTTCGACGGTGAAGCCACGCGCTTCGAACGCGGTCATCATTTGCTCTGACAGCTGCGGGACATACATGCGCACGGGCATGCCGGCGCGCTCCAGCCCGTCCCACAGCCGCGATGCCGCCAGCGCGCGCTCGGGCCAATAAACGAACAACTCGTCGCCGCGGCCGTCGGCGGTCGGGGGCAGCGGCAGATCGAGCTCGGGCGCCGGCGCCGGCCCGGTGCGCCATTCCGCATAGGGATCGAGCTCGGTGAACACGCCCAGAAGCTCGCGGTCGGCGGCGAACAGTTCGGGCAGTGCCGCCAGCGGGTCGCGGCCGTTGGTCGCCAGCGCGGCGTTCGCCTCGGCGAGCAGCGCGGCCTCATCGAACAAGGGCGCCGCGCCGTTGAGGCTGGGAAAGCGTGCCATGGCGGGCGGCGGCATGGTGAAGCCGTTGCCGATCGCGATCGTCGGCAGCCGTCCGCGCGCCGCGCAGAGCAAAGCGGGCGCGAAATCGCCGAAGATCAGATCGGGCCGGTCGGCTGCGAGGAGCCGATCCCATGCCGCGATCATCGCCGCCATGGCGCCACGATCGGCGAGGCCGAGCCGGCCGAGAATATCGCCCATCGTCGCCACCGGCGCCGAATCGACATGCGACAAGGTGGCGAGCAGCCGCGGCCACAGCGGCGCCTGCCATACCGCGCCGCGGATCGAACACCCGTGGCTCGCCAGCCCGTCGATCCGCTGCAGCGCGAGCGACACCTGGTAGCCGGCGGCGACGAAGGCATCATGATACTGCATCAGCCGGAGGACATGGCCGCGATTGGCGCCGAGCTCCCAGCCGATCAGGATCCGCGCCATCAGATGCCGTCCGCCACCGCCTCGTGGCCGACCGCGGCCAATCTCTGCGCAAGTTCGGCGACGCATGCGTCGAGCGCCGCGGCATCGGTCGAGCGCACCACGAAGTTCGCGCCGACGCCGCCGTCACGAAAGAAGGGATAGCTGCCGATCTGGCATCGGGGATGCCCCAGCTCGGTGCGGCGCAGCAGGTCGGCAACCTCGCTCTCGCCGACCCAGCAGCCGATCGTGCGCGACAGCACCGGCTCCCCGCCGGCGATCGAGCCCGACAGCGCCTCGAGCATCATCCCCGCGATATGCGGCACGCCGGCGAGGATGAACACATTGCCGATCCGCGTGCCCGGCGCGCCCGATGCGCTGTTCTCGATCAGCGCGGCGCCTTGCGGCACGCGCGCCATTCGCAGCCTCGCCTCGGTCAGCCCGCCGCGCGCGGCATAATGCCGCTCCAGGATGGCGCGCGCGCGCGGATGGACCACGACCGGCAGGTCGAGCGCCTCGGCCACCGCGTCGATCGTGATGTCGTCGTGGGTCGGGCCGATCCCGCCGGTGGTGAACAGATAGTCGTTGCGCGCGCGCAGCTCGTTGACCGCCGCGACGATCGCGGCGGTGACGTCGGGCACGACCCGGACCTCGACGAGGCGCACGCCCTGCAGGTTGAGCCACAGCGCGACCTGCGAGATATTGCGATCCTGGGTCCGGCCGGACAGGATTTCGTCGCCGATGACGAGCAGCGCCGCCGTCCAGATCCGTTCCGCCTGCATCGCGCGCGGCATAGCTCGCAAAATCGCCCCGCGCACGTTATATCGCGGCAATGACCAGCTATCTCACCGTTGACGGCGACGCCGCGACCGAGCGGACCAGCGCGATCAAATTGCATGGCCCGGCGGGCTTTGCGGGAATGCGCGCGGCCGGCCGGCTCGCGGCCGAGGTGCTTGATGCGCTCGTGCCGCACGTCGTTCCGGGCGTGGAAACCGACGAGCTCGACCGGATGGTGCGCGAGCACATGATCCGCGGCGGCGGCGTCCCCGCGACGCTCGGCTATCGCGGATTCACCAAATCCTGCTGCATCTCGATCAACCATGTCGTGTGCCACGGCATCCCGGGCGGGCGCACGCTTAGGGACGGCGACATCGCCAATATCGACGTGACCGTGATCCTCGACGGCTGGCATGGCGACACCAGCCGGATGTTCCTGATCGGCGAGGTGCCGATCAAGGCGCGCCGGCTGGTCGAGGTGACCTATGAAGCGATGATGCGCGGCATCGCCCAGGCCCGGCCGGGCAATACGATGGGCGATGTGGCGCATGCGATCCAGAGCTTCGCCGAGTCGCACCGCTACGGCGTCGTCCGCGATTTCTGCGGGCACGGCCTCGGCCAGGTGTTCCACGATACGCCCGAGGTCGTCCATGCGGGCAAGCCGGGGACCGGACCCGAGCTGCGGCCGGGAATGTTCTTCACGATCGAGCCGATGATCAACATCGGCCGACCCGACGTGAAGATGCTCGACGACGGCTGGACCGCGGTGACGCGCGACCGATCGCTGTCCGCACAGTTCGAGCATTCGGTCGGGATCACCGACGACGGCTGCGAGATCTTCACGAAAAGTCCCCAAGGTCTCGATGCGCCGCCTTACGCGTGAACCGGAATGAGGATGCGGCTGCTCCTGATCCCGGCGGCGGCGCTGCTACTCGGCGGCTGCCTGGCGCGCGCCGCCGTCGACGTGGTCACTTTGCCGGTCAGGGCGGTCGGCTACGGCGTCGACAAGGTCACGACCAGTCAGGACGAAGCGGACCGCAACCGCGGGCGCGAGATTCGCCGGCAGGAAGAGCGTGACGCGAAGGAACGCCGTCGCGCGGAACGAGAACAGCGCCGCCACGCGCGCGATTGAACGGATATCCGGTTGCTGCCTAAATGACGGGCAACGCGCCGCCGTCGTTGCCTGCTTTTGAAGCATCGGCGAGCGCGGCCGCGCGATTCACCGGTGACGGCTTGCGATTCTCCGTTTGGCACGCTTATTGAAGCGCGCGGCGCGAGCGTTCGCACAGGGGGGCGCGACATGAAGAAAATCGAAGCGATCATCAAGCCGTTCAAGCTCGACGAGGTCAAGGAAGCGCTCCACGACGTCGGCGTGTCCGGCATCACCGTCACCGAGGCGAAGGGCTTCGGTCGCCAGAAGGGGCATACCGAGCTGTATCGCGGCGCGGAATATGTCGTCGACTTCCTGCCCAAGGTGAAGCTCGAGGTGGTCGTCGAGGACAGCCGCGCCGATCGCGTGGTCGCGGCGATCGCGGGCGCGGCGCAGACCGGGCGCATCGGCGACGGCAAGATCTTCGTCCTGCCGGTCGACACCGCGGTGCGCATCCGCACCGGCGAGCGGGGCGCCGACGCAATCTAGATTTCCAGCCAACGTTACTGACAGAAGGCAATCAGCACATGGCCAACAAGGCGTCCGACGTTCTGAAAATGATCAAGGATCAGGAGATCGAATGGGTCGATCTGCGCTTCACCGATCCCAAGGGCAAATGGCAGCATCTGACGATGGTCTCGAGCGTCATCGGCGAGGACGAGTTGAACGACGGCCTGATGTTCGACGGCTCCTCGATCGAGGGCTGGAAGGCGATCAACGAGAGCGACATGATCCTCCAGCCCGATCTCGACGCGGTGTGGACCGATCCCTTTTCCGCGACGCCGATGCTGATCCTGGTGTGCGACATCGTCGAACCTTCGACTGGCGAGCTCTATTCGCGCGACCCGCGCTCGACCGCCAAGCGCGCCGAGGCCTATGTCAAAACGCTCGGAATCGGCGACACGGTCTATGTCGGGCCCGAAGCCGAATTCTTCATGTTCGACGACGTCCGCTTCGAGAACAGCTACTCGACCAGCTATTACAAGATCGACGATATCGAGCTGCCGACCAACTCGGGTCGCGAATATGAGGGCGGCAATCTCGGCCATCGCCCGCGCGCCAAGGGCGGCTATTTCCCCGTGGCGCCGGTCGATTCCGCGGTCGACATCCGTGGCGAAATGGTCTCGACGATGCTCGAGATGGGCCTGCCGTGCGACAAGCACCACCATGAGGTCGCCTCCGCGCAGCACGAGCTCGGGCTCACCTTCGGCACGCTAGTGACCACCGCCGACCGCATGCAGATCTACAAATATGTCTGCTGGCAGGTCGCCGCCGCTTACGGCAAGACCGTCACCTTCATGCCCAAGCCGATCAAGGAAGATAACGGCTCGGGCATGCACACCCACATGTCGATCTGGGGCGAGGGCAAGCCGCTGTTCGCCGGCGATGGCTATGCCGGCCTCTCCGACATGTGCCTCTACTTCATCGGCGGCGTGATCAAGCACGCCAAGGCGCTCAACGCCTTCACCAACCCCACCACCAACAGCTACAAGCGGCTGGTGCCGGGCTACGAGGCGCCGGTGCTGCTGGCCTATTCGGCGCGCAACCGCTCGGCCTCGTGCC
Source organism: uncultured Sphingomonadaceae bacterium (assembly GCA_964245585.1). Taxonomy (GTDB): domain Bacteria; phylum Pseudomonadota; class Alphaproteobacteria; order Sphingomonadales; family Sphingomonadaceae; genus Solisphingomonas. The sequence continues at coordinate 22,324 of CAXTMX010000004.1, read as the reverse complement.
GCATCCCTTACGGCGCGGGCGCGAAGGCGAAGCGCGTCGAGTTCCGCTTCCCCGACGCGATGGCCAACCCTTATCTGTGCTATTCGGCGCTGCTGATGGCCGGCCTCGACGGGATCGAGAACAAGATCCACCCCGGCGAGGCGATGGACAAGAATCTCTACGATCTGCCGCCGGCCGAGCTCGCCCAGGTGCCGACCGTGTGCGGATCGCTGCGCGAGGCGCTCAACAGCCTCGCCGCCGACCACGCCTTCCTGACCAAGGGGGGCGTGTTCACCGAGGATCAGATCGAGGCTTACTCCGAGATCAAGTGGGCCGAGGTCGCACGCTGGGAGATGGCGCCGAGCCCGGTCGAGTTCGACATGTATTTCTCCGCCTGATCCGTACCGATCCGATCGAACGATGCGCCCGGAGGGAACTCCGGGCGTTTTTCGTTTTCTACCCGTCATCCCGGCGAACGCCAGGATCCACGGATGCGGGGCGGCTGAAATCGAATCGGACGCCGTCCATGGATCCCGGCGTTCGCCGGGATGACGACCATGGTGGGAATACCGTATGCTTCCGCAATGGAACCGCCGCTTCCCCTCGTCGCCGGGCTCCCCAGCGGCGAGCAGATCGCGAGCGAATTTGTCCCGCCCGCACCCGGCAGCGTCGCCGGCCCGCTGGTTTCCTGCCTGATGGTGTCGCGCGGCGACCGCCCCGCGGTCGCGCACGCGATTACCTGCTATCGCGCGCAGACCTATGCGAACCGCGAGCTGGTGATCCTGTGCGACCGGCCCGGCAATGTCATCGAGCCGCTGCTGGCCGGGCTCGACGACCCCACGATCCATTACCATTTCGTCGATCCCGCGCCATTGGGCACGCTGCGCAACCTCGCGGTCGCCCGTGCCAAGGGCGAACTGCTGTGCAATTGGGACGACGACGATCTATGCCACCCTCGGCGGATCGATCTGCAGGTCGCAGCGCTCGCCGGCGGCGAAGCGATGGCGAGTTTCATCATGCGCTGGATGATCTGGTGGCCCGCCGCACGGCGTCTGGCGGTATCGAGCCGGCGCTGCTGGGAGGGGTCGATCCTGTTCCGCCGCGCGGTGGAGATCGACTATCCGCCGCTGCCGATCGGCGAGGATCGCGCCGCCGTGGAGGGGCTGCGCACACGCCACAAGGTGGTCGCCATCGATGCGCCGGCCGTTTATTGCTATATCGTCCACGGCGCGAACACCTGCCCGACCGACCATTTCGACCTGCTCTACGCCAATGCGACCCGGCGCTTTGAAGGGGCGGACTATGACGCCGTGCTGGCGCAGCTGGCACAGACGATGCCGATCGAAGCCTATTCGATTAGCTCGGGACGTGATGAGGCCGGCTGATATGCGAATGCGCCCCAGACCTTGCGATTCCTACGGCACCTAGGCGAGCCACGCTACGGGGCACCGAAGAGCCAAACCATGCCGTTTTGAACATCGCTAGCTTCTTCGGCGCCGCACATCTGAAGCTACCATTCCGAAATTCACCAATTCTGGCCGCCGCCGCTCAATAATCCTTCGACACGCGCACGTTCGCGCTTTGCCGGCCGATCGTGCTCAGCGACGACAGGATCGACAGCCAGCGGGTGATCTGGAATTCGACGCGCGTCGCCGAATAGCCCTGGCCGTCGGTGATCACTTCGACATAGGTCCGCCGACCGATATATTTGCCCGCCGCTACCGAAGTGCGCTGACCGGTGGTGACGTCGGCCGGCAGGATACGCAGCCGATCGAGCCGGGCGACACGCCGGATCGCGTTGATCGGATCGAGCCCCCCGCCCCCGCCGCTCTGCAGCGACGCCACCGCCGCGGCGAGCTGGAGCGCCTCAGGCGCCGACAGGTTGGTGATCGAGGTGCCGAACAGCAGGCGCGACAGCAGCTCGTCCTCGGGCAGCGCGGGCACGCTGGTGAAGGCGATGTCGGGACGCTGGCCGGTGCCGGCGACGCGGATCGTCGCGTTGAGGCCCTGGATATTGGCCTGGGCGACGATGTCGAGCACCGGATCGACCGGGGTCGAGCCGGTGAAGCGGATCGCGCCGCGATCGAGATCGAACCGCCGCCCGGCGAACTCATAGCCGCCGCGGACCAGATCGGCGCGCCCGGTGATCACCGGACTGTCGACCGTCCCTTTGATGCCAAGATCGGCGCGCCATTCGCTGTCGAGCCCGAGCCCGGTCACGGCGAGCTGATTGCGTGCCTTGGCCTTGAGATCGAGCCGCCATGGCACCGGCGGCGCACGGCGCTCGGCTTCGTCGGTCGGCCGATTGAGCTCGGTCACCGCAAGTTGGGGGATCGCCGCCGCCGCGGTCGCCCGGCCAAGCCGGAAGCGCCCGCGATCGAGCCGCACGTCGCCGGCGATCGTGCCGCCCGCGCCGTCCGAGCGGATCGTCAGCGGGCCGGTCACCGTCGCGCCGATGTCGTCGCGGTTGAGCAGCACCGCCTGCCTGGCATCGATCGCGATGTCGATGCCGAAACCGCGCGCGGCGGCCAGATCGAATGCCGCGCGGCCCGACAGGCTCCCGCCTTGGCGGGTCCGGCCGGAAAACGCGTCGATGATCAGCCGCGACCCGCCGAAGCGCCCGCTCGCCTTGAGATCGGTGATGACCGTGCCCGTCACCGCGCTTTCGAGCCGCATCGCCTCGGTGCGCAGCGAGCCGCGGATCAGCGGATCGATCAGGCGCCCGGTGATGTCCGCGCCGATTGCCACCGGCCCGGACAGATCGATCGTCTCCACCCCGGTCAGCCGCCACAGCGTGTCGGCCGGCCCGGCATAACGCAGCTGCGCGAACAGCGGCGCGGCGGACAGCCGCTCGATCAGTCCGTCGGCGTCGGACAGCGGCGCCAGCCGCGCCTGGGCGCGGCCGATCGTCTGGCCTCCGCTCGAAACGATCGCGCGCGCGGCGGCATTACGCCCCGCGAGTACCGCCGTCAGCCCGACGTCGATCGGCTTGGACGACAGCACCAGCCCCGACCGCGTCAGCCCCCGGATGCGCAGTTCGGCGCGGCCGCTCGGCAAGACGCCGGACGCCGCCTGGCTGTAGCTCAACGTGCCCGAGGCAACTCCGCCCAGGCCGAGCGCGGGAAAGCCGATGTCGAGCAGCGACAGCGGCATCGCGCTGATCGTGGCGTCGATCGCGCTCGTCGCGCCGCCGAACCGCCCGGCCAGACTCGCCCCTCCTCCGCCAAACGTCAGGCTGGTCGGGGCGAGCCGCCAGGCATCGCCGTCGCGCGTGAGAACCGCCGGGCTGGTCAGCGCGAGCGGCCTTCCGTCGAGCGATCCGCTGCCGCTCAGCACGAAGCGTTCGGGCGCCACCTGCGCGACCGTATCGAACGCGAAGCCGCGCCCGCGCGATCCGGCGATCGAGGCGCGCACCTCGCCCACGCCGCCACGCAGCCGCGCGGTCGCAGCCAGCCGCGCCAGCGACAGCGCACCGCGACGCAAGCCTTGCGCATTGACCGATCCGTCGAGCGAAGTCCCCGCCGGATCGAGCAGCAATGCGCCGTCGAGCACGCCCTCGCGCACGGCGATCGGCTGGGCGCCGGCCAAGGTCGCGCCGCTTGCCGTCAGACGCAGCTCAATCCGCTGGACGGTGCCGACGGGACGGAACAGCAAAGCGCCGCCGAGCCCGCCGCCGGCTACCGCCAACCGCCCGTCGAACCCGCCCGGCAGCGAGCGCAGCGCGCCGCTCGCCCGCGTACCGGTGACGTCGAGCGCAGCGACGCCGATCGTCGCCGGCTGGCCCGACGGCAGCAGGATGTCGCCATGGCCGGTGAAGGCCCCAAGCGTCGATCCGCCGGCCGCGCGCCAGGCGAAGCCCTGCGCGGTCGGGTCGAGATTGAGCCGCACCTGCGCCAGCCCCAGCGCGTCCATCGGCCGGGCGAGCAGAATGTCGAGCGTCGGCTTGTCGATGCGGCCGTCGAGCGCGAGCTTGAGCGGACCGTATTGGCCCTGGGTGCCGTTGCCTTCGAACTGGAACGTGCCGTCCTTGCGCCTGATGCCGTTGCCGACGATGCGGATCGCGGGGCCCGTCAGCACCAGATTGCCGAAATGGAGGATGCCGTCCGGCCCGCGCACCAGGCGCGTGTCGATCCGCGGCAGCCCGCCCGCGAGCGAACGCAGGAAGGCATTGTCGAGCCGCCGCACCCAGGCACGGCCGCGCCCCTCGACGCGCGTGCCGCGACCGCCGGCGCCGGGCACGACCTTGACCTCGGTCAGCACGTCGACGATCCCGAGCCCGGGGATCAGGTAGCGCGCGAGCTGGCCCGACAGGCTGACGTCGTAGCGGCCGGTGACGAGATCGACCAGCAAGGCGAGCTTGCCCTTGATCTTGTCCGAATCGATCCGCATGCCCTCGCCGGTCAGCGTCTTGTCGGTGACGTGGAGCACGCCATCGACGGTGAGGTTCGCGAGGATGCCGCCGGCGACCTCGCCGACGCCGGTGACGCGCCGCGCGGCGAAACGGATCGGCACCGCGATCGGCGTCTTCGACAGTCGCCCCCGCCCGGCGGCGCGGACATCCTCGAATCCGGTCGTGTCGAACGCGAGCCGCGGCGCGGTCACCCGATAGGCAAAAGCGGCGGTACCGAACGGCCCGTCGAGGGTCGCGCGCAGCCGGATGCCTTTGCCGGTCATGTTCGGGAACAATGCAGCCGGGCGCAGCAGCCGGGCGTCGAGCGCAACTTGATCGAAGCTGCTGGCGGCGAGATCGAGCGTTCCGTTCGTGTCGAGCGCAAGCGCGCCCGAACGCAGCGACAGCGCGCCGGCCAGGCGCCGGTCGGCCACCGTCGCCTGACTTTTGACGAGAATCCGCGGCGCGCTCAGCCGCTGCTTCTTGCCCTGCAGCACTGGCGCGGGCGCGAGCACGCCGCCGAGCGAGTAACGCCCGGAACGCGCGCCGAGCCCGAGATCGAAGATGCGCAGGCCCGACATGTCGAGCGTGGCATGCCCGTCCCATGCGCTCCACGTGCCCTTGCCGGCGACGATCAGCGCGGCGGGCCGCTTGGTGCCGATCAGCGCACCGAACAGGCCGCCGGCCGGGGCAGCAAGCCGGGTATCGAGATCGAAGCGATCGCGATCGGGCTCGGCGTCGAGCAGCAGCGCGAGGCGATCGCCGGCCGACGCGACCGCCTTCAGGTCGATCAGCGCGCGACCGTGGCGGATGTCGGCGCGGCCGGCCAGACGCAGCAGCCGACGCTGCCCCCCGGCGGCCCCGGGCTCGACCCGCACGCGCGCGTCGAGCCGGCCGATGCGGATGTCGAAGCTCGGCAGGATCGGGCCCTTGCGTCCGGTCGGGCGCAACTTGGGCAGGCGGTGAAGCACGATCAGGTCCGACACGAGACGATCGATGTCGAGGCGGTTGGCAAGCCATTTCGCTGGCCGCCAATCGAGCGCGACGTCGGGCGCCTCGAGGAACAGGCCGTTCGGATCATAGAGCCGCAAGTCGCGGATTCGCGCCGTGCCCCAGATCGATCCGTCGATCCGCCCGACCTTGATGCGCAAGCCGCTTTTGGGCGCCAGCGCGGAGATGCGGTCGGCGAGGAAACGATGGCCCGGATTGGTGTCGACCGCCCAAAGAGCGACGAGCACGAGCAGCAGCAGCGCCGCGATCCCGCCGCCGATCCAGCGCAAGATCCGCCTCTGCATCATCAGAAGGCTTGGCCCAGCGAGACGTAGATCGCGACGCGCGCATCGCCCTTGCGCGGATTGATCGGCGTGCCGACGTCGACCCGGATCGGACCGAAGCTGCTGTAATAGCGTGCGCCGATGCCAGCGCCATAGCGCAGCCCGGTGAAGTCCGGCAGCGCCCCCGGATAGAGATTGCCGCCATCGAAAAACGGCACGATGCCGAACGATTCGCCGAACCTGATCCGCGTCTCGATCGAGAATTCGGCGAGGCTGCGCCCGCCGACCGGATCGTTGTTGACGTCGCGCGGGCCGATATCCTGATAGCCGTAGCCGCGCACCGATCCGCCACCGCCCGAATAGAAGCGGCGCGATGGCGCGATGCGATCGCGGCTCGCGCCGGCAATCGATCCGAGGCGGACGCGCCCGGCGAGGGTCGTGCGCCCGCTCAACGGGAGGTAGACGCTGCCGTCGATCTGCGCGCGGGCATAGCCGAACGCGCCCGATTGCAGCGAGACCTCGGGCGAGAGGCGGCCGGAGAGGCGATAGCCGCGCGTCGGATCGAGCAGGTCGTCCGACCCGTCATAGGCCAGGCTGGTCGGCAGCGCGCCGATCAGGAAGGTCCGCCGCCGCGGCAGCCCGGTCGACGAGACGACGTCGCGTTCGTCCGAGGCGGACAGCTCGACGCCATAGGACCATGTCCACTTCTTCTGCCAGATGATGCTGGTCTGGCGTTCGAGCCCGGCGGCGAGCGTGAACGTCTTCGCGTCATAAGCCTCGCGCTTGGAATGCGTCGCGGCGATCTGCGCGGTCAGCACGCGATCGCGCGCCTTGTAATTGTTGCGGCGGAGCAGCGCGCTGAGCGACTGCTCCTGGGTCCCGGCGACGCCGCGGAAGGTGACGGCACCTTCGGGCTTGATCAGATTGCGGTGCTGCCAGCTGACCTCGATCCGGGGGCCTTCGCCGGTGCCATAGCCGACCTCGCCGGCGATCGTGCGCGGAGGAGCGCGTTCGAGCCGGACCGCAACGTCGACCACGTTCGGATCGGCGGTCGGGACGGTGGTGAGCTGGACGGTCGAGACCAAGCCGGTCGCGATCAAAGCGCGACGCAGGTCCTCGAGCCGCGTCGCGTCGTAGCGGTCGCCGGGACGAAAACGGGCGATGCGCGCGATATGCTTGGCGCTGAACAGCCGCGCGCCCTGCAGCTCGATCTTGCCGAACCGGCGCGCGCCATTGGGTTCGACGGCGAGCTCGAGCGTCGCGCGGTGCGCGTCATGATCGATCGTCACTTTCGGCTCGCCGACCTTGGCGAATGCAAAACCGCGCTGGCCGAGCGCGCTGCGCAGCGCGGCCTGGCTCGCGAGCACGCGATCGGCGTCGACCGGATCGTCGGCCTTGACCGCGAAAGCGGCGCGCAACGCCTCCTGCTCCGGCCCCGCGCCGCCCAATCCGTCCAGCGTCACCGCCGAGAAGCGGTACAGCGCGCCCGGCTGCGCCGCCAGCGTGACGAGAAGGCGATCGTTGGCCGCCGCGCCGACGCGGGTTTCCACCGCGGCATCATAATAGCCGCGGGCGCGCAGCAATTCGCGCAACGTGTCGGCATCCTCGCGGGCCCGCCGATCGATCTGCGCGGCGTTGGCCGGCTTGCTTTCGCCCTGGGCGAGCAGCGACAGCCCGTCAAAGCGCGTGCGGAAAGCGGGATCGTCGATCTCGTCGATACCTTCGATGACAACGCGGTACCGCTGCTCGCCGCGCGTATCGATGCCGGCCGCAGGTACCGGCTTCACGCCGGGAGCGATGGGAGGCGCCGCGTCGGGCGTGGCAAGATCGGGCCAGGCAACGCCGAGATCGGGCAGCGGCGCGAGCGGCGAGGCCGGATCGAGCGCACCGCCGTCGGCCGTGGGAAGCTGCTGCGCGCCGGCCGGACCGCCCAGACTCGCAACCGATTGCGCGAACGCCATAAACCAGGCGCTGCGCCACGAAGACAGGAACGACATGAGGACGGACTATCGCGTGAATGCCGCGCCCGCCAGCCTCTCCGGTCAGCGGCGGCGATCCGCTGCCTCGCGTCGGCGCCAAAGCGGGGCGGATCGCCTCAATGGACCGTGCCGCAGGCCTCCCTGGCCGAGAGCAGGACGATCAGGCGCTCGACTTGGCGCCATCGGCAGAAATGGACCACATTGCCGAGATCGCGGCTGCGATCGGCCCGCGCCGCGGCTTCGATCCCGGCCGCGACCCCGAAGCGCGCCATCAGCTCGGCTGCCCTGTCAAGCGTGGCGCGGTCGGCGACGAATGGAATGAATGACATGCTCTTCCCCCTGCCCCTGCGCTACACAAGAGCCGTGCCAGATCGGCGATCGCGCAGATCCGCGTGACGCGATGGTTAACCGCTGGTCACGCCGTGCCGCAGCGGGACGCGGCGTCCCGTATCGGGAGGGGTAGCACTGTCATGTTCCGCGTGGCAGGGGAAGGCATGTCCCGACCGCGCAACCGCAATCCCCGTGCCGCCGGCGCGATCCTCGCGCTGACGGTGATCGCCGGCGCGATCCTCGGCGCGGCTTGCGGCCAGCCGACGATCGGCGTGCTCGCCGGGACGGCGCTGGGTGCCGCGATCGCGACCCTCGTCTGGCTGGTCGACCGCCGCGCCTAGCTCGCGACCTCAGCCGACGCGCCGGCCGGCCCACACCACCCGGCCGATCACCTCGATCGCCGCCGGATCGCAATCGGCCCAATCGGGATAATCCTTGTTGTCGCTGCGAACGGTGAAGCGCCGGCCGGCCGGATGGAGCGCGATGCGCTTGACGATCAGCGCATCGTCGACGCGCAGGACGTAGATGCCGTCGCGCAGGCGATCGGCCCCGTCCGAGCGATCGACCAATATGTCGTCGCCATGGCCAAGCGTCGGCACCATCGACTCGCCGTCGACGCGGATGATCGACAAAGACGCAGGGCTGCCGCCGGCGAGCTCGCGCAGCCAGCCGGCGCGAAACGCGAGACGCGAAACATTACGCTCGTTGCCGCCGAGCGCACCAGGGCCTGCCGAGGCGCCGACATCGAGGCGTGGCACCAGGATCAGATCGTCGGGATCGCGCGGGCCTCCCGCCTCGGCCAGGACGATCCGGGCGCCATCGTCGTCCGGCCCGCCGAGAATGCGCTCGGGGACGTCGAAATAGCGCGCCAGCGTGCGCCGATCGGCCTCGTCGAGCTTGCGTGGCACCCCCCGGCGGATGAACTGCTGGACGTAAGCGGGATTGCGTCCGAGCAGCCGCGACAGCGAGGCAAAGTCCTCGCCACGTCGATCGATCAACGCTTCGAGCGCCGCACGCGGATCGTCTGATGAAAGATCGGATACATCCATTTCGGCTCCCCAATATCGATAGGAAACTGCCTAGACAAGTAGGAAACCGCCAGGGAGATAGGAATTATCCAACGTGGATAGGATATTTCGTAGGAGCGGTCCATGCATCTTCTCACTCAGATCGAAAAGCATTTGCGCGCTGCGGGCGTGGCGGCAACCCGATTCGGGCGCGACGCGGTAAGCGATCCCCGTTTCGTCCTCGATCTCCGTAACGGCCGAACGCCTCGCCCCGAGACGATCGCGCGGGTCGAGGCCTATCTCGCGCGCGCCGGCGCATCGGGCCAATGAGCGCATCGCAAGATCGGCTGACGCTGCGCCTCGCCCGGGCGATCGCGCAGCAGCTCGATGTTCTCTATAGGATCGAGCATGCGCAGAGCGACAGCTGGGCGAGCGCGACCTTCGCCGGCGCGACCCATTATCTCGTCGTCACGCTGGAGGGAGCGGATGCGCAACAGGCAGCTGATCGAATCGGGAACGAGATCGCCGATGTCGACTATGAGCTGCGTGGCCATATCGTCGCGGATATCGCCGTGGCGGGACGCGAACGATGCGACGACGGCGTGATCCTGACGATCGAGGCGCTGACGATTGTCGACGCCTGAGTTCAGGCGCTCTTGCGGCCCGACGAGGCGCGGTCGTCGCGGACCAGCCAAGCCGCCGGGGCAGACGGGGCGGCGGGAGCGGCGGATTGCCGGGCAAGCCCTTCCTCGAGCCGACGCATCAGCGCCGCGAGGCTTTCGCTTTCGCTTTCGCTAGCTTCGGCGCCGGGCGCGGGATCGGCAGGCAGGACATGCGCGTCGCGGGCCGGCTCGGACGGAGCTGGCGAGGGCGCCGCCGAAGCAGGCGATTCGGCTACGACCAAGGGTTCGGCTTCGGCTGCAGGCGCGGGCAAAGCTGCGGGCTCTGGCGACGGCTCGTCTTCGCGCCGAGCCTCCGGCTGCCCGGCGCGCGCGACGATTGAGCGGCGACGGCGCGGCGGCGCGGCGCGAATGCTGTCGAGCGGCGCGCCCAGTTCGCTGCCGGCAAAGATCGGCCGGCGCGCGGGAGCATCGGGATGCGCGTCGGCGCGGCGCGGGGTGAAGCTCGGGCGGCGTACCGCGATCGTCCAGCGACCGCTCGCCGGGCCGACTGCGACCAGGGCGCTCCACGTACCCCAGGCCGCCAGGCCGGCAAGCCCCAAGGCCGCGATAGCGCGCCCGGCGAGGCCGAGCAACGGCAGGCCGGTCGCGGCGAAATAGCCGTCGAACAATTCGACCGGCATGGCCGCGATGAAGAACGCCAGCGCGACGCCCAGGAACGCCGCCACCGGCGCTTCGAACGGCATCGCGCTCGCCTGCTTCAACCACCGCTCGATCATGTCGTACATTCCATCATCGTGCGCCCGCGAGAGCGCGATAGGCGGGGGCATAGCGCGAAATATTTGAAGACCAGTTACGATTTTGCGCGACGAACGCCTGCCCCGCCGCGCGCCGCGCATCCCACATCGCACGATTTTCGAGCATGCCGGCGAGCGTCTCGGCGATCGACGCGGGATCATCGGCGCGAAACAGCGTACCCGTCACGCCGTCCTCGATCAGCTCACGATGCCCGCCGACGTCCGACGCGGCGACAAGCCGCCGTTGCGCCATCGCCTCGAGCGGCTTGAGCGGCGTGACCAGCTCGGTCAGCCGCATCGCCTTGCGCGGATAAGCGAGGATGTCGATCAGGCCGTAGTAGCGCTCGACCGCATCGTGCGCGACGCGGCCGACGAACAGGATGCGATCGGCCGCGGACGAAGCGGCCGCCTGCGCGCGCAACGCCTCATCCATGGGCCCGCCGCCGACCAGCAGCAGCTTGACCCGCGGGCGGCGCAGCGCGAGCGCGGGCATCGCCGCGACCAGATCATCGAGCCCCTCATAATCGTAGAACGAGCCGATGAAGCCGATCACCTCCGCGTCCCCCAGCCCGAGCGAGCAAGCCAGCGCCGTATCGGCCGGCGGCGGATCGCCGAACAAGGCCAGATCGACTCCGTTGGGCGAGACGATGATCCGCTCGGCCGGGACGCCCCGCCCGATCAGATCGCCGCGCAGCCCCTCGCTGATCACCGCTACCGCATCGGCGGCGCGCGCCGCGCGCGTTTCGAGCCATCTGGTCAGGCGATAGCGCGGCGAACCCTCGCGTGCCGTGCCGTTGCCGACCGCCGCATCTTCCCAGAAGGCGCGGATCTCGTAGATCAGCGGCAAACCGCGCCGCTGCGCCACCGGCTGCGCGGCGAGCGCGTTGAGCACCGGCGAATGGACGTGGAGCTGGTCAGGCCGCCACGCGTCGATGACCTGCTCGAGCCGTGCGCGCAACGCGGCGATTTCGCGCCATTCGCGGATCAAGGGCGGCCCGCCCTTGGGCGCCGGCGTGCGGAAGAAGGTCAGCCCGTCGATCGTTTCGCATGATGGCCCGCCAACGCTATGCCGCGCACCGGTCAGCCCGGCGACCTCCCAGCCCTGCGCGATCTGCGCCTTCAGGATCGCACGGGTGCGGAAGCTGTAGCCGCTGTGGAGCGGCAGGCTGTGGTCGAGGACGTGGAGGATGCGCACGCGCGATCTGTGCCACGGCGACGCTTAACGCCAAGTCAACCCGGATGGCCTAGACCCGAACGATGATCGATCTGTTCTCGCTCGGGCTCAGCCACGGCCTGATGATGCTTGCCGCGTGGCGGCTGCTGTTCCGCGACGACCTCGATCGCGAGACGGCGGTGCCGCCCCTTCCCGTCCCCGCGCGTGCGAAAGGATGGCGGCGCGGTGCGTGATCTCGCCTTCGTCGGCTTTCTTCTCGCATTGCTCGGCCTCGGTTTCCGCCGGCCGTTCCTGTTCGTGCTCGGCTATGTCTATGTCGACATCGTCTCGCCGCAGCGTCTGTCTTATTATCTGCTCAACTCGATCCAAGTCTCGCTGATCTTCTTTTCCGCCGCGCTGCTCGGCTGGCTGATCGCCGACGACAAGCGCGACGTGCGCGTCGCCCCGCGCCAGGGGCTGATGCTGCTGCTGCTCGGCTGGGCCGGATGGACCACGCTCCACGCCGACTTCCCGCTCGAGGCGCTCGACAAGTGGGACTGGGTGTGGAAGTCGCTGGTGTTCGCGATCTTCCTGCCGCTGACGCTGCGCACGCGTCTGCGGATGGAGGCGCTGCTCGTGTTCATGATCCTGTCGGCGTCGTCGATCGTGATCATCGGGGGGATCAAGACGCTGGCCTCGGGCGGCGGCTACGGCACGCTCAACCTGGGCGTCGACAACAATTCCGGGCTGTACGAGAGCAGCATCATCTCGACCGTCGCGGTCGCGATCATCCCGCTGATCCTGTTCCTTGCGCGCCATGGCACGATCTTCCCGCCCGAATGGCGCGTGCGGCTGTTCGCTTACGCGCTGATCTTCGCCTGCCTGCTGATCCCGATCGGGACCGAGGCGCGCACCGGGCTGGTGTGCATCGCCGCATTGGCGGTGCTGATGCTGCGCGAGGTCAGGCGGCGGATGCTCTATCTGTCGCTGCTCGGCGCGATCGGGCTGGTCGCGGTGCCGCTGCTGCCGTCGACCTTCACCCAGCGGATGGACACGATCAAGGATTACAAGGCCGACACCTCCGCCTCGACCCGGCTCGCGGTGTGGCAATGGACGTGGGACTACGCCAAGGACCATCCGCTCGGCGGCGGCTTCGAGGCCTATCGCCAGAACAAGCTCAGCTACGACACCGTCGCGACGCAGAAGACGGGCGAAGTCGAGACCACGATCAAGGTCCGCGAGACCGACGCCGCGCGCGCCTATCACAGCAGCTATTTCGAGATGCTCGGCGAGCAGGGCTGGCCGGGGCTGATCCTATGGCTGCTGCTCAATCTGACCGGGCTGTTCCGGATGGAGCTGCTGCGCCGGCGGAACCGCACGGCGGACGGCGACCGCGCCTGGATCGCCCCGCTCGCCACCGCGCTGCAGAGCGCGCATCTGATCTACATGATCGGATCGCTGTTCGTGGGCATCGCCTTCCAGGGCTTCGTCTACATGCTGATCGGGCTGCAGATCGGCTTCGACACCTATTGTGGTCGACTCGGGCGCAAGGCCGGATGGCGGCCGATGGTGCATGAGCCCCAAAGCGGACCGTTTGCGCTGAGCCTGTCGAAGGGCTCTCCTTCCTCGGATGAGAAGGAAGAGGCTTCGATACGCTCAGCCTGAACGGCGGAGGGTGAACGTGCGGAACGATCCCGCGCCACCTCGCGTTCATTCGCCCATGCTGTGCTACGTCGACGACGCGCTCCCCGGGATTACCCGCCGCAAGCTCACCCGCAATTGGGCCTATTACGATGCCCACGGCAAGCGCATCACCGATCGCGACGAGATCGACCGGCTCAACCGCATCGCGCTGCCGCCCGCTTATGCCGACGCCTGGTTCTGCCCGAGCCCGCACGGCCATATCCAGGCGATCGGCTATGACGACAAGGGCCGCAAGCAATACCGCTATCACGGCGATTTCCGCGAGGCGCAGGACAGCGCCAAATATGATCGCTGCGGCGATTTCGGCCGCGCGCTGCCGCTGATCCGCGCGCGCGTCGACAGCGATCTCGCCGCGCGCGGGCTCGACAAGCAGACCGCGGTCGCCGCGATCGTGCGCCTGCTCGATCTGGGCAAGGTGCGCGTCGGCAACGAAGGTTACGCCAAGGCCAACAAGAGCTTCGGCGCGACCACGCTGCGTACTCGCCACGCCTCGGTCAAAGGCAGCCGCCTGACTTTGCAGTATCGCGGCAAATCGGGCCAGCCGCAGCGTCTGACGATCGAAGACCGCAATCTCTCGCGCCTCGTGCGCCGCTGCCAGGACCTGCCCGGCCAGCATCTGTTCCAATATCTCGACAGCGCGGGCGAGGCGCACCCGGTCACCTCGTCCGACGTCAACGCCTATCTGCGCGAAGCAAGCGGCGGCGATTTCACCGCCAAGCATTTTCGCACCTGGGGCGCGAGCGTGCTCGCGTTCGCAACGCTGGTCGCGGCCGGCGACAAAGGCCTCAGCCTCAAGACGATGCTCGAGCCGGTCGCCCAGGCGCTCGGCAATACCCCGGCGATCAGCCGCAAATCCTATGTCCATCCGGCCTTGATCGAGCTCGCCCGCAATGGCGGCTTGAAAGGGGAAGAGGCACCGAAGCTGCCGCGCGCGACCCGATATCTGAGCCCGGCCGAACGCGGACTGATCGCGTTCCTCGCGGAGCTTGCTCAAACGAACGAAGCGCAGCAAGCCGCCTGACCATGAAGGATGCGATGACCCGGGCCGACGGCGCGCCGCGCCCGGCCGATCCTGCCGCCGCGTTCGAGCAGCATCTGGGCGCGCTTTGGGATCAGTCGCTCGCGTGGATCACGCAGAATAGCGTGCGGATCGTCGTAGCCGTCGCGATCGGCACGGCGATCGTCGCGCTGCTGCTCGGCGTCAAGGCGCTCGGCGTGCGTCTGTGCCGCGGCGACGTTACGGGAACGCATTGGCGCACGGTGATCGGGCGCGTGTTGGCCAAGACCAAATTTCTGTTCATGATCCTGCTCGCCGCCGAGCTGGTGATCGGCTACGCCGACGCGCCGGACGTGGTGCGCGGCACGATCCGCTTCCTGTGGGTGATCGGTTTCACGCTTCAGGCGGCGATCTGGGTGCGCGAGCTGATCTTCGGGCTGGTCGAGCATCGCGCCGGCGCCGACGGGCTTGAGCACAGCACTCTCGGCAGCGCGATCGGCATCATCCGCCTGCTCGTCAGCATCGCTTTGTTCGCGATCGCGGCGATCCTGATCCTCGACAATCTCGGGGTCAATGTCACAGGGCTGGTCGCGGGGCTCGGCATCGGCGGCATCGCGATCGGGCTGGCGGCGCAGGGCATCTTCGCCGATCTGTTCGCAGCGCTGTCGATCCTGTTCGATCGCCCGTTCCGCCGCGGCGACATCGTCAAATGGGACACCACCGTCGGCACGGTCGAGGCGATCGGGCTCAAATCCACCCGCATCCGCGCGCAGACCGGCGAGGAGGTGGTGATCTCGAACACCAACCTGCTCAACAAGGAGCTGCACAATCTCGCGCGGCTCGACCGCCGGCGCGTGATCCTGGCGTTCGGAATCGTCTACCAGACGCCGCCCGACGTCTGCGCGGGCATCCCCGAGCTCGTGCGCGGCATCGTCGCGGCCTGCGACGGGTGCACGCTGGTCCGCTGCGGAATGACCGGCTTCGGCGCTTCGAGCCTCGACTATGAGCTTCAATTCGACGTCCACACCGAGGAGCTCAAGGCAGTGTTCGTCGCGCAGAGCGCCGTCGCGATCGCGATGCTGAGGGCGTTCAACGAAGCCGGCATCCAGTTCGCCTACCCCACCCAGACCAGCTTCACCGCAGCGCCCGACGGCCGGCTGATCATGCCTTACGCCAGCGCAAAATCGGACGCAGAGCCCGGTTGAGCATCATCCCCACAACCCGGCCGAGGGCGGCGCCATCGTCGCGCCGTCGAACGCGATGCCGTCGTCACGATCCCGCGCCAGCAGCAGCGGCCCATCGAGATCGATCCAGCGCGCCCCCTGCGCCGCGAGGAACGCCGGCGCGACGCCGAGCGACGTCGACAACATGCACCCGACCATGACGGCGAGCCCGCGCGCCTGCGCTTCCCCGGCCAGCGCGAGCGCTTCGGTCAGCCCGCCCGCCTTGTCGAGCTTGATGTTGATCGCGGCATAGCGCCCGGTGCAGCGATCGAGGTCGGCGCGATCCTGGCAGCTTTCGTCGGCGCACAACGGGATCGGCGAGACGATGCCGTCGAGCAGCGCGTCCTGCCCTGCCGCGACCGGCTGCTCGACCAGCTCGACGCCCAGCGCGGCGAGCGCTGCCGCCTCCGCCGCGACGTCGCGCCCGGTCCAAGCCTCGTTGGCGTCGACGATCAGCCGCGCCACCGGCGCGCCGCGCCGCACCGCCGCCACCCGCGCGCGATCGCCTTCGCCGGCCAGCTTGAGCTTGAGCAGCGGATAACGCGCCGCCGCCGCGCGCGCATCGGCCTCCATCCGCGCCGGCGCACCGAGCGAGATGGTGAAGGCCGTGGTCAGGGGTGCGGGCGGCGCGAGCCCGGCGAGCTGCCATGCCGGCCGCCCGCGCTCCTTCGCCTCGAGATCCCACAATGCCGCATCGAGCGCATTGCGCGCCGCGCCGCGCGGCATCAGCGCGAGCAGGTCGTGGCGGCCGGCGCCGGAGCCCACCGGCCCGGCCATCGCCTCGATGGCGGCGCGCACAGTCTCGGCACTTTCGCCGTGATAATAGATCGCGGTCGCCTCGCCGCGGCCGCGATGATCCCCTCGCGCAAGCTCCGCGACGACGACGTCGACATGCGTCTTGGCGCCGCGCGCGATGGTGAAGGCGCCGGCGACCGGCCAGCGCTCGATCCGTGCGGCGAGTTGCGGCCCGGCGCTGCTCAGCGCGGCTGCTCCGCGCCGGCCGCGATCATGTCATGCGCCATCGTGACCGGCGATCCATCGTTCGACCACCGGCGCGATCTCCTCGCGCCAGCGGCGGCCGTTGAAGATGCCGTAATGACCGACATTTTTGGCGAGATGATATTTGCGCAGCCGCTTGGGCAGGCCGGTCGAGATCGTCAGCGCCGCCTTGGTCTGGCCGAGACCCGAAATATCGTCGCGCTCGCCCTCGATCGCGAGGATCGCCGTGTCGCGGATCGCCGCGGGATCGACCCGTCGGCCGCGATGCATCATCTCGCCCTTGGGCAGCAGATGCTGCTGGAACACGACCTCGATCGTCTGGAGATAGAATTCCGCGGTCATGTCGCAGACCGAGCGATATTCCTCGTAGAACGCCTTCGTGCCGTCGGCGCTCTCGCCGTCGCCGGCGACGAGATGCTGGTACATCTGATAATGGCTGATCAGATGATTGCCGAGATTCATCGCCATGAAGCCGGCGAGTTGCAGGAAACCCGGATACACCTTCCGCCCGGCGCCCGAATAATAAAGCGGGACCGTGGCGATGACATTGCTCTCGAACCAGCTGTGCGGCCGCTGCGTCGCCACCGTATTGACCTGCGTCGGCGCTTCGCGCGTGTCGACGGGTCCGCCCATCATCGTCAGCGTGCGCGGGCGCGCGGGATTGCCGTCGGCCGCCATCAGCGCGGTCGCGGCATAAGCCGGGACCGACGGCTGGCATACCGCCAGCACGTGCGCGCCCGGGCCAAGATGCTCGAGAAATTCGATCAGATAATCGATATAGTCGTCGAGCGTGAACTCGCCCTCCGTCAACGGCACCAGCTTCGCGTCGCGCCAGTCGGTGATGTAGACGTCGTGGCCCGGCAGCATCCGCTCGACCGTGCCGCGCAGCAGCGTGGCATAATGACCCGACATCGGCGCGACGATCAGCAGCTTGGGTCCGGTCTCGACTCCCTCGCGACGGAAGCGTTTGAGCTGGCCGAACGGCTTGCGCAGCACGATTTCTTCGGTCACCGCGACCTCGCGGCCTTGGACGATAGTGCTGGTAAAGCCGAACGCCGGCTTGCCGCGCGAAGCCGACGCGTGAGCGAACACGTCGAGCCCCGACGCGACCATCGGATTGATGCCGAACTGGCCGAACGGATTGGCCGGGTTCTGCAGCCACTCGGCACCGATATTGGCGAGCGCGCTCGCGCCCGATAGCCACTGCCGCTGCAGCTCGTACGTGTCGTAAAGCATGCGTCTGTTCCTCGGGCCAGGATGACCCGTCGTTACGCCAGGGATATGGCCAAAGCATCGGCTCGTTGCAATGCAGCATCTTCGCCGCCGAGTTGAGCGGCGGCGGGCCAGCTGCTAGGCGAGCCCGATGGCGGGGAACGAAACAGCCGATACGGCGCGAGCGCCGATCGGCAACCTTCGGCTGATCTGGAGTCTGGCGCTGCGCTATCCGGGGCGGATCGCCGCCGCCGCCGCGGCGCTGTCGGTGTCGTCGGCGGGGACGCTGGCCATCCCCTACGGTTTCAAGCGGGTGATCGATCGCGGTTTCACCGAGGGCGGCGGCAGCCAAAGCGTGACCGGCTCGTTTCATTATCTGCTGATGATCGTGGCCGTGCTGGCGATCGCGACCGCGTTGCGTTTCTATTTCGTGTCGTGGCTCGGCGAGCGCGTCGTCGCCGACCTGCGCGCCGCGGTCCAGCGCAATCTGCTCACGCTGGCGCCGCGCTTCTTCGAAGAGAACCGCCCCTCGGAGATCGCGTCGCGGCTGACCGCCGATACCGCGATTATCGAGCAGATCGTCGGTACCACCGTGTCCGTCGCGCTGCGCAACCTTTTCACGGGGGTGGGCGGGCTGATCTATCTGTTCGCGCTGTCGACCAAGCTCGCGGCGCTGCTGCTGTTCGGCATTCCGCTGGTGATCGGCCCGATCATCCTGCTCGGCCGGCGCGTCCGCGCGTTCAGCCGCGCGTCGCAGGATCGCATCGCCGACGTCGGCGCGTTGGCGGTCGAGACGCTGGCGGCGATGAAGGTCGTCCAGGCGTTCGGGCAGGAAGAGCGCGAAGCCGCGCGCTTTCGCGAGGCGACCGAACATGTCTTCCTCGCCGGCCGCCGGCGCATCGGCATGCGCGCGCTGATGACGGGAGTCTTCATCGCGCTGATCTTCGGCTCGATCACGCTGGTGCTGTGGGAAGGCACGATCGACGTCGCACGAGGGCGCATGAGCGGCGGATCGATCGCGGCGTTCGTGCTCACGGGGGGATTCGTCGCCGGCGCGTTCGGGGCTTTGTCGGAAGTCTATGGCGATCTGCTGCGCGGCGCCGGGGCGGCCGGGCGGCTCGGCGAATTGCTGCGCGAGACGGCCGAGATCCGCGCGCCGGCTCGGCCGATCGCACTGCCCGAGCCGGCGCGCGGCGAATTGTCCTTCGATCGCGTGAGCTTCCGCTACCCCACGCGGCCCGAGATCGCCGCGCTCGACGATTTCACGCTGACGATCCGTCCGGGCGAGACCGTCGCGGTGGTCGGCCCGTCGGGCGCGGGCAAATCGACCCTGCTCCAGCTCGCCCAGCGCTTCTACGATCCGCAGGGCGGCACGGTCAGCCTCGACGGCGTGCCGCTGACCGCCGCCGATCCCGCCGCGGTGCGCCGGCGCATCGCGATGGTCCCTCAGGAGACGGTGATGTTCGCCGCGAGCGCGCGCGACAATCTGCGCTACGGCGACTGGGCGGCGGACGACGCGGCGTTGTGGGCAGCGGCCGAAGCGGCCAATGCGGCCGGCTTTCTGCGCGCGCTGCCCGACGGGCTCGACACCTTTCTCGGCGAGGGCGGCGCGCGATTGTCAGGCGGCCAGCGCCAGCGTCTCGCGATCGCGCGCGCGCTGCTGCGCGACGCGCCGCTGCTGTTGCTCGACGAAGCGACCTCCGCACTCGATGCCGAGAGCGAGCGGCTGATCCAGGACGCGCTCGAGCGGCTGATGGCCGGGCGCACGACGATGATCATCGCGCATCGCCTCGCCACCGTGCGCGCCGCCGACCGCATCGTCGTGATGGACGCGGGCCGCATCGTCGAACAGGGCGATCATGCCAGCCTGTCGGCCCGCAACGGCGTCTATGCCCGGCTCGCGCGGCTTCAGTTCGAGGCATAAGCAGCGGCGCCATAATGGTATTGCCGAGATAATCGACGGAATCACCGGCATGCCGGCCGTCAGGCCGATAGATCGATGGGCTAAAGCGTTGTGCGCTGTCCCCGCCGCGCACAACCTGCCATGCTCTCCGCGAAGGAACTCGAACATGCCCGACTCGGATGATTGGCAGGAGCCCGAACGCAAGGCGCGACGGCGGACTCTCTTGTTCGTCGTGCTCGCTACCGCGCTGCTGACGCTCACCGTCGCGATCTACACGCTCGTCGACCGTCCGGTGACGAACCGCCTGACCCCCGGCGGCGTCAATTACAATCCCGGTCAGCAGGGCGCGGTGACCGGCGGTCCCGCCACACGCTGATCCCCGCTACGTCGGTTCCCTGGCGCAGCCGTCAAAAAGAAGGGGCGGACCGTGGCCCGCCCCTGGACGTTCTTGGCGCCGACACGCGTCAGAAGCTCGAATAAGCCTCGTTGCCGACGAAGCCCATCTTCTCGACCTGCGCCTTCTTGGTCACCGCCAGCACCCGATCGACGATGTCGTAAGGCGTGTTCGGGTTCGGCTGAAGATGCAGCTCGGGCTCTGGAACCTGGTTCTTGGTCAGATCGAGATACTGGCGCAGTGTCACCAGATCGACCGGCGTCCCGTTCCAATAGACCGTGCTCGCCTCGTCGATCGTGATCTTGTTCTTGACTGGATCGACCACCATAGGCGGCGGATTCGGGTTGTCGGCCGGGAGATCGAGCTTCACCGCGTGCGTCTGGATCGGAATGGTGATGATGAACATGATCAGCAGCACGAGCAGGACGTCGATCAGCGGCGTCATGTTCATGTCGCTCATTTCGTTGGGGGCGTTGCCTTCACCGCCGCCGCCACCTGTGGCCATTGCCATATTCTACTCCTGGAACACGTGATGGGTGGGGATCATCCGATCAGAGGCGCGCGGTCGCGCCAGGCGGCGGCTCGGAAATGAAGCCGACGCGCTGGAAGCCGGCGCGCTGAAGATTGGTCATCGCGCCGCCGATGCAGCGAAACGGCGTGCGCACGTCGCCGCGGATATGCGCCTCCGGCAGCTCGAGGCCCGGCGCGTTCATCCCGCCCTGCTTCTCGATCTCGAGGCGCAGCTTGGCGACGGCGCGATCGAGCAGCTCCTGCGGGGTGACCTTGGTCATCCCCCAATAGACCTCGCACGATCCGTCCTTCGCGCCGCGGATCGACAGCGAGACGTTCTCGGGCTTGGTCGCCGTGGGATCGTGCCGGACCGACGGAAGCTTAAGCGGCACCGTCTGGATGACGACGGGGACGGTGATCAGGAAGATGATCAGCAACACCAGCATGACGTCGACCAGCGGCGTCGTATTGATGTCGGACATCGGGGTATCGTCATTGTCTTCGCCCGCGCCCACGCTCATTGCCATCGAATCAAATCCTATCTTGCAAAGTCAGTGCGGATCCGGCCGGGGGCGCTGCCTCCGGCCGAGAGCCATCAGCGCGAGGTATTGCCCGCGCCGGCCGAACCGGTCGGCGAACCGGTCGCCGGCGAGGTCTTGCCGGGCGCGGCGATCTTGGCCGGACCGGCGACGACCGGACGCACCGCGCCGTTCGACACCATGTAGCCGTGGAGATCGGCCGAGAAGGCGCCGAGCTGCTCGAGCGCCGACTTGTTGCGGCGCACCAGCCAGTTGTAGCCGAGCACCGCGGGCACCGCGACGGCGAGGCCGAGCGCGGTCATGATCAGCGCCTCGCCGACCGGACCCGCGACCGCGTCGATCGAGGCCTGGCCCGCGGCGCCGATCTTGATCAGCGCGCGATAGATGCCGATCACGGTGCCGAACAGGCCGATGAACGGCGCGGTCGAACCGACGGTGGCGAGGAAGGCGAGTCCGTTCGACAGCTTGGAGCCGATCGCCGCCTGGCTGCGGGTGAGCGAGCTCTGCATCCACTCGTGCTGATCGATCGGATCGGTCAGCTGGGTGTGCTGCTGCTCGGCGAGCAGGCCGTCGTCGACGAGCTGGCGATAGGCACTGTTCTTCTCGAGGCGATTCGCGCCTTCCTTGAGGTTGGGCGAGCCCCAGAAGCTGGTGCGCGCGGCGCGGCCCTGGTTGAAGATCTTCTGCTGCTCGAGCAGCTTGGTGAACATGATGTACCACGAGCCGGCGGACATGATCACGAGGATGGCGAACACGGTCTGGGCGATGATGCCGCCCTGCTCGAGAGCTTCCATCAGACCATAGGGATTGGACGCTGCGGGAGTAGCCATATCAAACTGTTCCTTTTGAATGCATTCGTTGCGAGTGGCCGGGAGAGCCGGTGAGATCGATCAATCCTCGGGCAGGACCCATTTGACGCGCCGGCTCTGGGTCTGACGGATGGGGTTCCCGTCCTGGTCCTTCGCCGGTGTGTATTTGCCGCGTCTCGTGAGCACGCGGCACGCGGTCTCGTCGAGATCGGGCGATCCGCTAGACTGGGTGGTGTGGCAGTTCTCCACCTTGCCTGCGGTATTGACCTCCCAGGCGATCACGCTGACCCCCGATCGTCCGTCGCGCTGCGCGGACGGCGGATAATCGTCGTTCGTGATCCACTGCGCGGGATCGCCGCGAGCGGAAGCGGCCTGCGACACGCGCGGCGGCGGCGGCGCGGGGGGCGCTTCGACATGGATTACCGGGGGCGGCGCAGGTACGGTCACCACGCTCGGCGCGGCGATCGTCGGCGGCGACACGATCGGCGCGCCGAGCGTGGTGACC